>NZ_JBNNML010000003.1:0-533492 GCF_050272735.1 Peribacillus sp. NPDC046944
ACCTACCTCAGAATACATATCTTTCACCAAATCATAAATGAAAGAGAAATCAATGGCCGCCTCAATTTTACGAACCAAATGGTTCGCTGGCACCAATTGATCCAAAGTAATCATTTCAAGTTGATCTCGCTGAATAGAATCATGTTTCGAAAGCATCTTTATCACCTCAAGTTTTAATACTTTTATTTTAAAATAAAAAAGACTGTAGGCAAAGTCGATTTTCATCGAGTTTGTCTACAGTCTGAGGTCACTCTATTAAAAAGAGTGACCTGCTTGGCGAATCATTATTCCATGATTTCTTTATAGATCAACGTTGGTTTTTCAACTTTTTCCTTGGAAATTGTAATGTTTTCGTATAATTTCTCTTTTACTTTTGAAACATCTTCAAAGTTACTGTAAATGGTTACAAGTGATTCACCTTTAGCCACGGTTTCACCGATTTTCTTACGAAGCATAAGACCTACAGCCAAATCAATTTCCGATTCTTTAGTAGCACGTCCAGCACCTAATAACATGGCAGCCGTACCGATTTCATCAGCAACGATTTCCGATACATATCCGTCTTCTTTAGCTTCAAGCTCAAAAGTGTATGCAGCCTGTGGAAGTTTTTCTGGCTGTTCTACAACTGAGCCATCTCCTCCCTGTGCCTCCAAGAAGATTTTGAATGATCGAAGCGCTGAACCATCCTTGATTGCATTTTCAAGCAGGGTTCTGGCTTCTTCAAGGGAGCCCGCTTTTTTAGCAAGGTACACCATATGACTTCCTAGCGTTAAAGATAGTTCCGTTAAATCTTCCGGACCTTCCCCTTTAAGCGTATCAATCGCTTCTTTAACTTCAAGAGCGTTCCCGATTGCGTAACCAAGAGGTTGGCTCATGTCTGAAATGACTGCCATCGTATTACGGCCGACATTATTTCCTATGCTCACCATTGCATGTGCCAGTTTCTCGGAATCTTCAAGTGTCTTCATGAATGCACCTGCACCCGTTTTTACATCAAGAACAATCGCATCCGCACCAGCAGCTATTTTCTTACTCATGATGGAACCAGCAATCAACCCGATGCTATTGACGGTAGCCGTTACATCACGTAATGCATAAAGCTTTTTATCTGCTGGAGTTAAGTTACCACTTTGACCAATAACGGCTATCTTGTTTTTATTGACAAGTTCAATGAACTCATCATTTTCAATTTCCACATGAAACCCTTTAACGGATTCCAATTTATCGATGGTTCCACCTGTATGGCCAAGGCCGCGCCCTGACATTTTTGCCACTGGAACGCCTACAGCTGCCACTAATGGTCCAAGAACAAGTGTGGTCGTATCACCAACGCCACCTGTAGAGTGCTTATCGACCTTAATTCCCTCTATCATCGATAAATCTATTTGATCACCGGATTCTACCATGGCCATCGTTAAATCAGCACGCTCCTGCTCGTTCAACTCCTGAAAATAGATTGCCATTGCCCATGCGCTCATTTGATAATCAGGAATCGTTCCATTTGTAAAGCCTTCCACAATAAACTGAATCTCTTCAGTGGAAAGTGTCTTTCCATCACGTTTTTTTGCGATTAAGTCAACCATTCTCATAAGTCATTCCCCATTCTTTAAAGACAGCCTTAGTTTCGACTGTACTTGTATTATTTTAAATCCGATTTATAAATCTTTAACAATCGACTTAACAAACTCCAGAAAACTGCTTTTTACTTTTTCTGTCGTTTCAATAACTTCCACGTGTGACAGGGGCTGGTCCAAAATACCAGAAGCCATGTTTGTAAGGCAAGATATCCCGAGTACTTTCATCCCACAATGTCTAGCAACGATAACTTCCGGAACAGTGGACATGCCCACTGCATCCCCACCAAGAACTCTTGCCATCCTTACTTCTGCCGGAGTTTCATAGGTAGGACCAGAATTCCCAATATAGACGCCTTCCTTTACATCCAAGCCCAGCGTAGAAGCGATCGTCTTAGCTTTTGCCCGCAATTCTTTATTATAAGCTTCTGACATATCAGGGAAACGAGGACCAAAGCGGTCTTCATTTGCACCAATCAATGGGTTAGTTCCCATTAAATTGATATGGTCCGTAATGATCATCAGATCTCCCGGTGCATAGCTTTTATTCACACTTCCAGCAGCATTGGTTACGATTAATGTTTCAACACCAAGCAGTTTCATCACACGTACCGGGAAAGTGACTTTCTCCATTGAGTATCCTTCATAGAAATGGAAACGACCTTGCATGGCTACAACCTGTTTGCCACTCAGATTTCCGATGACAAGCTGACCTGCATGTCCTTCTACAGTCGAGACGGGAAATTCCGGGATTTCATGATAAGGGATAATTATCGGGTTTTCAATTTCATCTGCCAATACCCCAAGACCAGATCCAAGAATCAAGCCTATATCTGGAGTCCCTTCCACTTTATTCTTTATAAATTCAGCAGCTGTTTCAATGCTATTAAACATATTTACCCTCCCTTATTTCACGTCGCCTAAAATATTTTTCCCATATGTAGGCATCTTTATATCAAAGTTAGCGGCAACTGTTGCACCAATATCAGCAAAAGTATCTCTTACTGGTAACTCCGTGCCTTTTGTGAAACGTTTTGAGTAAACTAATAATGGAACATACTCACGAGTGTGGTCTGTACCTTCATGAATCGGATCATTCCCGTGGTCGGCTGTGATGATCAACAAGTCATCTTCTGTCAGCTTCTCTATGACTTCAGGCATTCTAGCATCGAACTCTTCCAAAGCCTTTCCGTAGCCTTCCGGATCACGACGGTGACCATATAAGGCATCGAAGTCCACTAGATTCAAGAAGCTTAATCCCTTAAAGTCTTGATCGATGGTTTGGATTAATTTATCCATTCCGTCCATATTGGAGACTGTACGTAATGATTCGGTGACTCCTTCACCATCAAAGATATCCGAGATTTTCCCAATTGCCAAAACATCCAACCCAGCATCTTTCATTTCATCCATTACCGTTCTGTTAAATGGCTTCAATGCATAATCATGACGGTTAGGTGTTCTTTTGAAGCTTCCTGGCTCTCCAATGAAAGGTCTTGCAATAACGCGTCCAACCTTAAATTCATCAGCCATCGTCAACTCACGTGCAATTTCACAAATTTTATATAACTCGTCTAATGGGACTACGTCCTCATGAGCGGCAATCTGTAAAACAGAATCAGCAGATGTATACACAATTAAAGCTCCCGTTTTCATGTGATCTTCGCCAAGTCTTTCAATGATTTCCGTTCCGCTTGCAGGTATATTCCCTATGATTGAACGTCCCGTCTTCGCTTGAAGTTCATTGATTAATAACTCAGGGAAACCGTTCGGAAATACTTGAAATGGTGTTGTGATATTAAGACCCATTATTTCCCAATGGCCAGTCATCGTATCTTTTCCTGTTGACGCTTCTTTCATTTTTGTATAGTAAGCAATCGGTTGCTCTGTTTTTGCGATACCTTTAATGTCACGGATGTTGCCTAAACCCATTTTAGAAAGATTCGGCATGTTCAATCCATTCATTCTCTCAGCGATATGGCCAAGTGTATCTGCTCCTTTATCACCGAATAAATCTGCATCCGGTGCTTCGCCAATCCCAACTGAGTCCATGACAACTACAAAAATGCGTTTAAATGCTGAATTTTTTTCCATGCTAATTCCCTCCAATAAATAGTATTATACCCTTTTATATTCCCCGTTTATTGTCCACTTAACCTACCATAACCGAAACGTCAGAAGTCTGACCTCTTTATTGTAAACGATACCAATCGTTTTAGACAATTGTTATGTACCTTAATCTTTATATAGAAAAACAGACTCATAATTTTAAAAAAGATTTTTATAGTTTCAGCTTATCATGGTCCAATAAATTGGGCCACCTATTCCTGATGGCTGATTCACCATTACTTGTGCAGGAGGCCTTTCCTCCTACACTTTCAATCTACTAATTTCTAAGCTCTTGGATGAAATTTAGAATACACATCTTTTATCCGAACATTCGTAATATGTGTGTAGATTTGAGTCGTCGAAATATCCGCATGCCCCAACATCTCCTGAACGGCCCGTAAATCTGCTCCATTCATCAAAAGATGTGTGGCAAAAGAATGCCTTAGTGTATGCGGTGTAATTTCCTTCTCGATTCTCGCCTCTTTCACGAGTTTTTTCAAGATCTTCCAAAATCCCTGTCTCGTCAACCTGTTTCCATGGTGATTCAAAAAAAGTGAATCCGTCCGATGCTTTGGACTGGCAAATTCACCACGGGCACTATCCAAGTAATTCCCGATGGCCCCCAGTGCTGTTTGTCCGATAGGGATGATTCTTTCTTTATCCCCTTTTCCGATACAACGGACAAAACCCATCGTCGCATGTACATCGCTCACATCCATTGAGATCAATTCACTGACACGCATTCCTGTCGCATACATCAGTTCAAGCATCGCTTTGTCACGTAATCCATATTCGTTCATTACCTTTGGGGCTTCCAATAAGGCTTCCACCTCTTCCATGCTTAACACCTTTGGAAGGCTTCTTTCAGGTTTGGGTGTTTCTATATGTAGAGCTGGATCCTGGTCAGTCACCTTTTCACGAAGGAGAAATTGATGGAAGGATCGGATTGAAGCAATATGGCGGGCAATGGTTTTCGACGATTTCCCTTGGTCTTTCAAATGAGCAAGAAAGTGTAAGATGTTTGCCCGACGTGAGTCATTCCAATCGGTAATCATTTCTACATTCATTAAATAGGCCCAATATGATTTCAAGTCACGTTCATACGAGACGAGTGTGTTTTTGGCAAGACCCTTTTCAATGGTCAAAAAATGAATGAAATCCTTAATTTGATTCTCCATATTCATTACTCCCCGTTTAAATAAAACAACATTAAGCGTTCAAACCATGCATCATCACCTGTATCAACAGCTTTTGATACTTTGACAGCTGTGCCTTTTGGTTCATCGTACCGATGATAACTATGATATTCCTGATTTAACCATACCATTCCTATGTAAAAAAGAACAGTGAAGCTAACGAAGAGTATCATCACTTTAGCTGTATGTAAAACTAGCTTCAATGACGTTTTCATGCTTTCCCCTCCCTATCCGAGCACTTTGTATCAATCTATGCCCATCGGGACAAGTTTTATACATCTTTCGGTAAAGAAGAGGAAAAAAAGTTCTATCTATTTCTAACCCAGGTTAAACAGGCAAACTATTTTCTTTTAAAACCAGAAAACCTTCTCCAGGTAGGGGAGAAGGTCCGACTTTATTCATCTTTATCTTCGACTTTGTCATGACATCGATGACAAATGCCATGAAAGGTTAATCTATGGTCTTTTATCTTGAAGTTCCAGTCACGCTCGACAATGGCTTCCACGTCTTCAAGTAAGTCTTGTTGGATCTCATCTACCGCTCCACATTCCACACAAACCAGATGATGATGGAAATGCGCTGCGCCTTCTTGTCTTAAATCATAACGGGAAACTCCGTCTCCAAAGTTAATTTTATCTACTATTTTCAATTCAGTCAGCAACTCTAGCGTACGGTATACCGTTGCTAATCCAATTTCCGGCGACTTTTCTTTGACAAGGAGGTAAACGTCTTCTGCGCTTAAATGATCCTCTTCGTGCTCAAGTAAAACGCGGACGGTCGCTTCTCGCTGAGGCGTTAATTTGTAGCTGGACGAGTGCAACTGCTTTTTTATTCTATCAATTCTATTTTCTATTTCCATACCAATATTCCCTCCCGCGCCGCTATCTTATACATTATATCAAATGAGGGAAAACTGTCAAAATAGATTTCCTTATTAATAGCAAAAAAATCATGATGAATGCGTAGCTATCCTTCATTACCCCAAGAAGCTTACGACATTTTTCATTAAGGAAGGGGATAAATATGCTTCAAATGCAGCTGCTGCAATTAAAAATACCCCAGCCAAGATCAAGGAAAAAACATAGCGGGAAATAATCGGCTTTAAAGGCTCCCGAACCTGTTTAAGAAAAATGCGGCTGATCATCTTCATGGATAGCGATACGGCCAGAACCGTGATCACGATAAAGATCGGGACAATGAATATATTTTGCGGTAGGATTGCCACAAATGATAATAGGAATCCACTCCACCCCATTTGATTGACTAAAAATCCGACCGTAAATCCCACAACCATACCTTTTACAAATAACAGTACTAATATCACTGGCAAACCGATAACCGAAACCCCAAGAATCCAGATGACCCCAATATATTTAAGGTTATGCATAAGACTTTGACTGAACATATCGTGTGAAGAAGCAAATTCCCCTTTGGAAACTTGTCCGAAGAATTGTGATAAATAGTAGAACAAATCTTCCTTTTGAGTAAAGCTCAAACTGTTTACGAGAACAGCACCAAAAATGACACCCATTAAAAAGAGTACAGTGATAAAAACGTATAATGAGGAATGTTCGTTAACATGTTTCCTTACAGCATTTTGTATGGCAGATCTATTTTTCATCTTTTATCTATCCTCCCAACTCCACTTACTAGAATCTATGTTTTTTCTGTTTTATTTATGACAAGGATTCAAGCGTAATTTACAGAGTCGTAGAACATTTTTCATAAAAGACGTGTTATAATTTTCCATAAAGTTGTTTGGAGGGGTAATATGAAAGCTATACTAATGGATTTTCCAGAAAAAATTGAAACTTCTCGCTTATATTTAAGACCTTGCCTACCGGGAGATGGACTTGACGTATATGAAGCCATAGTCCGTTCACGAAACGAGTTGAAGACATGGCTTCCGTTTGCCCAGCAAGAACCATCAATAGAAGCTTCAGAAAAGAATGTCCTGAAAGCATATGCTGATTTTATCTTAAAAGAAGATATTAGACTCCATATTTATAGGAAAGAAGACGGTCAATTCATAGGCTCCACTGGCCTCCATCGAATTAACTGGGACATCCCCAAGTTTGAAATCGGTTATTGGATCGATACGGAATACAGGAACAAAGGATATATAACTGAAGTGGTAGAAAGGTTAACAAGATTCGCCTTTAATCATTATGGGGCCAAGAGAATTGAAATCCGTTGTGATCCCAACAATCTTACCAGCAAACGGATTCCTGAAAAGCTTGGATTTACCCTGGAAGGGATTTTACATAATGATGCTTTAAGCGCCGACGGCAAGACATTACGAGACACTTGCATTTATGCAAAAACAATAAACTAAAAAGAGCCCTGGCAGCATCAGATTTCCCTGTCAGGACTCTCTCCATTAGCTTTAAAAAGCAAAACTAATCCTCTTTGGCTTTCCATACTTTACGTTCCAATTAACTCTCTTTCTATGAAGCTTCATTAAAAGGACCTAAAGAATCCCTAAAATAGTTTCAGGGATTCTTTGTATTTCAATCTTCAATCATTATTGCTTGGAAAGGCAAATGTCGACCCCGTATTGGCGGACGATGTCAACCATCGTTCTGAGACAGTTTTTGTTTTTGTAAAGAAACGGGCTTGGTCTGGTCCGAACATATGACCTTCACCGAATCTAGACCCTTTAAATCCAGCAAAATTATGGTAGCCGACAGGGATTGGAATCGGGACATTAACTCCTACCATCCCAACGTCTATTTCCGTTGTGAATTTCCGAGCTGCCGCTCCATCATTGGTGAAAATGGTGACACCATTCCCTAACTCATGTTCGTTGATCAGCTTAATCGCTTCTTCTAGTGAAGCGACCCGAACAACATTACGGGCGGGTCCGAACACTTCCTGTTCATATATATCCATTCCTGGCTTTACATGGTCAATTAATGTCGGGCCGACAAAGAAACCACTGGATTCTTTCACGATGTCTAATTCCCGTCCATCACACACTACCGTTGCACCTTCTTCAATGCTCTTGTCAATCGCAGCAATTACCGACTCTTTTGATTGTTGGGATATAACAGGTCCGAAGTCAACTTCCCGGTCTGTGTAAGAGCCCACTTTCAATGCGCCGATTTTTTCTTTTAAAATCTTTATTAAACGATCCCCTGTTTCTTCTCCAACAGGCATGAGCGTTGAAATGGCCATGCAACGCTGGGATGCAGCTCCATATGCAGCTCCAATAAAAGAGTTTGCCACTTGTTCTAAATCCGCATCAGGCATGACAACCATATTGTTCTTCCCGCCACCAAGAGCCGTCACACGCTTACCATGTTTCGCTCCCGTCTCATAAATATATTGAGCCACCGGCGTAGAGCCCACGAAGGAGATTGCCTCCACTTCTGGATTTCTCAATAATTCATTGACAGCGTCCTTATCACCATTGATAACGGTCCAAATACCGTCCGGCAATCCTGCTTTCTTCCATAATTCACTCACGAATAAAGCTGTCATCGGAACTCGCTCCGAAGCTTTCAGAATGACTGCATTGCCTACAGCAATTGCCATGCTCGTCTGGGCCAGTGGCACCATGATTGGGAAGTTGAATGGAGAAATGGCTGCTACGACGCCAAGTGGGTACTTCGCCGAATAGACATTGATCTGTCCACCGACGTTGACGGAATATTCCCCTTTCACTAAATGGGGCGCTCCAATGGCAAGGTCCACAGATTCTATTCCACGGGTAATCTCGCCCTTTGCATCTTCTGCCGTTTTACCGCTTTCTGTACAAATCAGATCAATTAGGGCATCTGTATGTTCCGTAAGCAAGTTACGAAACTTGATCACTATATCCGCACGCCTTGCTACGGACATGTCACGCCAAGCGGGAAATGCAGCTTTGGCTTTATCAATGGCTCCCTTTACTTCTTCAATCGAAGCTAACGGTACTTTCGCAATGACTTCTCCACTTGAAGGATTGAATACATCCGAAAATCTCCCGTTTTGTCCTGCAACCATTTGACCGCCTATAAAATGAGATAATTCTTTTACTTTTATTGTTTCAGTCATTATAACTCCTCCTAATTGTTCGAGATTTTACTATATAATGTAGGGGTGAAGCATTTCCTTTATGTAATCCGTCACCCACAAACTCACAAAATACTCAGATAATTAAACTCGGAATTTCAGTCGCGAGTTTACGCCTTCATGTTGCGCCTATATTCGTGTCACTTCCTTATTATGATTTATTTCCTATTCCTATTGTGTAACTTCCTGGCTTTTTAGTCATTATACAAAGTGTTAAATGAATCCCTTTTCTATTTCACAAAAAGACTAATGGCTACCAAGTGATATCTATAACAAGCACAAAAGGCACTTCCATCTAGAAATGCCTTTTGAAAAGCTTATATCGGGAAAGCCTGTGTTATCACATCTTAACTTTCCCATATTTGCCGCCTCCTCCTGCATCAAAACCCAATATCCCTTTTCTTGCGGAATCTATAAAGTGGGCTAATTTCAATGGAACGACCTCTGAAAGCTGTTCGAGAGTCACCTCATGAAGGATATTCATCTCTGTTCCGAAGGCCCCCAGCAGTCTGTCCATGGACTTCGGGCCAAGGCCCGGAATGAAATCAAGCGGAACCTGATGAATATACTGCGGTCGGGACCTCTTTTCCTCCCCTTTTCCAGAAACGGATAATTCGGCAATACGTGTGGAAACTCCCTTAATGATCTTCTTGCCTCCGCATTCACTGCATGCCTCAGCATTTATGGCCATTTTATGAAGGCAACTTCCGCAAACGGTTTGATAATATTTACCCAATAAGGGATTCAATCCATAATTGGCTGTCACTTTACGACCTTCTTCTTCCTTAAGCGCTTTTTCCAACTCTGTAAAACTCGGTTCTTGAAGCAATAGCATTTGATATTCACGGGCTATCTTTCCAAGGGAGTGGGCATCCGAATTCGTCAGGAAGGTATACGATTTCAATTCTTTTATGTCCTCCACCAAATAGGTATCCGAGCTTAAACCAAGTTCGATGGCATCAATGAGCTTCGGATCGAACACTTCCGCCAGGCTTTCCTTTACGCCTTTACCGTACAAGCTTTTAAAGGGGGTGAAAACATGCGCAGGGATGAACAGCCCTCCAAGGGATTTGACGGTTTCTTGCAACTTTCGCCCGTCACAATAAATCCTCTGGGAACTCAACGTAATATTTTTCACATAATTACTCATCCATGATGAAAACCTCTTCATCACTTCCATATTTGGAAAATAGGCAAGAACATGAATCGGTCCATGGCAATTGTGGTCATATATTTCAATTTCCGACCCTGGGATGATGGTGAGGTTCCGATAATGAAGTCCGCCACCCTCCATTTCCGTAATTTCCCCATTGTGAATTCCAGCTTCTATCTCTTCAATAACCTCAGGAGAATGGCAGTCTATAACCCCTATCATATCGAGTCCTTTTCGTTCGCTTGCCACTTCGATTATGTTGCTGAAGGTCAACGTTTTAGCTCCGGTGATCTTAACCGCCTTCCCACTTCTCGTCCTGCCGATATGAATATGGAAATCAGCATAGTATTCTTTCATTTATTCATTCAACGCCTTTTTCAACTGCAAATATTGTACGGCGTAGGCCGTTTTGGCATCTTGGATCTTCCCTTCATCCAGATAGTTTTGAGCTTCCTTCAATGTCAGCTCGATCACCTCGACAAACTCATCTTCATCCAATGGTGCCGCATCTTTTTTCTTTTTCAAATTGTGGGCCAAATAGAGATGGACTAGCTCATCCGCAAAGCCTGGAGACGTATAAAAAGAGATGATATGCTCCATTCTTTCACATTCATAGCCCGTCTCTTCCTCAAGTTCACGTTCTGCCGACCGAACGGGTTCCTCCCCTTTTTCAAGCTTACCTGCTGGAATTTCAACCAGGCTTCTCTCCAACGCTTTACGGTACTGTTCGACCATGATGATCTTATCTTCAGCTGTAAGAGCGATGATTGCGACTGCCCCGGGATGCTTGATGATTTCTCGTTTACTCGTTTTCCCATCAGGAAGCTCGACATCATCCACTTGTAAATTGATTACTTTACCCGTGAATATCTTTTTGCTTGATAATGTTTTCTCTTCGAATTTTTTCAACTTGTCCACTCCTCTGTTCTAATTACAGCATGATTCTTCATACATTTTACCATACTAGGGATGGAGGGCGATTTGATGAAAATTCATGTGTTCGAAAATGGCATTGTTTTCTCCGGAAAGAGTTGGGAGATTGTTCAAAAACTCAAAAGTCTACAAAGTGACTATGTTTATGTCAATGACTGGATTGCAGATATCCATCGACAAGAACCTCACCCCTTAAAAAGGATCAAGTGAAATCTTTGAGTGAAAATGATTCCTCCTTTACAATGAAGATATAAAGGAGAGGATAACATGAAAAAACGCAGATTAGGAAATTCGGATTTGCTTGTATCCGAAATTGGACTTGGATGCATGTCTTTGGGAACCGATCAAAAAAAGGCAGCCGAAATTGTGAAGGCTGCTTTACATGAAGGCATCAATTACTTCGACACCGCTGACTTATATGATTTTGGAGTGAACGAGGAAATTGTGGGAGAAAGCCTAAAGCCAGTTCGCGATCAAGTGTACATAGCAACGAAAGTCGGAAACCGCTGGACGGAGAATAAAGAAGGCTGGAGCTGGGATCCATCCGGTGACTATATCAAGACGGCCGTAAAAGACAGCCTAAAGAGACTAGGCACCGACTATATTGACCTCTATCAGCTGCATGGCGGTACGATTGAAGATAATTTGGAGGAAACGATTGAAGCCTTTGAGGACTTAAAAAAAGAAGGTTTGATTCGGTACTATGGAATATCATCGATTCGGCCCAATGTAATTAAGGCATTTGTCGAGAATTCAGATATTGATTCCGTGATGATGCAGTACAGCCTTCTGGACCGCCGTCCGGAAGAGTGGATGCCACTTTTGGAAAATAAGCAGGTCAGCATCATTGCTCGGGGGCCTCTCGCCAAAGGGCTGCTAAGTGAAAAAATGCTTAACAAGGCTAGTGAGGACGGCTACCTCGATTATAGCTATCAAGCACTCAAGGACTTACTTCCACAATTAAAAGAGGAGATTTCCGGCAAGAAGCTGAATGCTGTGGCTCTGCAATATGTATTATCGAACCAATGCGTTGCATCTGCCGTAGCCGGGGCGAGCACGGTGCAACAGCTTCGCGAAAACTGTCAGGCTGCCAACAGCCCTTCTCTTTCAAAAGATGAACTTGATCTGTTGAAGCAACTCACCAAAGCAAGCAAATATGCAAACCACCGGGAATAAATCTAACCTGAACACCCTTTAAAGACTAGCAATCATTTCTCTGCAAAGCTATCCTTTCCGTACACCTACGGTTGGATAGCTTTTTTTTATTCCGGGAGTCATACCCTACACTTTTAAATAACTCAGCTGCAAAAGTGTAGGGTGAGTTCTTTCTAAGATCTTTTCTGTTGCTATTTCTTAATTAATATTATAAAATTCAATTGTGCACAATCTAAATGAAAAGATTGGGGAGATAAACAATGACAAAAACACTATTTACGACGTCCGTAACGGTTGATGGTGGAAGAGAAGGAACGGCCATTTCAGCTGATGGAAACTTTACGGTTGATATTGCAATGCCCGGAACGCCAAGGGCTAAACAGATGCCTGAAGCTTCTAATCCTGAACAGCTTTTTGCAGCAGGATATGCTGCTTGTTTTGATAGTGCTTTACAATCGGTTGGAAAGATTGAAGGTGCTACATTTACTTCAAACGTCACAGCCAATGTCAGTTTATTGATGGGTGATATGCATCAATACAGCTTGGCTGTAACATTAGTCGTAAAGGGATCAGGAATCGATAAAAATTCATTTGAAACTTTCGTTCATAAAGCTCACCAAATGTGCCCTTATTCAAAAGCAATCAACGGCAATGTGGATGTTGCCATTGAAATTGAAGTAGAATAAAGCAATTTCACAAAAAAACGCTTGGGTTTGAAGTGAACCCAGGCGTTTTTCTATTCCTTCAAAGTGCTTGCAAGGTTTTTAATAGTTGAAGCAGCGACGCTTTCAAATCCTCAACCACTTGCTTATCTTCACCGGACATATCCGAAATGCGTTCAGGAATGAAACAGGCTTCTTCCCTTAAATCAAGTCCCTTTCGAGTCAGCTGAATCATGACAGACCTTTCATCTTTAGTGGACCGTTCACGAACAATGAGCCCATTCTGCTCCATCCGTTTCAACATGGGAGTGAGCGTTCCTGAATCAAGTGCAAGTAACTCCCCTAATTTCTTCACTGTAAGCGTGTCTTGCTCCCATAGTAAAAGCAGAACGAGATATTGAGGATACGTTACGTTAAGTTTGGTAAGTAGTGGTTTATACTTCTTGGTCATTTCCCTCGAATTTGCATATAGAAGGAAGCATAGTTGATTTTCCAGTACAGATTCTATTCTTTTTTCCATTTCATCACCAACTAATAGTAGTCCATTCGATAAGCGGGTACCTATCAAACTTACTTTTAATATAATCGTTATGCTTTATAAAATAAAGCGATTCGGCCATCCAAACAGAATTACGAAGGAATTTAATTTGTTCCATGTCATTTTCCTCATACAAAAACATCCCCGTTATAAGTACATGGGTACCAACGAAGATGCTTTCCATTTATCGTTTTTTTGGTCGGGTCATAATAAACATCCCGATTTCATTAAAATCATTTATAGTTTTTCCAGTTAAGATCACTTTCACCCAACAGCTCTTCGAATGATTTATTTTTCTCACGCTGTTTTCTTTCTTGACGTTTCTTTTCTTCTTCTGCTGCTCTCTTCTCTTGTTCCGCATCGTTTAATTCTTTTTGTTTTTGGCGAAGCTGCGACATGATATCTTGATTGAGCATATCACCAAGTTTCAATGATGACGATGCTTCTTTATCTTGCTTTTTACTTTGATTTTGATTGCGCGGCTGTTTCTTTTTCATCCTTAAAACCCCCTGACATTATACATTATTATACCATGACTCCGGTTTTACCCGTGACGATTTCTTAACAGTATTTTCTTATTTTTCAACATGGTAAAATAAACTAAAAACAAGGAGGTTCACCATGAAAAAATGGGGTCTCGCAATTGCCGGCATCTTGACGTATATGGTCGGCATCGGTATTTATTTTTCTAATCGGCTCATGTACATGAAGAAGAAGGAAGATGATTTCATCAAAGATCGTGAAGTCTTGGCTAAACGGTTCATTCAAGAGGATTTTGATACCCTGCCTAAAAGCGAAATCTGGGTACCTTCTCCATCTGGGTATTCCTTGAAATGCATGTTTATTGAACCGCATCCTACGAATAAGTGGATCATTATTGCTCACGGCGTGACAGAAAATAAAACGAACTCGATCAAGTACATGAACATTTTCCTTAAGCGTGGATTCAATGCGGTCATCTATGATCACCGTCGTCATGGAGACTCCGGTGGGAAAACAAGCAGCTATGGACATTATGAAAAATTCGACTTGAAAGCCGTGATTGACGAGTTAAAAAAACGTAAAGGTTCAGATCTTTTCTTCGGCATTCATGGTGAATCCATGGGGGCTGTGACCCTTCTTCTATATGCGGGCATGCTTGAAGATGGAGCAGATTTTTATATTGCCGATTGTCCATTTTCCAATTTTGAAAAGCAAATTCAACATCAAATCGGTATGGAAATCCCTTTTCCAACCTGGAGCATCTTTCCACTTGGGCGCATGTTCATCAAACTTCGTGATGGATATTGGACGAACGAAGTATCACCGATAGATTTCATTAGTACTATCGAAAAACCAGTGCTGTTCATTCATAGTGAACCTGATACTTTCATTCCCGCTTCCATGACACTTGAATTATATGAAGCAAAAAAAGGACCAAAACAACTTTACCTCGCAAAAAACGGGGCTCACGCACAATCATATAATGCTAATCCCAAGGAATATGAGGAACGGATCGACCAATTTCTCGAACAGCTTGTATTGAAATAGACAAAGGGAGAATCTCACGACTATCGGGATTCTCCCTTTGCTTTTTTTAGAGTTTATTAAAGTAACTCATCCTTGGATTCAAGATTTGATTCGGGCTTTTTAGCTGAAAGCAGTTTGCTTCGACCACAAAGTCTATTGTCATGATATCATCGAGAAAAATCATTTTAGATTTTTCGACATAAAGGGGAATTCCATTGGTTTCCACTTTTTGATTATCCTCCTCAAGCTCGTCAACGAGCCAAAGAGCTGTCACGCCACTTACTACGCAACCACAGCCATCTGTATCATATTTCAACTGTAAATGTCCTTCTTTTCCCTGTATTTTATCGGAAAGTTTTTCGGCTGCTCTATCTGTCCATTCAATGTACATCTCATTTCCCCCTATTCGTTCCATTCCCCCATTATAAACGATGAAAGGACCCCTGTCCTTTTCCCGCACTCTTGTGCATCCATGGGGATAATCCCACCATTCTTATTCCATCAATCTTACATCCGCTATATGGGAAAGTTGAATATAATGTGGTTGCTGAAAATGGTCAATAATATGAAGTCTTTGCAAGCATTCATCATAATAATGAATGCTTCCGATTAAAAGCTGGTATCGGGTTCTGTCATAATAGGCAATCGTGACCTCTCTACCTTCTTCCATCGCTTCCCCCATCACAGCATTCATTTCTTCAAACTGCTGTTCATCGAGAATGCGTCTTGCTTCATGGCTATCCTCCGCCACCCAATCCCGCAACATCTTCACATGCTCCGGTAGCATCATGGATGTCCATTTGATACGCCCCCGATCATGAATCATTCTTTTTTCCTCCTCTGACGACTTTGTCAAGCCTTATGCCCGCTAAGCAATCCGCTTCTATAAACGGCCGTCCCGGCTTTCGTATACGAAACCGCGCGCAACAGTGATTTTGAACCATATTTATGTCGAATGCGGTCAACGGTATAACTCAATTCCCGCTTTTTCCACCGTGAAGCATCAAATAAAGTCAGCTGCATCTCATTATCATCCACAATATTCGAGAGTGTGACCGAAACGCTACGAACCGTTTTTTGCTTATGATAGTTTTCATGAAAAAGTTCAAGACAGACTTTATACAATTCCATTGTGATATTTGTCGGTTCCTCAATCGAACGGGAGCGATGAAACCCACCGCCAAACTCATCCTTACTATAACCAATGCTCAGACTGATCGTCCGTCCAGCCTTCCTATGGGTACGAGCCCTTCTTCCGACTTCCTCACAAATTTCTACCATAACCTGCTTGATCTCGTGTTCTTCCTTGTAATCACGGAGTAAAATCTGACTTTTACCAAAGCTGACCTGCCCCTCGATGATCGGCGCCCCGAGATCTGACAAATCGATTCCCCAGGCATGATGATAAAGCTGATTGCCCATAATCCCGAACTTCGCTTCAAGCAATTGAAGGTCATAATTGGCAAGTTGCCCGACAGTGAATATTCCCATGCCATGAAGGGTCTTTTCCACCCTCCTTCCTATCCCCCACATTTCACGAAGCGGAGAAATCGGCCAAAGCTTAGCTGGTACGTCTTCATATGTCCACTCAGCTATTCCTGTATGTTTGGCCTCGAGATCAAGAGAAAGCTTCGCCATCAGCATGTTCGGCCCAATCCCGATTGCACTTGGAATCTGTAATTCCCTTTCAATGTCATCTTTTATTTTCCTGGCAATATTCCAGGCATCCCCCCATAAAGAAGCCGCTCCATCAACTTTCAAAAAACTTTCGTCCACACTGTATACATGAATCGCTTCTTTTGGAACATAGCGGTGAAACAAGCGCGTAATCTCCGTCGAAACTCTCAAATAAGTGGCCATTTTGGGTTCAACGACTAGAATGCGCGGATCTTTCGGTATCTCAAACTTCCGAGAACCTGTTTTTATACCGAATTCCTTCTTTAGCTTTGGAGAAGCCGCAAGCACAATGCTCCCCTCCCTATTCTTATCACCCACCACTGCCAAATAACATTCGAGCGGATCCAATCCATGCATGACCGCTGAGCAGCTAGCATAAAAACTTTTCATATCAATACACATAATTGATTGTTTCGGCATCATGCTATAATCCATTTTTTCTTCACCCTACATAGAATATATGTTCGCTTTTATATTATATCCCTCATTCTAAACGAATAAACGTTCGCATTCAATGGAAGTTTCATGACAAATTTCCACCTTTTTATGGGACTCTTTTAAATACCCATAAAAATCCTTTATTTTAAAAGTAATCCATTATATCCAACTAGTTTTCACAAATATAATTAGTTGGTATCTTGCCCAAAATGGGAACCGTGGCTTTTAACCCTTTTACTATTCAAGAAAAACGTTTTCTATGTTTTTTCACTAAGTATTATTACTTATTTTTTGTAATGAAAATGTAATCAAAAACTGGTTTGATTGTCACAATGGTATTGTAGGATAATATTGTTAAAGAAGAATAGAGAGATAGAGAGAGGAAATGAGATACATGAAGAAATGGATTGCCTCAGCTGCTGTTGCTTCTGCATTAATGCTGACCCCACTTCAGGCGTTTGCAAATATTGGAGATCAAACCCTCAGACCCGGAATGACACATAGTGATGTCAAACAACTACAAACCCTATTAAAAACTAAAGGTTATTTCACATATACTGGTTCACTGACTACTTACTACGGAGCCTATTCAACAACTGCCGTAAAAAACTTTCAAAAAGCTAAAGGATTGACTGCCGATGGGATTGCAGGAAGAAATACCTTCAATGCGCTCGGTGTTTATAATGTCAATAATACAAGCATGATTAATTATGCAAAAACATTGATAGGCTCACCATACAAATGGGCTGGCACGACACCAGCAGGATTTGACTGTTCGGGGTTCATCTATTATGTATTCCAAAAATCACAAGGAATTACCCTACCACGGACAACATCCCAGCTTTATGCGAATACCGGATTGAAAGTATCATCGCCATCAAAAGGCGATCTTGTATTCTTTGATACTTCTTCTGGAAAGACGGGTGTTTCCCATGCTGGAATCTACATTGGAAACAATCAGTTCATTCATGCTTCCTCTTCTAAAGGAATTACCATCACCGATATGAATAACTCCTATTGGGCGCCAAAATACCTGGGTGCAAAAACTTTATAAAAAAACATAAGACTAAAACGAAGCAGGGCAGAATCTATTTGATTCTGCCCTGTTATTATTTTAGATATAAGATTTCTTCAGTAGAATCGTCTACGGTCACAGTAAATGATGCGTCCAAGTTGGAGCGATTCATCATTTCAATATTGTATACATGCTCGGAAGGAAAATGAATGATTTCAAGAACCATGAAACGCTGACTAGGAGCTTTAGTCACATGCTCAAGTGCAGCAGTTACGGCCTTTTGCTCTTCTAGACTCTCTTCATCCTTTAAAATCCGTATCAATTCTGCATCCGCTTTCGAAGGAAATGATTCTTCGACCTCTCCACCGTACCATGGTTTAACTTTCATCCCGATTGCCAAGTCTGAATAACTGAGCTTTGCCCCATGTTCATCTTGTATATACGTATGATTTTTCACCTTGTAATACGTCCCTTTTATCAGAATCCGCTTATCATCTAAATCTGTAATGAATCCTTCTTCTCCCTTGCCAATGGACTTATGGGGTTGCTCTTCAGAGAAGGATTGACAGCTTCCCAGAATGAAAAAAAGGAATAAAAAGATAAAAGACTTTCCCATAACGAGCTTCATACAAAATCCCTCCTATAAAACAGACGAATTTACCAATGAAATGGTTACATAAAATGGAAAGTTGATCCAAATAAATTCAAAAAAAAGGGAATGTCAGATGACACTCCCCTTAATTTCTTATTAAAATAGTAATCTTCACTTATATTTAGAAGTATCTATTTTTTAAAAAATGCTTTTTTCCCAACGGTCTCAGTGATTCTTGGAAACAAGGTATAAAACTTACTCACCATATTCATCCAGGCGGGCAGATTGACTTCCCGTTTATTAGTTAGCATGGCAGCAACGATTTTGGCTGCTACATCCTCAGGCTTAAGCATGAATTTCTTAATGCCCTTCATATATGTCCCGGATTCATCCGCTATAGTAAAAAAGTTGGTTTCGATTGGCCCAGGATTGACGGTGGTCACATGAATGTTGTCTTCCATCAATTCAAGCCGGAGAGCATTCGAATAACCAAGCACCGCGAATTTAGTGGCTGAATAAAGTGTGGACTTAGGTGTTGCAATTTTCCCTGCCTGTGACGCAATATTAATGATGTGGCCCGCTTGTTTGCGCTTCATATGTGGAAGCACAAACTTCGTACAGGCCATCAAGCCGATTACATTGACAGCAAACATCCCTTTACTCTCTTCTAAATCCGTATCAAGGACTTCTTTAAACGTGCCGTGCCCGGCATTATTGACCAACACATCCACGGTGCCGACCTGGTCGTGGATGTCAACGAAGACCCTTTCCACTTGTTCTGTATCGGAAACATCCAACTTCCATACAAAAACATCGACCCCGTATTGGCTGGTCAGGCTCTCCTTCAGAGTCTGCAATTTATCCAGGCTCCTTGCCAAAAGAACGAGTCTTGCCCCAAGTCGGGCAGATTGAATCGCAATTTCCTTTCCAATTCCTCCCGAAGCCCCGGTAATGACAATGACTTTCCTGCTTAATTTACTCAATAGATTATCCCCTTAGAAACTGTCGTCGCACTTGAATATAAAATGACACCCGATTGCATTTCCAATTCGATTTCACCCAAATCCTCCAGATAATCCAACTGACCGACCGTTTCCGAGAGTGTCAAGTCGACTTCCTGACGATAAACTTTTGGGAAGAGACGCTGACACACTTCAAATCCCGTTAAAGGTTTTTCTTGGAGCATGCTTTTCACCTGCATGGCCCGATTATGCTGTCGCTCAAATCTATATCGAATCAAATCGGACACTTTCTCTCCATCAATTTCTCCCCCATGTCCTGAATAAACCTTAGAAATTGGAAAGTCTAATAGTTTTTGAAGGGAGGCATTGTATTGAAGCAATGGCCGTTGACGAACGCCACCCACAATCAAGGGTGGCTCCATTAATGGATTAGGCGAAATTCTTGCAAGTAAGTGGTCTCCTGCAATCATTAAGCCGTCACTCTCCCGATAAAAGGAAACATGGCTTTGCGCATGACCAGGAGTCTCGATCACTCGCCATCCTGGAAGGCCCGGAAGTTCGTCACCCTCAGCCAAATGTGCTTGCATGTTCCTTTTACTAAGGAATTGGATTTCTTCTTTGTCATGGGTCAATCTATGTTTCAATTCTTCAGCCACGCCCAATTTCCCTGCAAAGTCTAGAAAGAAAGAATTATGGGTGTCAAGGAACTCATCGCTTAGAGTCAGCCACCGCTGATTGTTTTTATGACCATACACCGGGACTTTCTTATCGAAGAAATCGAGTGCACCAGCATGGTCTGGATGATGATGCGTCAAGATTATTTGTTCAATATCAGATAGTTGCAGCCCTAATTCCCCAAGTCCAGCATTCAGTGCCTCTTTTGATTGTACGGTTTTAACCCCCGTATCAATTAAAGTTAAGGCATCTCCTTTAACTATGTAAACATTTACATCGCCCACTGCAAACGGCGTCGGCAGAGAAAGCTTTGCGATATCCCCATTCCAATTCACCATGTCTATTTCCACCTTAATATTATATTTAAATAAGCTTATATATCCGTAAAATTTGGTATTTCCTTATTTTATTAGAAAACTGTGTATGTAATCACTATTTTACATATAATCCTGAACATTGTCATTATTTTCACATAATTAACGACTATATTTTAAGGCTCAGCATATATTACTATTGACAGAGTACTCATGCATCCTTCATAATCACAAGTAATTAAAGACGGCACGGCTATGATTGAGGCCAAGTAAATAATGGATGGCGTAAAGAGAGTGAAGTTCTTAAATGTGCTGAAAAGCTTCACCGTCCTCTCTATTATTGAACCTACCTTATGAGCCTTCAGTAAAACTGACGTTCATCCCACGTTAGCGGATTCAAGTGCAACTTCCTTTTTATTTTGTAGGAGTTGAACAAAGGTGGTACCACGGAAGCCAGACCTTTCGTCCTTTATTGGATGAGGGGTCTTTTTTATTTTATTTGGGAAAACTGACCGTTACTAGTATGCATTAAAGGAGTGAGTGAAATGAAAAAAATAGCTTTTATCGGGGCTGGATCAATGGCCGAAGCAATCATTTCCGGTTTGGTCACTCAGCAAGTAATAAACCCGGCTGACATTTTTGTGACCAACAAGAAAAATGATGAACGATTCACTTATCTAACAGAACAATATGGGGTTACCCCAACACGGTCTCTTCCGCAACTACTAGAGAATGCGAACATAGTAGTACTTGCAGTAAAGCCAAAAGATATTTTAACCACGATGCAATCCATAAAGGAATACATCCGGGAAGATATGCTAATCATTTCCGTTGTGGCAGGGGTCCATACGGTAAGCCTTGAAGGGATTGCAGCCAAACCGGTCGCCATCGTAAGGGCTATGCCTAATACATCGGCAGCCGTCGGACAGTCAGCCACTGCCCTGTCGGCCAATGCACATACAACTGAATCGCAATTGCAGACGGCCATCACACTATTCGAAACGGTGGGCTCGGTTGCCATCGTCGAAGAAACACAGCTTGATGCCGTAACGGGCTTATCCGGAAGCGGTCCCGCTTATATTTATTATCTGGTCGAGGCTCTGGAAAGATCCGCGGAATCCATTGGCCTTGATGCCGTAACAGCAAAGCAATTAATCCTTCAGACATTAACCGGTGCAGCCGAAATGCTGCAGAAATCTCCAAAAACACCAGCGGTACTGCGAAAAGAAGTCACTTCACCGGGAGGGACCACGGAAGCTGGCCTGAAAGCACTTCAAGCCCATCAGGTACAAGAAGCATTTATCTCCTGTGTTCAAGATGCCACCGAGCAATCCAAGCGAATGGGAGATCAAATCAGTAAAGAGCTGGCTAAATATGTAGTTCCCCAATAATAATAAGTAAACAGGCTGTTGACTCCCAAATGGGAGTTAACAGCCTATTGTGTCTAAATGGCCATGACTAAGATAACGAAGAGAAGCTGTCATCCATTCTTCCTGATTAATTAACCCATATTTCAAATGGAATATTTCTAAATCGCCTTCCCGCTTATCCAGCTTACTTGGCAAATACGTTTTCCCCATCAAAATGATTATATTACGTCGGGAAGAACACCCACTGGAAATACGACGGTACCGGTAAATAAAATCGACATGGCAGCAAAAACAGGTAGGAAATCCACTATCTTTGGCGAATCAGTACTTGTTTTGTCAACGGCAAAGGAATCGCTTCTTTTATCTAGAATTCTACAACCAAAAGGAGGGGAATCTAGATGAATACAAGTGCAGTTGCCAAGTTATTGAACGTTTCTCATAGTACCATTCAACGCTGGGTTACTCAATTGAACATGGAAGTAGAACGGAATCAGCTAGGTCATTACCAGTTTTCGGAGGAAGATATTGACTTATTGAGGAAAATCCAAGACCAGCTGAACGAGGGAGTGGTCTTACAAAAGGTGAGCATTTCAGAAAAGAAGACCAGAAAGGCCACTGTTAAACAACCTATTGAGTCGGAAAAAGGACAAGATCACCTAAACGAAAGAGTCTCCAGGCTAGAAAAAAGTCTGAAAACAAAAGCGGATGACGTTGTTTCCTATCAACTATTACAGCATAGAAGTGAAATGGAAGACATGCATAAGCTCGTCACTAAACTTGAAGCCCGTATTGAAGCATTAGAAGCTGCCACCATTCCACCAGCAGATTTTTATCTCGCTACCGAAGAAGCTGCCGCCGCTAAAAAAACAAAGAAAAAGTCCTTCATGAAAAACTTTTTTGGAACCAAAAAAGATGACAATTCTCCTTGGAGCACTGCTGATAGCGATTAAGCAGGAGGACCTTGCATTCTCTCCGAACGTCCACTGTCCTCTGCAGTCAACCCGTTCTCTTGGCCTTCCGTAAGGCGAGACTCAGTCACTCGATAGTAAACCCTTCCTATTCCGCCGAAAAAAGAGGCCTCGGTCCAAGGTCATTCACCTTGAGCGCTAGGCCTCTTTCACTTTATATCAACACCGCACGGTCATTTAGCATTTTTTCACCCTTGATACGCTGGAATTCATTCAAGAGCTTATCAACAGTCAGTGCCTGTTTTCTCGGGCCTCTTGCCTCGAAAATGATTTGGCCTTTATCCATCATGATTAAAGAATCACCAAGATCGATGGCCTGCTGCATATTGTGAGTCACCATCAATGTAGTTAACCGGTTCTTTTCAACAATTTCCTTCGTCAGGCTTGTAACAAGCTCTGCCCTGGATGGATCGAGAGCAGCTGTATGTTCATCGAGAAGCAGGATTTTCGGATTGGTGAAGGTCGCCATCAATAACGATAACGCCTGACGCTCCCCTCCCGATAATAACCCCACTTTTGCATTCATGCGATTTTCCAATCCTAAATGGAGTGTACTCAGGCTATCGTTAAAAAGCTCTTTCCGTCTTTTCGTTACCCCAAAACCAAGACCCCTTCGATTCGTCCTGCCATACGCGATGGCCATATTTTCTTCGATGGTCATGTGCGGGGCCGTTCCGAGCATGGGATCCTGGAAAACCCGCCCAATCATTTTAGCCCGCTTATGTTCTTCAATCGATGATACATTTTGGCCATCAATGATGACATCACCAGCATCGGGAAGGGTCTTACCGGAAATCATATTCATCAACGTGGACTTCCCAGCACCATTACTGCCAATGACCGTTACAAATTCACCCTTTGACAGCTGTAAATCCAGATTGCCAAGGGCAAGCTTTTCATCCGGAGTCCCTTCATTGAAGACCTTATAAATCTGATTTAGCTGCAGCAAATTCCTCTTCCCCCTTTGTAGGCTCGATACGGTGCAGTTGCAATTCTTTGAGTCTTTTTTTCTTACGACCTTTTTCTTTTTGTTTTTCGGAAATTTGCGGGATGACTAAGGCACCGATTACAATAAGCGCAGTGATTAATTTCACATCACCCGTATCAAGGAATTTTACACGTAGCGCCAATGTAACGACGATACGATATATGATGGCTCCCCCAATGACAGCTAGCGTGGCGCGTACAATCGTTTTTGCGCCAAATAACGCTTCCCCGATGATGACGGAGGCCAGACCGATTACGATGATCCCGATTCCCATCCCAATATCGCTAAAACCATTGTACTGGGCAACTAAAGCACCAGAGAAAGCAACTAAGGCATTCCCGATGGCAAGGCCTAATATCTTCATATTCCCTGTATGAGCCGAAAAACTCTTGACCATCGCTTCATTGTCACCAGTTGCCCGAAGCGCAAGGCCTACATCCGTTTTTAAAAAGGCGGACATCCCCAGTTGAATCATTACTACTACAATAAACATGACAATGAGAATGCCCCATGTTTTTGGCAAACTTTCACCAAGGCCAATGATTGAAAAAATCCCATTAAACATTTGATCCAAACCAGTATGAGACCATGCTTCTGAGATGTTCGTGATAATCGTCGTTTGAGAAAGCAAGGGAATGTTCGAAGCCCCCATGATCCTTAAGTTAATGGAAAAGAGCGCAATCATCATTAAAATACCGGCAAGAAGCGGATTTATCTTCCCTTTTGTATGCAGCAGCCCTGTCATCGTCCCTGCCACAAATCCGGCAAGCATGGCGCAAAACGTGGCCATAATCGGCGAGAAACCATTGACGATCATAATAGCGGCGACAGAAGCTCCTGTCACGAAGCTACCTTCGACCGTCATGTCCGGGAAATCGAGAATTCTGAATGTCAAATAGACTCCAAGTGCCATGATCGCATAGATCATTCCAGATTCAAAAGAGTTAAATATGGCTGTTGGCATTTTTATCTTCCTTCCCTGGAATAACGCAAAAGCTTATTTAACAAACTCAGCATTTGCTTTCCATTCTTCTTTTATTTCAACACCCATTTCCTTTGCAGCTGTTTCATTAATCACCAATTTTAGTTTTTGAGGATATTGAACCGCGATATCACCTGGTTTTTTATCATCTTTTAATATTTCTACCGCTTTCTGGCCTGCTTCGTAGCCAATATCATAGTAACTGAAGCCATATGCTGCGAAACCGCCTGCATTCACGGAATCAAGTTCCCCGACAAATAAGGGGATATCCTGGTCATTCGCTACCGAAATCACCGATTCTAACGCTGAAACTACTGTATTATCCGTAATGATATAGAAAGCATCCGCTTTTCCAATCAACGATTCCGTTGCCTGCTTAACTTCGGCTGAAGTCGAGACGGATGCTTCCACGACTTTCAAGCCCGCTTTTTTTGCCTCCGCTTTCACATTTTTAATTTGAACGACTGAATTTTGTTCGCCCGTATTGTAAACCGTCCCTATTGTTTTCGCTCCAAGCTCTTCTGCCAGGAACTTCATGGAATTTTTGATGGCATCCGGATGAGAATCGGTCGTACCTGTCACATTTCCACCTGGTTTCTCCATGGACGTAACAAGTTCCGCAGCTACTGGATCAGTTACAGAAGTGAAGACGATTGGAATATCTTTAGTCGCATTCAATGAACTTAAAGCGCTTGGCGTCGAGTTAGCAAAAATCAAATCCACTTTATCCCCGACAAAGTTATTCGCTATCGTTTGGCTGTTGTTTTGATCGCCCTGAGCAATTTGGAGATCATATTTTGCTTTAATGTCACTATCCTTCAAAGCAGCCTGAAACCCTTCATATGCTTGATCCAAAGAATCATGCTGAACGATTTGTGTCACTCCGACTTTGAAAACATCCTTATCACTTTCGTTTTTTGCCGAGTCTTTCTCGTTTTCATTTCCACACCCTGCAAGTAAAATTCCAGTAATCAAGGTCAAGGCTGCCGTTGAATATAATCTCTTTTTCATAATGTTCCTCCGCTTTTCTCTTTTTTAAAATTCTGTCTCTCTAACGAAGTCAACTTTTCCGCTTTTATGTACTAAATTATAATCGTTTACTGCCACTATTCCAATATATTTTTTAAATTTTTAGAATTTTACAATTACATTTATGAAGTAATAAAAAAGCTACTGTATAAACTTTATACAGTAGCTGGCTCTTCTTAATTATCGACGACCTGGTTTACGATAGTGGTAACCGTTGACCGATCGATTTTTTCTTTTCCTTCTTTTAACGCCTTCAAAGTAGCTTTAGCCAATTCCAAAGGAATTTTACAGAAATGGACAATATCCTTTGTCTCAATGTCTTCAATGTACCTATCCGCCAATTCAAGATTATATTCTGTATGGCTCAGCATCTCTTTGAAGCCCCATCCATTCGGATAAAAATTCACGCCGCGTTCTGCATCTTCTTCACGGTTCCGTAGGATGTTGACCGTTTGAAGGCCCTGTCCAAATGCAATGGCAAGATTGCGATCCGTATCTGTTCCATCATACCATTTCCAAATATCAGAGAGCATCACCCCAACTAAACCAGCGACATAATAGGTATACTCATCAAGCTCTTCCTTATCATGTATTTGCCAATTCTTCGAAACCCACTTCGCCATGCCTTCAGCCATTTCCTTGGTAGACTCAAGGACCTTACCAAGCACACCTGGAGGACAATAATCCATCCAATCTCCAAGTTGCAAGGTCACTTCCGGAAGCACATCCTTATATGGTTCAAAAACAGCCTGGATGTCCTCTTTACGATAATCGGTTTTCAATAGGCTGCTAACAGCCTGCAATAGGGCGATTTTATCTTCGGCACCTAGATTCGGGTGGTCTTCAATTTCATCAATGGCCCGCATGCAAAGATATGCCGAACCAATGGCTTCCTGTAATCCTGATGGCAAGTAACTAATAGGGATAAAAAAAGTACGACTTGTTTTCAAAAGAAAATCCATCGCCTTGTTATGTAAATTATTTTGTTCAGTCATTTTTTCACCCTCCTATATCCAATAAGCAATTGAACTATTATACCAAATAATCGTAATGATTTCCCTATTCTTGTACATATAAAGGGATTTTAATCGACAATAAATCTTCTGCCATGGTTGTATTCGAAAGGATTGCACTACTTTCCTCTTTTAACCGTTCTGCATCCTCAAGAGTATAGCGTGAGGAGATATGTGTTAAAACAAGGTGCTTAACCCCCGCCTTTTTGGCAGTTTCAGCCGCTTGTATAGTAGTTGAATGGAAATAGGCCGTTGCCAATTCCGTTTCTTCCGCAGAAAAGGTTGCTTCATGGATGAGATAATCAGCTGAGTCGGCAAGGACGAGGGCATTGTCGCAAACCCTAGTATCACCAAGTACCGTAATAATCCTGCCTTTCTGCGGCGCACTAAGATAGTCTTTCCCATTAATGGTCCGACCATCTTCAAGACGGACCGATTCCCCATTTTTCAATGCTTTATAAAGGGGACCCGGTTGCACTCCTTGTTTACGCAACTGGTCAACCAGTAAACTCCCCTGCCGATCTTTTTCCACGATTCGGTAACCGACACTATAAATGCCATGATCAAGTTCCAGGGCGGTCACGGTAAACTGGTCATCTTCGAATATGACGCCTTCCTCAATTTCAATAATTTCCAATGGATATTTCAAATGAGTGGCACTCACTTGTAAACTCGTCGTGATATAAGCATCAATGCCTTTTGGGCCGTACACCGTCAATTTTTCGACTCCACCCTGAAAAGACCTGCTGCTTAAAAGACCAGGAAGACCGAAGATGTGGTCACCATGCAAATGCGTTATGAAAATCTTTTCAATTTTACGTGGTTTAACCGCCGTTTTTAAAATTTGATGCTGTGTCGCTTCCCCGCAATCAAAAAGCCATACTTTTCCCCGTTCTTCTAATAATTGAAGGGCGATTGCCGTCACATTACGCGCCTTTGCCGGAACACCAGCGCCCGTTCCTAAAAAAACAAAATCCACATTCCTACCTCCGTTGCAAAAACTTTATACCTTACTATAGCATAACAGAGGCCCTGATTCATTTTTCAACGTTTAAAATTCGACCTCTTTGAAGATTTTAATGAAATTACGAAAAAATGCGCAAATAGATTGCTTTGAGGGAAAGCTAACCGTAAAATTAAGAATTAGTACATATCCAACTTAAGATAGAAATTACGGAAAGTTGAGGTTCTAACATGACAGAAAATAAACCTACAGCATTAATCATGATTTTTGGCGCTACCGGAGATTTAGCGAAACGAAAACTGTTTCCTTCGATATATCGATTATTTCAAAAAGAAAAAATCAATAAATTCGCAGTGGTGGGTGTCGCCAGAAGGCCATTAACCAATATTGAGTTTCAAGCAAGTGTAAAAGACTCCATCCTGACGTTCGGACATGCGGAAGAAAAGGTCGATGAATTCGTTTCCCATTTCCACTATCATTCACATGATGTAACTAGTTCGGAGTCCTATTTACAATTAAAGCAGGTTGCTGATAATTTAGACGGTCAGTATGATTTGGAAGGCAATCGTATCTTTTATTTAGCGATGGCACCGGAGTTTTTCGGAACCATTGCCGAACAGGTAAAAGCCCAAGGCTTGACCGATACCAAGGGTTACAAACGCCTTGTCATCGAAAAACCATTTGGTCACAGTTTTGAAACAGCACAAATCTTGAATGAGCAAATACGTACCGCTTTTGCTGAAGATGAAATTTATCGAATCGACCATTATCTGGGCAAAGAAATGGTACAAAACATCGAAGTCATCCGTTTTTCCAATGCCTTATTCGAACCACTATGGAATAACCGTTATATTTCCAACATTCAAGTTACTTCAAGTGAAACACTTGGTGTCGAGGAACGGGGACGTTATTATGAAACAAGTGGCGCCTTACGAGATATGGTCCAAAACCATTTATTGCAAATGGTCGCCCTGCTTGCAATGGAACCTCCGATTGCCTTGACTACAGAAGAAGTCCGTAGCGAAAAGGTCCGAGCATTACGGTCACTCCGGCAAATGAAAGTGGACGAAGTCAAAAAATATTTCGTCCGCGGTCAATATGGCTCAGGTACAATAGGGGAACAAACACTCCCTGCTTATCGTGATGAATTGAATGTCGATCCTGAATCTAATACAGAAACCTATGTTGCAGGTAAATTGATGATTGATAACTTCCGCTGGGCGGGTGTTCCTTTTTATATCCGTACTGGTAAAAGAATGGATGTAAAATCGACGAAGATCGTTGTTCAATTTAAGGACATTCCAATGAATCTCTATTACAAAACCGAAGAAACCTTGCAACCAAACCTTCTCGTCATCCATATCCAACCTGAAGAGGGTATTTCCCTTTACTTAAATGTGAAGAAATCTGGAACGACGATGAATACGAAGCCAGTGAAGTTGACGGTCTCCAACAAAGGAATCGAACATATCAATTCACCTGAAGCTTACGAAAAGCTTTTATTTGATAGCATGCGTGGAGATGCCACAAACTTTACACATTGGGATGAGGTCGCCCTTTCATGGAAGTTTGTCGATACCATCTCGAATGCCTGGGAAAATACGAAAGAAGCGTCTTTCCCCAATTATGAAGCGGGTTCGACAGGACCAAAAGCATCCGATGAGCTTTTAGCAGAAGATGGACATGTTTGGTGGCAAATCGAAAAAGAAAAAAGAATTAATCAGTAAACTAATAAGAGGATGCAGTGAACCTGCATCCTCTTCTCTATTTTATGAGGCACTCTTTTTGATGATTTTCTCTCGAATGGCATGGATAAAATCCTTCGATTCTGAATCTGTTCCATGATTAAGCCAAAAAGTCACACTTGATTCAATAACCACAAAAAATAAAACAAGGGCTACGATCATCCAGATGAAGTGCATCAATTCAACCACTCCTTTTCTTGCTTCACTTATACGATCATCATCCCATACATTTTATACAGGTACATAAACTGTTAAAGATGGTTGCTATAAATCTTACTACTTTCGGCATAAAAAAGAAATATACCAAGTACCCATTTTTTCATTGAGTTCAGTTTATTATTTCATCTCTCCTTTTTCCGTATAGCCGAATGATAACGTCAAGCTGTGGTAACAATATAAATGGTGTTCTTTATCTGAATACCACTACTAACCGATGCGGAGGGATTTTACGATGGAAGTTCGTGAAGGGTTAATTCCAACAGCGTTAGGAACTGCCGTAACTGCTGCAGGTTATGCCATGAAGCAGAACCGTGGCTCAAACAAGATGGTTGCTAATACCGTTTTTGGTTTCGGTTTGGCACATGTTGTATTAGGGGTCATTGACCTTGTTGAGCATCGACGTTAGTAGAAGAAGGGGCTGTCTAATAAGTCCCTAAAATAAAACGGGTGAAGAAAAACAATTGTTTTTCTTCACCCGTTTTTCTATTTTTATAATAATTTACTGAAAGTAGCTGACGTAATCCAGCTATCTTCAGTAAATTATGTGCCATGGCTACGATGGCAAACTCCGTTTGGACTTTCGCTAAGCCCCGAAGCGAATAGCGACGGAACGACCTATTGCCCTTGATATGACCAAAAACACTCTCTACCTCGATTTTTCGTCGAGCGTAGATTTGTGCATTCGATTCAGACCAAAGGTTCACTTTTGCTTTCGCTTTTAGTTCTTCATAAACTGGATTAACATGCACTTGGCGATTTCCTGCCGTCTTTGTACATTGTGATTTTAATGGGCAATCCGTACAATCCTCACATTCATAAATTTTAAAGTCACGTGTGAATCCATTTTTATCCGTACGGGTCGAGTAACGCTTAAATAAAACCTTACGGTTATTTGGACAGGTGTATTCATCCTTTTGTTCATCATATGCCCAGTTACTCACATGACGAATATCTTTTTTATAGCTCCGTTTTTGTTCCGTTAAAAAAGTATTGTAAGGAATCAAAGCTTCAAATTCTTCCTCCAAAGAGTAGAGGTAGTTTTCTTCACTGCCATAGCCGGCATCTGCGATGACGTTTTTCGGGAATGGAATGGTAGCGATGTATTCTTCAGTGCCTCTATATGGGGCTTAAAGTATCAGTTGGGCGCTGATGTATCGTATAAAAAAGAATGAATTGATTTTCCGTTGCCATTTGAATATTATAACCAGGTTTTAGTTGTCCGTTATTCATATGTTCATCTTTCATCCGCATAAATGTCGCATCCGTATCAGTTTTAGAATAACTATTTCAATCGCCAAATAGAGCTTTTTGTTGTTTAAATTTCACTAATCGTGGACCTAAGTCTTCGCGCACTAATTTCAATAGTTTCTTAACCGGACTGAGTTCCCGTCGTTTTTCTTTTCGTACCTGGACATCTTCTTCAAGCTGGATACCATTCGTTTCTTTTTCAACTTTCTTCACTAATGCTTTTTCTATTTGAGTTAGTTTTTCCTCTGCCGTTAAAAAGGACGTTTCGTCTTGAGCAGACAGTTCATGCCCTTCTTCATCTGTAATGGTCTGAATCTGTTGGTACGTTTCTTCAATTTTTTCTTGTAGCTTCGCCTCAAACTTTGTCGTCGCTTTTTTCCACACAAATGAATACTTGTTTGCGCTTGCTTCAATCTTTGTTCCGTCTAGGAAGTAATTCTCCATAGTGATGTGCTTTTCTTCTATTAGTTGATGAATCATTTCTTCAAAAAGTTTCGGAAGGAACTTTTCCATTTGTTGTGTGCGAAATCGATTAATCGTTCGATAATCCGGTTTCTGCAAGCCAGCCAGATGATATACATTAGTCACCCGCTCCTTTTCTCTCTTGCCTGCTATCTCCTACGCTCTTAGCTAACATTTACTAGACCATACCTTCATTCAAAGGTGTTTAAACTACAAGGATGAATAAAATAAATCATACTACTCTTTTCATAAAAATAAAAAATGCAAAGTTCCTATTTACAATTATACATATATTACCATCTCTACCGCATGGATTGTTGTTCAATAAATGAATGTTAATATCATACGGTGTTCACCTCCAATAGAGTTCATCAAACAGAGGGCACCGCTAACATCGGTTTGAAGGAATTAAACATTGGATGTTAGTTAATTCCTAGTATTGGGCACTGCAGTGTTGACTACAGTAATACTAGAAAGCAAAACCGCGGCATAAAACGCCCAACCTTGGATACTTGAAAAGGTCCTTGTCATTCATTCGTTTATAGCTGAAATATGGATTTTTTATGGATAGCTACGATATTTAATTCAAACCGTTCACAAAACTGACTAATGGAAAGTACTCTCCTATATGTATATGAATACACATAATATACCTTTTGAATACGACGCCCTTTATTGGCCACAGAAAATCCCCTCCCAGATAGACTTTTAAGAACACCCTCCATCATGTCCTTTTTTTACTGTCTATCTGTAGGGGAAAATATTAAGTAGAAAAGCGTAAATATCTTAATCAGAGATATTACGTTTACTATTAGTAGCCAAATGTTTAGCATAAAGAACCGTATTTCTTGCTACATCTAATTCACAATTAAATATCATAGGTGCCCCTGGTCTCCAATTTACTTCAAATAACCACAATTTTTGGTTCTCATCAATTCCTACATCAATGCCCAATTCATCAAACGATACATCTTCATATAAAGAATCAAAGTGGGTAGCAAAACTTATTGAGAAATGTTCAAGCGTTTTTTTTATATCAAACCAGGAATCTTCAAACTCATTTTTCAATAAAATATCAAGATAACAAGTATAACCACCGCTACCCATATTTGATGTAATGCTTCCTAGGGTTCCTACACGTGGATAAATAGCGGTAATGACCCACTTTCCTTCTCCATTTTTTTGTACATGCAATCGTAAGTCATATACCTGACCGGATTTAATTTGACATGAAATAAAACGTTGAACTAAATATTCTTGTTCTTGAATTTTATGAGATGCAAATTCGATCAATTCTTGTTTTTTATAAATAGAGATTTTCCCAGCTTCATTCACTCTGTATTTTTCAGTTCCTTCTTTTTCAATAAAAACGATACCCTGGCCCTGATGTCCAGACAATGGTTTGATAATCACTTTGGGATAAAGATGGACCATTTTCATTAACCTATTAACTTTGGTTAATTCATTAGTGGGTATAAGATATTGTTCAAATGATTTCCCTTTTTTAATTTGCTTAAATACATGTAATTTATCCCCAACAGAATGACTTGTAAACGGAATGATCTCGGATAAATAATCTACGATTATTTCACCTTTTTCAGTTAAGGGATAGCTAGCATTATAGATGACGTCAGGAAAAGGAAATTTCTTTTCAATCCAATTTCCGTTCTCGTAAATTTTCCCATTAATTGTTTGATTTTTTACATCTACTTGCCCTGGCGTAAAGTAAAAGAAATTTACCCCTTCTGCTTTTGCTACAACTGAGTAAGCATAGGCTCTCCTCACTTTTAGTGGATCCGCCCGATGATGAAGCATGCCAATTAAGGTCATAATAGTTGCATCCCACCTTTTATTAATGCTTTCCTCAATAATTATTAAATTAGGCCTGTCTTTATTCCTATTTTTTGACTTATTAAGAACAATCATTGTCCCAAATATATATTCTATTAAAGTAAATATAAAACAGCAAACACAGGTGGGATAAAATAAATTATGAAAACAATTGTTTTTATTGGCTCCAATAAATCAGGATCAAGCAGAGAAGCTCTAAAAGCTGCAGAGCGTCTTGGTTATTTTACCGTGCTATTAACGAATAGACCAAAATTCCTTGAGCAAAGATTAGAATTTCCTGATGTCCATCAAATGATATTGACAGAGTTATCTAATCATCAGACATTGAAAGAAACAATCTATAAATTACAAAATCAAGGAAAGGAAATACATGCAATCTTAAGTTTCATAGATCCTTATGTAAATGTTGCAGCGGCTTTAGCGGAAATATTTTGTACTAGCACTGTTCCTTCAAACCAAATTCTGAGCATGGAAGATAAAATTTTAACAAGGAATCTTCTTAAGAGCCTTCCATCTTCGCCTTACTTTGAAATTTATAATCCAGAAGATGCCCTAAAGGACTTTCTTAAGGAACAAAATAAACATATACCGTTGATTGTGAAATCTCCTATATCAGCTGGATCAAAAGATGTTCTATTGGCAAATAACAAATCTCAATTAAGAAAATCAATGAAAAATCTAATAAGAAAGTATGAAAATTCACCTATTTTATTGGAGGAATATTTAACAGGACCACAATATTTAGTTGAAACATTAGTGCAAGATGGACAGGTTTATATTGTTGCCGTTATTGAACAAGAAATTACGTTCGAAAAACGCTTTATCGTAACGGGTTATAGTTTGTTACCACATATGGAAAAACAGTTTTATGATGGTATTTATGAAACAGTAAGTAACATTGTAGAGGCATTTCAAATAAAAAATGGCGCATGTCATCTAGAATTGCGACTAATACAAGGTGAATGGAAATTAATAGAAATAAATCCTAGGATTTCCGGAGGTGCCATGAATCGAATCATTGAAGTAGGATATGGAATTAATTTAGTAGAAGAAACCATTCAATTATTTCTAGGAAATAAACCTAATCTTACTAAGAAACATAGCAAATACGTATATGTACATTATATAACTGTAGACACTATGGGGAAGTTAGTTAAAGTAACGGGCAAGAACCGAGCTGGTAAATATCCTGGAGTACAAGAAGTTTTTATAAAACCTCGTAAAGGAAAGATATTACGGCCACCATTATCAATGGGAGACCGTTATGGTTACGTTTTGGCATCCTCTGATGTGGAAGAAGAAGCAAAAAAAGTGGCCAAGGAAGCAGCTAAGGAAATTCATTTTAATCTTGAACAATTATAAATTTTGCGAACAGAACTTGAAAGACATTATATGTACAATTTAATGTGGGTATCCATCAGAATTAATATACTATGACTCAAATTAATATTGACAAAAACATTAAGGGGGAAATGCTGAAATGATAGAAAAAATAGTGTCTCACGAATATCAAACAGTCCTTAATTTAGTACGTGATTACAACGAAATAGATGTAATAGGAACTCTATTGGTTTTTTATAATATTAAAAAAATAATAAAAAGGCGCTTGGTTTTAAAAAGTTATAATTATTTCGATGACGACTATAAAGACTAAATCATTCTGCGAAGGTCCTATCAAAGACTTTCGCATTTTTAGTGAGGTTGAATAACGCTAAAAATCTCAAAAGGAACCAATTAAATTGTTTTTTTCAAATCCTTTCAGTCTAGGAAAAGAATATATGACTCCAAAAGAAGAGAAGAAAACCCTTTGATTAAAGCAGGCGGTTGTGGTTTCGTGAAAAAAGTAATCAAGAGAAATCAACTGAATCTATTTATAAAAGATTATATAAAGGGATATATGATCCTACTTGTTTGACCTTCCATGGTTTAAGACTATACTCTTCCTTACAATCAATTCGATAACCTTTTTTATAAAAAATCTTTAACGAATCTATATCTGAACATTCTGCGTTAAAAAGGCACAAAAAAGCAGGGGCTGTCCCAAAAGGTGTAATTACACCGAAATTGAATAAATAGTAAAAGGCAGAAACGTTGATTTAACAACATTTCTGCCTCTTTGTTTTTGCGAAATTCACTGGAATAAGAACTTATTAGACAGCCCCTGCCTCCTACATTTATTTGTCCATCCAATCAGTGTGGAAGGTACCTTCTTTATCGATTCGTTCATACGTATGTGCCCCAAAGTAATCGCGTTGAGCTTGAATTAAATTGGCCGGAAGCGTTTCTGTACGGTAGCTATCGAAATAAGCGAGTGCAGAAGACAAGCAAGGAACTGGAATGCCGTTCAACACAGCGGTAGAGACCACTTCACGCAAAGCTCCTTGATAATTTTCGGCAATTTCTTGGAAATAAGGATCTAGAAGCAAGTTGTTCAAGTTTGCTTCGCGATCATATGCATCTTTGATTTTTTGCAGGAACTGAGCACGGATGATGCAGCCCCCACGGAAAATCATCGCGATGTCCCCATATTGAAGGTTCCAGTTATTCTCTTCAGATGCAGCCTTCATTTGAGCGAAGCCTTGTGCATACGAACAAATTTTACTCATATAAAGCGCTTTGCGAATGCTTTCAATCAAAGCCTTTTTATCACCGGTAAATTTAGCTTCCGGACCGCTGAGGACCTTGCTTGCTTCTACCCGCTCTTCTTTTATGGCTGAAATGTATCGTGCAAAAACGGATTCCGTTATGATTGGAAGTGGTACACCAAGATCCAGTGCACTTTGGCTCGTCCATTTACCTGTACCTTTTTGGCCAGCTTTATCTAAAATGACATCGACCATAGGCTTACCTGTCTCTTCATCATAGCGTTTGAAAATGTCAGCAGTGATTTCAATAAGATAGCTATCCAACTCTCCCTTATTCCATTCAGTGAACACCTCATGAAATTCTTCAGCGGACAGACCCAGAAGATTTTTCAAAAGGAAATAAGATTCCGAAATCAGCTGCATATCACCATACTCAATTCCATTATGCACCATCTTCACATAATGTCCGGCACCACCTGGTCCGATATATGTACAACATGCATCCCCATCAACCTTGGCAGAAATATCCTTCAAGATTGGAGCTACCAAATCATATGCTTCCTTCTGCCCGCTTGGCATGATGGAAGGACCAGTCAGGGCTCCTTCTTCCCCTCCTGAGACACCAGTTCCAATGAAATGAATACCAAGTTCACTCAATTCCTCATTGCGGCGCTGCGTGTCCTTGTAGAACGTATTCCCGCCATCAATGACGATGTCCCCTTTTTCAAGAAGCGGCTTAAGTTGATCAATGGTTGCATCCGTAGCGGCACCCGCTTTTACCATCAATAGAATTTTCCTTGGTGTTTGAAGCGAATTCACGAATTCTTCAAGCGTATATGCCGGTACTACATTTTTGCCTTTCGCTTCTTCCATCATTTCGTCCGTCTTTGCAGCGGAACGATTATACACGGAAATTGAATACCCTCTGCTTTCGATATTAAATGCAAGGTTCTTACCCATTACAGCAAGTCCGATAACGCCAATTTGTTGTTTTGTCATGATTACCTTCCCTTCATTTGGATGTATGTCACCTTAGTCCATTTTTACTTCTGGTTCGCTCAAAAAAGTCTTTGCTAAAACTGGTATTCGTACCAATTGACCGTTCTTTCAAAGTAAGGCCCTTTTTAATAATATTTTCTCCATACTTATTTTGCAAGTGTTCCATCACTTCGTATAAAGGTTCTTTGTCAGCATCCTCTTCAAAGGAAAAGATATCGAGTTGTTTGAATGAAGATTCTTTTTCAATGACATCATAAGCCGTTACACCTAACAGGCGAATGGCCTCTCCATTCCAATTCTTCAAAAACAGCTCAGTAGCCCAATCCGAAATATCCGTTTTTTCAAAAAATGGATTGGAAACCATCTTACTTCTTGTAATGGTCCTCCGATCTTTATAACGGATGGTCACTCCAATCTTCTGACCTAGCAAACGTTTATTCTTCAAACGTACTGCAACTTTTTCCGAAAGCTTCTCCAATACCCCGACCAGCTCTCTTTGATTGGTAGTATCCTTTGGCAGGGTTGTCGAATTCCCAATGCTTTTATGGTCAAAAATGGCCTCTGGATCAACAACTCGCGAATCCATTCCGTTAGCCCGTTCCTTCAAACGGATGCCATTTATCCCCAGCAACTGTTTTAACTGGGTTTCGTTGGCCTTGGCCAGGTCTCCAATTGTCTGGATACCGATTGTCTGGAGTTTTTCTGCCGTTTTACCGCCAATCCCATGCATCTCCACCACCTGTAAGGGCCAGAGAACCTTAGGAACATCTCTTTTCCTTAGAACCATGATGCCCATCGGCTTTTTCATATCCGATGCTGTTTTAGCCAAAAATTTATTTGGGGCAATGCCAATGCTACAAGGGAGATCCATTGTATTATATATACGCTCTTGAATACTTTTGGCAATTTCCAAAGGTGAACCCCATTCTGCACACCCACTGATATCCAGATACCCTTCATCGATGGAAACAGGTTCAACTATTTCCGTATACTGCCGCAATACTTCAAATATGGCGAGGGAAGCCTTTCGATATCGCTCAAAATTCGGCTTTTTAATGATTAATTGAGGGCATAGTTTTTTGGCCTGCCAAATGGGCATGGTCGTTTTAACCCCATACTTTCTGGCTTCATAACTACAGGTAACGATGATTCCCCTTCTTTCTTCAACATTACCGGCAATCGCTAATGGCTTCCCTTTCAATGATTCATCATAGGACATTTCCACAGATGCATAGAAACTATTCATGTCTACATGGAGAATGACCTTTCCATTTTTAGGATACATATCCTTCATGTGACTGTCACATCCTTGTTGGTACAAATCTCAGGAAATCGGGTCCATATAAACTAAATCTTCTTCATTAAGATACCCCAATCTAACCTTGATAACCATTGAAGTAGTGCTTCATTCTAAGAAAAACAGTCATCATATTACTGATGACTGTACATATATTCCTGTAGCCCTTTTATGTCCACTAAAGATGAACGAGTTTTTTTGGATCATTATTAATGTGACAAGTGACTTCCAATATGCGCTACACCCTGCATATATTCGGTTTTTTGGTGGCTAACACGCCAATTTACGATATTCTCGGGAAACTACTTCATCCATCTTCGCGTAATTATTCTGCGGAAACTTCCTGAATGATACTGATGACCATTTCAGCCAACTTTGTCAATTCTTCCACTGGAATTCTTTCATTCGTTGTATGAATGTCTTCATAGCCGACTGCTAGATTAACCGTAGGAATGCCAAATCCAGCAATTACATTTGCATCACTACCGCCGCCGCTTTTCACCAATTCGCATGGACGGCCAATTTTCTCTGCCGCTTTTCTTGCAACTTCGACCACATGGTCACCTGCTCCATATTTAAAGCCTGGATACATGACATTGACTTTCACTTCGGCCCGTCCGCCCATTTCGATGGCAGCAGTCTCGAAAGCTTCTTTCATTCTTGCTACTTGTTTTTCCATTTTTTCAGGAACCAATGATCTTGCTTCTGATAAAATTTCCACATGATCACAAACGATATTCGTTTGTTGTCCACCTTGGAAACGTCCGATATTGGCTGTCGTTTCATCATCAATGCGGCCTAAAGGCATTCTTGAAATGGCTTTGGCAGCAATCGTAATGGCAGAAACCCCTTTTTCAGGAGCTACGCCAGCATGGGCGGTCTTGCCTAAAATGGTTGCAGCTACCTTGGCTTGAGTAGGGGCAGCAACGACGATATTCCCAACTTTACCATCACTGTCAAGAGCAAAGCCGTATTTTGCCGTTACAAGAGAACGATCTAGAGCTTTTGCTCCTACTAACCCTGATTCTTCACCAACGGTAATGATGAACTCAATTGTTCCGTGCTCAATATTCTGCTCCTTAATCACTTTCAACGTTTCTAACATAACAGATAAACCTGCTTTGTCATCTGCCCCTAGAATCGTCGTTCCATCTGACACTATGTATCCATCTTTAATAGACGGTTTGATACCGTTACCTGGTACGACCGTATCCATATGTGATGTGAAATAAATGGTATCTACGCCAGGTTTCGTGCCTTTCAGCGTACAAATTAAATTACCAGCCCCATGACCCGTAACAGACATTGTATCATCTTCAAAAACATCCACGCCAAGTGCCGTGAATTTTTCTTTTAAAACTTTAGCTATTGCTGCTTCATTTTTAGTTTCTGAATCAATTTGCACCAATTCAAAGAATTCACTAACTAACCGTTCTTCATTAATCATCATTTAAACCTCCATAAAAGTAATCCTTTATAAGTATATCTCTAAAGCCGTTACCCGGCAAATAATCCGATAGGAAGATCTCCTTTCAATAAAAACATAAAAAAGCAAAAAAAGGAGCCTGGTTTCAGGCTCCCCTCATACTGGTACTTACAACGGAATATTCCCGTGTTTTTTCCATGGACGGGTTTCTTTTTTATTACGTAGCATTTCAAGCGATTGGATGATTTTAATTCTTGTTTCACGAGGGTCAATAACATCATCGACCATTCCAAGACTTGCCGCTACATATGGATTTGCAAACTTTTCACGATATTCCTCAATTTTCTCTGCACGTGTGGCTTCAGGATTCTCACTATTTTTAATTTCACGGGCAAATATGATGTTTGCAGCTCCAGCTGATCCCATCACCGCAATTTCAGCATTTGGCCAAGCAAACGTAAGGTCTGCCCCGATGGATTTACTATTGAGGGCCACATAAGCACCACCATAGGCTTTACGGAGAATGATCGTTAATTTTGGCACAGTTGCTTCTGAATAGGCATATAAAAGTTTCGCACCATGGCGGATGATCCCACCATGTTCTTGTTTAACACCAGGGAAAAATCCAGAAACATCTTCAAAAGTGATCAATGGTATATTGAATGAATCACAGAATCGTATGAACCTGGCAGCTTTATCAGATGAATCAATATCGAGTCCACCAGCCAACACTTTAGGCTGGTTACAAATAAGCCCCACTGATTTCCCTTTAATGCGTGCTAGACCAACCACGATATTCTTCGCAAACCCTGCTTGCACTTCCATAAATGAATTCTCGTCGACAATTTGATTGACCACTTTTCGGACATCGTATGGACGAATGCCTTCATATGGGACAACGTCCGTTAAATCTGGACGATAGTCGTCTTCATCTGTCGCTTCCAGAGCCGGTGGCTTTTCTTGGTTGTTTTGCGGGAGATAGCTTAAAAGACGTTTAACATCAGCTAAAACCTCTTCCTCCGAAGCACCCATGAAATGAGCATTACCACTGACCGTGTTATGTACCTTCGCTCCGCCTAATCCTTCAGATGAAATTTTTTCCCCTGTCACCGTTTCGATAACTTTCGGTCCTGTAATGAACATCTGGCTTGTTTTCTCAACCATGAAAACAAAATCCGTAATGGCTGGTGAATAAACCGCGCCACCTGCACATGGACCCAATATGACAGAAATCTGAGGGATCACACCAGAATATATCGAATTACGATAGAAAATTTGACCGTATCCATCAAGGGAGACAACCCCTTCCTGAATCCGAGCTCCGCCAGAATCGTTCAACCCGATGAAGGGAGCACCATTTTCCGCAGCCAAATCCATAACATTGGCAATTTTCAGAGCATGCATTTCTCCGAGCGCCCCACCAAACACGGTAAAGTCTTGAGAGAACAGGTAAATGTCACGACCATTGACTTTCCCATAACCAGTTACTACTCCTTCTCCCGGTCCTTCTGCTTTTTCCATGCCAAAATTGGTGTTCCGGTGTTTGATAAAGGGATTCAGCTCAACGAAGGTACCCTCATCCACTAGAAGTTCGATTCTTTCCCTCGCCGTTAGTTTTCCTTTTTCGTGTTGCTTTTCAATTCTATCTTCCCCGCCGCCCATTTCTACCTTTCGGCGTCGATCGTACAAGTCATTGATAGTTTCATAGATATCAGTCATTTTTGCTCCTCCTTTAATTCAGTTCTTTCACATAGCTCATATAGGACACCCGACGTCGATTTAGGATGGATAAAAGCGACATCTGCGTGATGTGCCCCTTTTCTTGAAGTCTCATCAATCATACGAAGACCGGATTCTTTTATTTCCTGGATTCGATCCTCTATTCGCTCTACACCCAAAGCCACATGGTGAATCCCTTCACCCCGTTTTTCAATGAATTTAGCGACGGCACTATCAGGAGATAACGCTTCCAATAACTCTAAACGAGTATTCCCTGCTAGGATAAATGCCACTTTAACGCCTTGGCTCTCAACCGTTTCTATTCCTTCAAGCTCCAATTTCAATGTTTCAGTGTAAAGCGGCAAGGCTTCCTCTATTGATTTAACCGCAATCCCGATATGATCAATATTCTTAATCATTTTACTATTCCCCCATACTATGTACTATTTTCACTCTATTGAATTTTCTATCAATTCATTATGTAACTATACCATTCTTTTGAATAATGAGAATATTGCACTTTTGCTTGTTTCTCCTATATGTTCAAGTTAAAATGAAAATAATCATACTGTTTGAGGAGAGAACATAATGAAAAATAAAAAAGTAAGAAAAGTTGTTGTCTATCTCATGCTTATCTCGATGTTATTGACGACCTTACTATCAGGCATCGCATTTTTATTGTAATAGGCTGCAGGAGGGGAGCTAAAAGCTTCCCTCTTTCTTATTTGATAGCCCCTATATTTCTGGCTAACGTGTTGAAACTTTCATTTGATAGAGTTATTAGAACCTTTGTCCCAATCGGAACCTTGTCATATAACCGCTCTACATCCGGTTTATGCATCCTCACACAACCATTGGAAATGTATTTCCCGATTGAGGATGGTTGATTGGTTCCATGTATCCCATAAATCCTGCCATCTGTATTCCTGGCATCAAAACCAATCCATCTTGACCCAAGCGGATTTCTGGGATCTCCACCAGGGATATTCTTTTTTCGATAGTAAGGATTAACCGCTTTTACTTTGACGGTAAATAACCCTTCAGGCGTCAATTCCTGACTCTTGCCTGTTCCGACTGGAAGTATCTCTTGTACCACGTTGTCGTCAATGAAAGCCAGTTTATTATTCGCTTTATTGATAATAATGAATGGCTCTCCGTGATTTACGGTTTGAGCAAGGGCCTGAGATGGTACAGCTGACAAGACAAGCAATAACAATAAAGAAAGGATTCGTTTCATTTCTATCAGTTCCTTTACTTTTTTGCTTAGTTTAAGCCAACGGCCTCTTTTTCATTCTATTATGACTCTCCTTAGGGAATCCCTTGAAAGAATGCTTAAGCAATAAATAGCGTTCCATTTCCTTCATAAGCTGCAATAAAGCTGCACGTGATTCAAACTCTTCCCGGGTTTGAGGAAGTTCCATCCCCTTAAAAAACTCTTCCATTTCCTCAAGTTTCCTCAAGTAAAGGATCGCCGTATTTTGAGGATGAACATTTTCAGCCAAATCCTCTATAAAGTCTGCCAATATACCGCTTTGCTTCACTCTTAAAGGAATATTTGTGACCAAAGGGAGAATCCTCTCAATAATTTCGAATTGCTTTTCCCTCATTTTGAAATAATGATAATGGAGATCTTCTTCCCGAAGAAAATGATTCTCCACATCCCTAAAGGCAAGACTTTTGGCTTCATTAAGAAGATTTGCTGTTTTTGTAATTTCCTTTCCATCCCATGTATGGTCATTATCCCGTAAATAGCGGACAACTGCCATTAAGATAGCACTAAAATTCATCTCAATTCTATCCTGGTAAGCAATTAATTTTTTTTCCACACTAGGCATGTATAGATTCATGATAAGTGCCACACCCACTCCAACGACAATCAAAATCGTTTCATTGACGAGCAGTGCAATAGTAATCTTTCCAGAGCCATAGAGATGTAGGATGATGACACTGCTTGTAACTATTCCCTGGCTAACATTCAAGGCAACTGTAGTCGGGATGAAGATGAGAAGGATTAGCCCGATTACAAGGGGATGGAAAGCTATACCCTGAAACAGTAAAGTAGAATAAAGCATTGCGATCATACAAGCCAAAAATCGATGCCAGGAGGCAAATACCGATTTCCTTTTTGTAACCTGTATACATAAAATCGTTATGATGCCAGCAGAAGAGAAATTATTCAAACCCAGCAATTGTGCAATAATAATTGCGATGGATGCCCCCATAGCAGTTTTAATCGTTCTATACCCGATTTTGAACATTGTTATGTATCACCCTGCTTCTTTCACTTCTATTATAATACTATCAGCTATTCAGATAATTTTACAGTCCTTTATGAAGGAAAATTCTAAATTATTAATAATTCGTTATACCTATGATACATTATTTGGATAAAATAAAAAAGGTAACTAAAGTTACCTTTTTTCACTACATGTTCATTTTTTCATTCTAAAGCACTTTTTGAAGAAAATCTTTGGCACGCTGGCTTTTCGGGTTGGAAAAGAACTCTTCCGGAGCACTTTCCTCAACAAGCAAGCCGCCATCCAAGAATAGAACCCGATCGGCCACTTCTTTAGCAAATCCCATTTCATGCGTAACAATTAACATTGTCATCCCGGTATGGGCCAGTGACTTCATAACGTCCAATACTTCTTTTACCATTTCCGGGTCTAATGCGGAAGTCGGCTCGTCAAACAGCATGACTTCTGGATTCATGGCCAATGCACGTGCTATGGCAACCCTTTGTTTTTGCCCGCCGGAAAGACGATTTGGATACGTTGTTTCCTTATCAGCCAATCCGACTTTATTCAAAAGCTCTCTTGCCTGTTTCACAGCGTCTGCTTTCGATAACTTTTTCACCTTCATAGGCGCATATGTCAGATTCTCAAGCACTGTCTTATGTGGAAATAAATGAAAATGCTGAAATACCATCCCGACATTCTCACGGACTTTCATAATATTAGTCTTTTTATCCGTAATATTTTGATCTTTGAACCAAATCTGTCCATCAGTAGGTGTTTCAAGCATATTGATACACCGGAGAAAAGTCGACTTTCCTGATCCGGAGGGACCGATTATCGCTAGGACTTCACCCTGTCCAATTTCTGTACTGATTCCTTTTAGAACGTTAAGTTTGCCATAACTCTTTTGAAGCTGATCTATTTTAATCACTGCGTCTCATTCTCCTTTCGATCACTTTACCTAAGATAGTGAGAATCATGACCATCACATAATAAATGAGACCGGCAAATAATATCGGCTCGAAGAATTTATAGGTCTCACCACCGACAATATAAGAACGGCGCATAATATCGCCTAAACCGATGATGGTTACCACGGCGGATTCCTTCGTTAAGGAAATGATTTCATTCACTAAAGAAGGGAGAATGTTCTTGATGGCCTGTGGCAAGATGATATTCAACATCATACTTGAATAAGGAACCCCAAGGGCAAGCGCGGCTTCACGTTGGCCTTTATCGACCGCTAATATACCACCCCTGATGATTTCCGAGATATACGCGGCAGAGTTTAAGCCGAAAGCCAAGAAAGCAGCCTGAAACGCTTCGATTTGAATCCCTAAAATTTGTGGGGAACCAAAATAAATAAGCATTAATTGTAAAACTAATGGTGTACCGCGGAAAATCGATGTATAAAAGTCAGCAATCCAATTTAACGGCTTAATTCTGCTGATTTTCAGTATGGATAAGATGATCCCCAAAACAAAACCGATTACAGCCGCAACCGCCACAACTTTTAGTGTAGTCGGTATTCCCTCCATGATATATGGAAGAGAAGGCATAATCCTTTCAAAATCCAGATTCACTCCATTCATCCTCTCTTATAAAGACCTATAAAGGCCTTCCTTATTCACTTTATACTCAATAAAGCGTGGAAAAACGCTCAGAAGGCGTATTTTATCACTTCTGAACGTTTTCCCTTTTCTCTGTACTATTTAGTTTCACTGCCACCGAACCATTTTAGAATTAATTTTTCCATTTCACCATTTTCCAACATTTCGTTCAGTTCAGCATTGAAATCTTCCGTTAAATCACTGCCCTTTTGGAATGCAATAGCGGAACCAGCGTCTTCTTCCCCAGTTTCCATCTCATATCCTACTAAATCCGGATTGTCTTTCAAATATCCTTTAGCAACTGTATCTTCAATAATCACGGCATCAAAACGTTTCGCAACCATTTCCTGGATGATTTCAGGAATACGATTCCGTTTTTCAATCTTCATCCCGATATTTTCATTTTTATTCAAGTCATTTGCCAATGTCTCTTGAATGGAAGCAAGCTGTACGCCTACCGTTTTCCCTTTTAAATCATCTACCGTTTTTATCTTGCTGCCATCTGTCGTAATGATCATGTTTTTCGCTGTATAATAAATATCACTAAAATCAACGGATTTCTCACGTTTCGGTGTTGGAGTCATTCCAGAGATAACAAAATCCACCGATTTATTTTCAAGTGATGGAACAAGACTGTTAAAATCAATATCCTTCACCTGGATTTCATATCCTAATTTCTTACCGATCGCTTTAGCGATATCTACGTCAAATCCTTTGATTTCATCGCTTTTGGATGTTTCAACATATTCAAACGGTGGATAATCCGCAGATGTTCCCATTACTAGCACTTTTTTATCTTTATTACCTGATGTATTCTCTTCTTTTTTCTCTGAGGTTCCACATGCTGCTAAAATACCTACTAATAAAACAGAAGTAAGCAACAATGCTACCCGCTTTTTCAATTTCATCATTATTCCTCCAAGTAGTTTTTGATTCTTGTATGAGCCAATGGCCAAATTACGATAAACTTAAACTCGTATGCGAACTAATATTCATGCACTCTTGTGTATTTTAACACATTCTTATAATTATTCAATAAGCTTAATGAAAAATTTATTTTTTAGAATATTATTTTAACCAAATTCTAATATAATACTCTACCTACTACAAAATACACCTGGTTAACTAACCAATTTCTTCTTTTTCCAACTGATTCCAAGCAAATTCACCAATAAAAAAACCGCCAAACTCGGCGGTTTTCTTAAAAGATACTAGTAAGCTTAATGCATAAGCAAAGTCTTACACTTCTTCACAATATTCATCGAAGTAAGCTTGCAATTTTTCCACTACAGACATTGGATGATGACCCTCGATTTCATGACGCTCAATCATCGTGATGATTTTTCCATCTTTCAGAAGAGCGAATGATGGTGATGATGGTGGATATCCTTCGAAATAATCACGGGCCTTCTCAGTCGCTTCCTTATCTTGACCTGCAAAAACAGTTACAAGCTGATTAGGACGTTTATCGTTATGAATCGCATGGGCTGCAGCTGGTCTAGCAATTCCCCCAGCACAACCACAAACGGAATTGACCATAACTAGCGTCGTACCCTTTTGGGCCAATACATCTTCTACTTCCTCAGCAGTCGTCAGTTCTGTATATCCAGCAGTCTTAATCTCATCGCGAGCTTGTTTGACCACGTCATTCATTAAAAAATTGAAATCCATATTCATAGTATAGTGCTCCTTCCAGCTTTTTCTCTTCACCACTATCATAACAATTGACGAAGCCCGATTCAATCAATTTAACTGGCCATGATTAAAAACATCAAGATTCCAATTGGTGATAAGAAAGGGAGAGCTATATCCGTTCGTTATCTGTGGGACCGCATTCATTCGAACTTAAGGATTCAGAGAACGATTGAAATGCTTGTTGTACGGCTTTAGTGACCGTTTTATTACCGGACATCACTTCATTTTCAAGCTTGGGCAGTAAGCCTTTGACAGTATCATTTTTATAGAACATGGTTTTAAGCTGATGGTCTATTAATGAATACAACCACTCTTTGGATTGCATTCTTCTCCGTTCCTGAAAAACACCCGATAACTTTGTTGTCTGCGAAAAGTCCTGTAATACGTCCCAAATTTCAGGAATCCCTTTTCCTGTAACAGAAGAACATGTATACGCTTTTCCAGCCCACCCCTTAGTGGCAGGCTGAAGGAAATGGAGAATACGACTGTATTCCGACCTTGTCCTGTTCGCAAGCGGAATGTTTTCACCGTCTGCTTTATTGACCACTATACCATCAACAAGTTCCATGATTCCTTTTTTCATGCCCTGCAATTCATCTCCGGCTCCTGTTAGGACAAGCAACATGAAAAAGTCGACCATACTTCGGACAATCGCTTCACTCTGCCCTACACCCACCGTTTCAATCAAAATCACATCAAAACCGGCCGCCTCACAAAGTAACATCGTTTCCCTCGTTTTCCTATGCACCCCACCCAAAGTTCCTTCTGATGGGGAAGGTCGGATAAAAGCTTGAGGATTCCGTGCCAGTTCCTCCATCCTCGTCTTATCCCCAAGGATGCTCCCTCCATTAATCGAGGAACTTGGATCGACAGCGAGTACCGCAACCTTATATCCTTTATTACATAAAAACGTTCCAAAGGTTTCGATGAATGTACTTTTACCAGCCCCAGGGACACCTGAAATGCCGATGCGGAGCGAAGCACCTGTGTGTGGGAGAATTGAGTGCAATAGTTCTTGTGCCAACTCGAAATGATGTTCGGCATTGCTTTCCACTAATGTGATCCCTTTTGCAAGCTTTGCTCTCTCCCCGGTCAAGATTCCATCTTTCAATTGTGGTATCGAGATTCTCTCATTTTTCTTTTTGATAAATCTACTTTTTGATGCTTTATTATGACCAGCATCCAATTCCACACCTGGCTTTAACGAAGAAGCAAAACCATCCTGATTGTTAGGATCGACCCATTCCGGCTTCTTATCTTCACTCATTACTGTGCCACTTCCTCATATCCTAGGCGATGGTATATTTCTTGTAGCACTTTTTTAGCTGCCTGCGGGATGACCGTGCCAGGTCCAAAAATCGCTGATGCGCCGTTTTGCATTAAATAATCATAATCTTGTGCTGGGATGACTCCACCGACAATGACGATAATGTCTTCCCGGCCCAATTTTTTCAACTCGGCCATCAATTGCGGCAATAGTGTTTTGTGGCCGGCAGCGAGCGAGCTCATCCCAACAACATGCACATCATTTTCCACAGCCTGAAGAGCGGTTTCCTCCGGTGTTTGGAATAGTGGTCCGATGTCAACATCATAGCCTAAATCAGCAAACCCCGTACCAACCACTTTCGATCCCCGATCATGGCCGTCCTGCCCCATCTTAGCCATCAATAAACGAGGGCGTCTGCCTTCATTTTCAAGAAATTCGTCAGTCATGGCAATTACTTCTTCAATTTCCGCTTCTTTCGAATAAGCTGAGCTATAAACACCACTAATAGAACGGATGGTGGCCTTATGACGACCAGCCACTTCTTCAATTGCATCGGAAATTTCCCCAAGTGAAGCGCGGACTCGAGTTGCCTGTACTGCCAATTCAAGCAAGTTACCTTCACCAGTTCGTGCCGCTTGCGTCAATGCCTGAAGAGCTTCATCGACTTTCGACTGATCTCTTTTTTCTTTAAGAATGCTTAAACGCTTAAGTTGACTTTCGCGGACGGCGGTATTATCTATCTCCAAGATTTCAATCGCATCTTCTTTTTTCAGGCGATATTTGTTGACACCCACGATTGTTTCATCTTGAGAATCGATTTTAGCTTGACGTTTTGCTGCCGCTTCTTCAATCCTCATTTTTGGAAGACCGGTTTCAATCGCCTTTGCCATGCCCCCAAGACCTTCAATTTCTTCGATATGAGCCCAAGCCCTTTCAATCAGTTCATTTGTTAGCGATTCGACATAATAGGAACCTGCCCATGGATCGATGACCTTTGTAATGCCAGTCTCCTCTTGAAGATAAAGCTGTGTATTCCGGGCAATACGTGCTGAGAAATCGGTTGGAAGGGCAATGGCCTCATCCAATGCGTTCGTATGCAAAGATTGGGTATGGCCCAAGGCAGCTGCATGCGCCTCGATCAGTGTTCGTGCCACATTATTGAAAGGATCTTGCTCTGAAAGGCTCCACCCCGATGTTTGGGAGTGTGTTCGTAAAGCCATCGCTTTCTTATTCTTCGGTTCAAACTGTTTCATTAGTTTTGACCATATGAACCGTCCCGCTCTCATTTTTGCCACTTCCATGAAATAGTTCATTCCAACAGCCCAGAAGAACGACAAACGAGGGGCAAATTTATCAATATCGATACCGGCTTTCATTCCTGTCCTTGCATATTCCAGGCCATCCGCCAACGTATAAGCAAGCTCGATATCCGCAGGTGCTCCAGCTTCTTGTAGGTGATAACCGGAAATGGATATTGAATTGAACTTTGGCATATATTTTGAAGTATATTCAAATATATCAGCAATGATTTTCATCGACATCTCGGGTGGATAGATATACGTATTCCTAACCATGTATTCCTTTAAGATATCATTTTGAATGGTACCAGAAAGCTTATCCTGGGTGACTCCCTGCTCCTCGGCTGTAACGATATAAAAAGCAAGAATAGGTAAAACCGCTCCATTCATTGTCATGGATACCGACATTTGATCGAGTGGTATTCCATCAAATAGGATCTTCATATCCAAAATCGAGTCTATCGCCACACCCGCTTTTCCTACATCCCCAACAACACGAGGATGATCCGAATCATAGCCGCGATGTGTTGCCAAATCGAAGGCCACCGAGAGACCCTTTTGACCCATCGCTAAATTCCTGCGGTAAAATGCGTTGGATTCCTCCGCAGTTGAGAACCCTGCATATTGTCGTACTGTCCATGGCCGGTTCACATACATGGATGGATAGGGTCCCCTTGTATATGGAGCAATTCCCGGTACACTTTCCATGTGCTCCAAATTCTGACTATCTTCTTTCATATATAATGGTTTAACCTTGATTTGTTCATTCGTTTCGAATAAAAGTTCCTCGATGTTTTGTTCAACTGCTGCTTCTGCCTCTTGTTTCCATAATTCAACTGTTCCTTTACGCTCAGACTTAGCAGGATTTATGGTAGAGAAATTTGGTTTTTTCATTGTTCATTCACCCCTAGCTCTTGTAGTAGTTCTGTCAAGACCGCCACAACATTCGTTTTAACATGGATAAAGTCGTCCGCTCCAGACTCCAATAAAACGGTCTCCAATTCTGCCGATTGCTTTCCAGCGACATATAGCTTGATGTGTGGGTATTGCTGTTTAATCTCTTTTATGATGGATTCCGCCTTATCCGAGTAATCAAGATCACTTCCACATACACAGTATATGGAAAGCTTGGTTTCAGCTATATAATCCACCGCTTCCTTACTATCATGGCATCCTTCACTTTCCATCGTTTCAATTCCACCGGCTGCAACAAAGCCTTTTATAAAATCAGCACGAGGCTTATAAGATTTAAGTTCATTCAAGTTAATAAGGCCGATTGTCGGTGCTTTCCCGCCATTTTGTTTACACTCTTCACTTCGTAATCTTAACTGTTCAAATTGGGATGATATACGATCTAACTTGATTGGTGTAATGTCTACTGGCCCCTGAACCACCATATATGATCTCTGTGTTTCAGTTGTAGGAACTTTGATTTTATCGGTAGGGTTCGGATAAACGTTGGTACCAATAATACTTTCTTTCCGTAGTGCCGCATTCTGGACCCTTTCCTCGTAGACTTTTGCTATGTCTGCTTGTAAAGTTCCTTGCATAATGGCATCAAGTACCCCGCCTGCCTCGTCAATCTCAAGGAACTTCACCCATGCTTTATCAGCCAATTCATCCGTCAATTGCTCGACATACCAAGATCCGCCGGCAGGATCGACCACCGTTGTGATATTCGTTTCCTCTTTAAGGATTAAATGCGTGTTGCGTGCTATTCTTTCCGAAAATTCATTACACTCACCTGAAGCATGATTAAATGGATGGATCTGCAAGTACTGAATCCCTCCAATTGCTGCAGCAAATGCTTGATTCGTGGTCCGCAGAATATTCACGTGTTGATCATAGAGCGTTTCTGTCAACTCGGATGTAACTGCATGTATAACCATTTTAAAATACTCGGCATCCTCTTCAAAAGCATCCGCTAGACCAGCCCAAAGTCTTCTAGCCGCCCGTATCTTCGCAATCGACATAAAGTAATTGGAATCCACTGCAAAGGAAAACACGATCTTTCCGACAATATCCTGTACGGAAATCCCTTGTTTTTGCCCTTCCCATATATATTGGACAGCAACTGCCAATCCATAGGCAAGCTCTTGAATTGCATTGGCTCCTCCATTATGAAAACTAGCCGTGTTAACAAGAATTGACTTTAAGTCCGGACCAATCTGTTGATAATCTTGGATTGTTTTTGCCCATTCTGCAAAATATGTTTCTGTATCTTCAGGAACTTGACCACCGACTAACCATTCTGCAATCGGATCTTCTGCAAGCACACCCTTAATTTGCGCATTTTGTTGATTTGCAACAGCTTTGAATTGAGTGAATAGTTCCTTTTGCTTTCCCTTCAGGTCAATGAAAACGGGAAGTTCATTTAATGATAGGCCATTAAAAAGTTTTGAAACTCTCGCACCCTCCGCAAGAAGATGAGCTGGATAGACGACAATATTCTGACCGCGCTCTAGTGCGGCGTGCATCTTTTCATTTGCCTCGTCAGCTGTGATACCGCTTACAGGTTGTACGACAAACCATGGCTGCTCGTAATAACCGGTCGGAGCAATTCCACGTGTAAAGGGAGCAAATCCGGGAAGCTCTGTTTGTTCTCCATCTGAAACAGATTCCTCTGTATAGAGGGGATTTAAAGTGATGCCTTCATATGTATTCGTTTTTAATTTTTCGACACTTCTGCCTTTTAAACTAGTTTCTGCTGCTTCCTTCCACTCTTCTAATGAAGGTTTTGGAAAGGATATGTTTTTTACATCTTTCAATTCCATTTTAATCGCTCCCTTATATTTTGCTTTCCTACTGGTTCAATCGCCAATACGTAGACCGAACGCTCAGTCAATTACATAAGAAAAACACTCTCCCATCAATTTATATATATTCTATCATAATATTCTTATAATTTTAGCTAATATCAAAACCTGTTAAAAAAACCATATGATAGAAGATGGAGAATAATTATGAGAAGAGCCTCTATAAAATAATAGCAAAAATAAAAATATTGTCGACTATTTTCTAAATACTCTTATATTTCTATTCATAAACAGTTAAAGAGGCACAGAGAAAAGGAAGCACCTTTATGGTTACCTCCTTCTTTTTCCCTATTAATAAACAGATGTATTATCCGATGTTATTTTTTCAATGATTTCTTTTACTCGCGCTAAGAATCTGCCGCATACAAGACCGTCCAATACCCGATGATCTAGTGATAAACATAGGTTGACCATATCACGGACCGCTATCATGTCATTGATGACGACAGGTCTTTTTACAATGGTCTCCACTTGTAGAATCGCTGCCTGCGGATGATTTATAATTCCCATGGACTGGACCGATCCAAATGAACCAGTATTATTGACAGTGAAAGTGCCGCCTTGCATATCCTCGACTCTTAACTTTCCTGCTTTCACCTTTGATGCCAGGTCATTGATTTCCCTAGCAATCCCTTTGATCGACTTTTCATCTGCATTTTTTATGACCGGAACAAATAAAGCATCTTCCGTTGCGACCGCGATTGAAATATTAATTTCTTTTCTTTGAATGATTTTATCGCCTGCCCACATTGAATTGATCTGAGGAAATTCGGTTAGAGCCTGCGCAATCGCTTTAACAAAGAATGCAAAGTAGGTTAAGTTATACCCTTCTTTTTGTTTGAAATCCGATTTAAGTGAATCCCTAAGTTTAACCATATTCGTCGCATCAACTTCAACCATTGTCCATCCATGCGGAATCTCATGCTTACTTTTCGACATATTCGAAGCAATCGCTTTCCTTACCCCAGTTACGGGTATTTCTCTATCTCCAGTCATGCTAGGAATGACAGTTTCTTTCTCATTTGATGGCAATGATTGGGGCAGATGTTCTTTTGGCTCGGACGCAGTTCTTACACCAGCTGCCGATTGAGGGAGGTTTCCGGACTCAATGAGTTTCAATAAGTCTTTACGCGTTATCCTTCCTTCATTCCCCGTCCCATTCACTTGAGAGAGATCGATATCATGTTCCTGGGAGAGCTTTAGTACAGCGGGAGAAAACCGGACTTTATTCGGAGTCGGAGTTTCCACGTTAGGCTCCATGCTATTAACTGCATCATCATTTTTCTCTGCTGGGTCTTCTTTTTCCTCTTCCTTGGGCTTGGTTGATTCGACCTCAATGGAACATATAACTTCCCCCACAGCCAGCGTTTGATTCTCATCCGCCTTTAACTCCTTAACAATCCCCGTAAAAGAAGAAGGAACTTCAGCGTTTACTTTATCCGTCATCACTTCAGCTAGTGGATCATACTTCGTCACGTGATCTCCTGGCTGAACAAGCCATTTACTTATGGTCCCTTCTGTCACGCTTTCACCAAGCTGGGGCATTTTCATTTGTTCTATCGCCATCATTTAATCCTCCTTCTTTTCTATTAAAATTCAGCCAGTTCTCTCATCGTCTTCTCCACTTTATCAGGGGTAACCATAAAATATTTTTCCATTGTAGGTGCATAAGGCATTGCAGGGATGTCCGGACCAGCCAGTCGCTTGATTGGGGCATCCAAATCGAATAGGCAATGCTCGGCAATGATGGCTGCAACCTCACTCATGATGCTACCCTCTTTATTATCTTCTGTAACCAATAAGACCTTACCCGTTTTGGAAGCCGCTTCTATGATGGCTTCCTTATCCAACGGATATACGGTGCGCAAATCTAAAATATGCGCTGAAATACCATCCATTGCTAGTTTTTCTGCCGCTTGGAGAGCAAAGTGAACACAAAGCCCATAGGTTATGACAGTAATGTCCTCTCCCTCTCTTTTCACATCAGCTTTACCGATTGGCAGTACATAATCATCATTCGGAACTTCACCTTTAATCAAACGGTACGCACGCTTATGTTCAAAGAAAAGTACCGGATCCTCGTCGCGAATGGCAGCTTTAAGCAAGCCTTTTACATCATATGGGGTGGAAGGCATCACAATTTTCAATCCTGGTTGGTTCGCGAACATAGCTTCCACGGATTGGGAATGATATAACGCTCCGTGAACTCCGCCACCATACGGAGCACGGATGACCATTGGGCAGTTCCAATCATTATTGGAACGATAACGGATCTTTGCCGCTTCGGAAACAATTTGATTTACAGCGGGCATGATAAAATCCGCAAATTGGATTTCGGCAATAGGTCGTAGTCCATACATGGCTGCCCCAATTCCTACACCAGCAATCGCTGACTCTGCAAGGGGCGTATCGATGACCCTTGATTCACCGAATTGCTCATATAGACCATTTGTCGCCTTAAAGACTCCGCCCTTTTTCCCGACATCCTCCCCCAAAACGAATACTCGCGAATCTCTTTCCATCTCTTCGCGCATTGCCATTGTCACTGCATCTATATAAGAAATTACCGACATCCTTTTCCCCCCTTACTTTTGTTCGTAAACATGATCCATAGCGCTTTCAGCTTTCGGATATGGAGCATGTTCGGCGTAATCTGTAGCTTCGTTCACTATTTTCATCACTTCATCATTAAGTTGTTTTTCAAGGGTTTCATCCATGATACCCGCTTCCTTTAAATACGCTCCAAAAGTCATGATGGAATCTTTTGTTTTCGCTTCAGCCACTTCTTCAGCTTCACGATAACTGCGGTCATCGTCATCACTTGAATGGGGAGTCAGCCTATATGAAACGGTTTCAACTAAAGTGGGGCCTTCTCCTCTACGAGCGCGATCAGCCGCTTCTTTAACCGCTTTATATACCTCCAACGGATCATTGCCATCCACCGTGATTCCAGGCATGCCGTATCCAATTGCCCGGTCCGATACCTTTTCACAGGAAAGCTGTTTGGATATAGGAACGGATATGGCGTATTGGTTGTTTTCACACATAAAGATGACTGGAAGCTTATGGACGCCTGCAAAGTTGGCCCCTTCATGAAAATCACCTTGATTGGATGAACCTTCCCCAAACGTGACGAATGTCACCAGGTCCTTTCCTTCCATTTTCCCTGCAAGGGCAATTCCCACCGCATGTGGTACCTGTGTAGTTACCGGAGAAGAACCCGTAACGATCCGGTTTTTCTTTTGTCCAAAGTGACCTGGCATTTGCCTTCCCCCGGAATTGGGATCCTCGGCTTTGGCAAATCCTGATAGCATCAATTCTTTCGCCGTCATTCCAAATGACAAGACGACTCCGACGTCCCGATAATAAGGCAATACGTAATCCTTTTGCCGATCCAAGGCAAATGCCGCTCCAACCTGTGCAGCTTCTTGCCCTTGGCAGGAAATCACAAAAGGAATTTTCCCTGAACGGTTCAACAGCCACATCCGCTCATCCATCCTACGTGACAGCAGCATGGTCCGATACATATCTAATACGGTTTCATCATTCAAACCCAATTGTTCATGACGTGTTTCCACCATTATCAAAAAACCTCCTCCTTTTTTATGAGTGAATGGCAAGGCCATCCACTGCGAGAGCTGCCTCTCCGATTGCTTCCGAATGACTTGGATGGGGGTGAATCGTCTTTGCCACTTCCCAAGGGGTGGCATCCAGTACCTTTGCCAGGCCAGCTTCGGAAATCATATCCGTAACATGCGGTCCAATCATGTGGACACCCAGAATATCATTCGTTCTTTTATCCGAGATGATTTTGACAAATCCATCCGATTCCCCATAAACAAGGGCTTTACCGACAGCCCGGAATGGAAACTTTCCAATTTTCAATTCATATCCATCTTTTTTGGCCTGTTCCTCTGTCATGCCGACGCTTGCCGCTTCTGGACTTGAGTAGATGCATTTCGATATAAGCGAATAGTCGATCTTTTCCGGTTTTTTTCCTGCCATGTGTTCAACTGCCGTCAATCCCTCATGTGAAGCAACATGGGCCAACTGCAAACCGCCGATGCAATCTCCAATCGCGTACATATGCGTCTCTTTCGTTTGGAAAAATTCATTGGTGACAATATATCCATTTTCAATGACGATATCCGTATTATCCAAACCAATCGATTCAAGATTAGCCATTCTTCCAACGGAAACCAATAGTTTATCTGCCTCGAACTCCTCGAGTTTTCCGTTGATTTCTGCAGTGATGGACACTGATTTATCTTTTTTCAGCGTCTCTGGCAACACCTTAGCGCCTGTATGAAAAGTAATGCCTTTTTTCTTCAATAAGCGAAGCATTTCATCCGAAATTTCATGATCTTCTGTGGGAATGATTTTATCTGCATATTCTAGTACCGTTACTTCCACGCCAAAGTCATTTAACATCGAGGCCCATTCAATACCTATCACGCCTCCACCAACTATAATGATTGATTTTGGCAAGCTGTCTAGCTGAAGTGCTTCATCGGAAGAAAGGACAAGATCCCCATCAATCGATAAACCTGGTAATGATTTTGGGCGTGAACCGGTAGCAATGATGATATTTTGTGGAATCAGCATTTCATTTTCACTACCATTATTCATTTCCACGGAAATTGTTCCTGGCATTGGTGAAAAGATGGAAGGTCCAAGTATTCGGCCTATTCCTTCGTAAACGTGGATCTTCCCTTGCTTCATCAAGTGCTGGACCCCTCTATAAAGCTGGTCGACCACCTTGTTTTTCCGTTCCTGGACTTTGCTGAAATCCACATTCACGTTTTCTGTGAAAATACCGAATTCCTCACTTTTGATAGCCGTTTGGTAAACCTCTGCACTTCTTAACAAAGCTTTGGAAGGAATACAGCCTTTATGTAAACATGTCCCGCCTACCTTTTCTTTTTCAACGACTGCCGTTTTTAAACCAAGCTGTGCCGCCCTGATTGCTGCAACATACCCTCCGGTTCCTCCGCCAAGAATGACAAGATCATATTCTTCAGCCATGTTCATTCCTCCTTGTTGGAAATTCCTATGTCCATCCTGATAACACAGGAATCCAAGTTGTTTTTTAACTCATCTACGTCGGTTCAAGATATGTTTCTCGTCTCGTAAAAATTGACTTCTGGAATTTCTCATTCTTTCAATCCGCTCTTCTGCCATTCTATCAGCTGCTTTATAGGTCGGGATTTTATCCCGTTTTGCTATTTCAATGACTCTTTCAATGCTATCATAAACACCTTCAACTTTTTTCAAGGCTCTTTCCCGATTGTACCCTTTCAGTTCATCCGCAACATTTATGACACCGCCCGCATTAATGACATAATCAGGTGCATAAATGATTCCTTTTTCATGTATTTGGTCCCCATGAATCGGTTCCTTCAATTGGTTATTGGCCGCACCTGCAATCACCTTTGCCTTGATTTTACCGATCGTTCCATCATTTATGACAGCGCCCAATGCACAAGGTGCATAAATATCACAGTCCACTCCATAAATCTCATCCGGGTTTACAGCTTTGGCACCAAATGTTTCAACAGCACGATTTACACTCTCTTTATTAATATCAGTGACAATCAGTCTCGCTCCTTCTTCATTCAGGTGACGGCATAGATTATAAGCTACATTCCCTACCCCCTGAACGGCAATCACCTTTCCTTCCAAAGAATCACTTCCGAATGCTTCCTTTGCCGCTGCTTTCATGCCTCGGTACACACCATAAGCGGTGACCGGCGAAGGGTTCCCTGATGAACCGAACTCAGGTGAAATGCCTGTGACATAATCTGTTTCTTCATGAATAAGGTCCATATCTTCCACTGTGGTTCCGACATCTTCGGCAGTAATATAGCGGCCATTCAATCCCTGGATATACCTACCGAATGCCCTAAACATTTCTTCATTTTTGTCTTTACGTGGATCTCCGATAATCACGGTTTTTCCACCACCTAGATTCAAGCCTGCTGCCGCATTTTTATAAGTCATACCTTTTGAAAGTCTTAGCGCATCTTCTATGGCTTCTTCTTCTGAAGCATATGTCCACATGCGAGTACCACCAAGGGCTGGGCCAAGTGTCGTATCATGTATCGCGATGATCGCTTTTAAACCTGATTGTTTATCTTGACAAAATAATAGCTGCTCATAGTCATATCGTTCTAAATAGTTGAAAATTTCCATAATGGAATCCCCCCTCAGATGTTTTCAAAGTTGCCAAAAAAGAGAGGCTCATCCTGTATCCTCATTCTTTTCTGACATATAAAGGTTAAAGTCATATTGTTAGTTAGTGCTCTCTTGCCTATATGATAGTGCGCATTTCGCGATTTGTTACCCAAAAAATCCATATTCCATTCAATAACATGCAAATTACATGCCAACAAAATAAATATGGTGGATATATTCCTGTGAAAAGGGAGTGGGAATTGATGTAAAACGTGGAAGCAGAAGAGATATCCAATCCTATAAGTTTTTTAATTAAATACATTCCATCTGCTTATCGAAGAATAATAAACGCCAAGAACGTGCATTTTTTTGCACACTGTGCAATTATTTGCATGCAGTTTTTTTCACACTCCCATTTTCTCCATTTTGTAATATAAACTTCTGACTGAAATGCCAAGCGCCTTTGCTGTAAGGGTTTTGTTCCCCTTATACGTATATATCGCCTCTTGAATAACCTTCGCTTCATACCTGTCCATTATTTCCATGAGCATTTCTCCCGATACGTACGCTTCATTTCTTAATGATTTCTCTTGTATTAAAGGAATGTTATCTTCAATAAAGTCCGGAATGTGCTGGACATCCATGATGGTCTCGGTTAACTTCATGAAGATAATTGCTCTACCCAGGATATTTTCTAGTTCCCGAACATTACCTGGCCAATTATACATTTGCATTTTATGAATTGCTTCATCTGTAATTCCTTCGATGCTTCGCCCGTATTCCTGGTTGATCTTGTGAATCAAATGTTCTGCCAGTTCTTTTATATCTCCCTTTCGCTTCCGCAATGGGGCGATGAAAATGGGCATCCGGTTCAAACGGAAATAAAGATCTTCACGGAATGTCCCTTTTACTATGGCTTGTTCAAGGTTAATGTTGGTTGCAGCGATCACCCTGACATTAATAGGTATGGGATTGGTACCACCCACCCTTATCAGTTCTTGTTCCTGGAGAACCCGAAGTAATTTAGCCTGGATACTCGCCGGCAACTCACCGATTTCATCCAAAAATATACTTCCATGGTTGGCCTCCTCAAACAGTCCGGTTTTTCCGCCTCTTCTTGCTCCCGTAAAAGCACCCTCTTCATACCCGAATAGCTCACTTTCCAACAAAGATTCCGAAATTGCTGCGCAATTAACACGGACGAATTTATTGAACTTTCGATCACTTTCATTATGGATAGCATGGGCAAACAGTTCCTTGCCTGTTCCTGATTCACCTCTTAATAGAACGGTAGCAGGGGTTCTCGCAGACAATTTAGCCTGATCGATAGGTAACTTCATCTCTTCCGAAGTGCCAATGATATCATCAAAAGAATATTTTGCCTGAAGAGTACGGATGATTTGCCTTGCACGGTTCAATTCATGAGTTAACGATTGAATTTCAGAAACGTCATGAATGACTCCAACGCTTCCTTTCAATACTCCTTCAACAATGATTGGTGCAACATTCACAATTACTTCCTTATGTTTAGGACCAACACGCATGTTAACTCCGCGAACAGGCTTTCTAGTCTTAAGGACCTTCATATGCATGCTTTCCCCTTCATAAATATCAATGGCAGCCGGTTTGCCAATTACTTGATTTTTCGTCAATCCTGTTATCCTAGAGTAGGCTGGATTGATCAATAAACCATATCCCCGTTCGTCCACCACCGATATTGCTTCATCACTAGACTGAATGATGGCCTCAAGCATGGTCTGAATCTCTTTTAAATCCGTTATTTGTTCAGCTAGTTTTACCGCTTCCGCTTCCGTTCTTTTCTTAAACAGCGAGAATGCGCCTATCATTTCATTTTCGTGACTTACCAAGGGAATCCTGGACGTAATGAACTCCATACCCGATTTACTGATGGAAATATGTTGGTTTTCTTCTCGTTCCCTCGTCTCCATCACCCTTAATAACCCACTGGAAGGAACAAGATCGAGGATATGTCGGCCAATTACCGTTTCCCGTTTTGTATTGGTTATTCGTTCAGCATTGTGATTGAATAAGGTGACATAGCCGTCTTTATTGATCACTAACATGCCCTCACTCGCTGCATTCAATATCAAGTCCATTATGGAGGATGAATTTTCCAACTTATTAATCAGATGATTTTTCTCTTCGATGAGTTTAACAAGAATATGGGCTACACTACCAGGAACCAGTATCGTTTGCTGTCCCGTCTTCTTTTTTATCTCCTTAAAAACAGCAGGGTCACCGGTTGTATCAATAATGATATCCAATTCCCTATCCATCGCACTTTCCCAATTTGATACTGTACAAATTTTTCGTGCCTTTGCAGCCAGGATCCCTTCAGCAGCCTCATTCGTATCAGCCATACAATCAATGAAAAGGGTTTTGCTTTCCAGTAGGAGCTCCAATACAGCACTGCCCCCTTTTCCTCCACCAACGATCATCACCTTTTGCATGACTTCCTCCTTCTGCGATAGTAAGTTCCCGCCTATGATATCTTTGATTTTACCATATTGATTCCAAAATGACCGTTCACACATTCCAATGATTTTCTCAATTACCCATACTTGACAAAAATATATTATCCTTTATCATTTTTTATATGGAATTTCTGGAAGGGACTTGACACATGAAACGTTTAATCGCTTTTTCCATCCTTTTTATCCCGGGAGCATTTGCCGCGTACGGAATTAAGATAATGCGGGATATGGTATTTGGCATTCTCCAACCTCCCTATCCCATGCTTTGGATCCAATTTTTAATTGGACTGCTGATAACGATAGGAGGGATAGCCTTTATCGCAGGGTTTATTCTTCACCGGGATCGTAAAAAAGACAAAGTTCAAAGTAGATTTAACAAATTTTAAACACGTCGAACAAGGGGGCATGAATCACATGGCCCCCTGTTTTTTTACTTTTCATAATTTGCCCTTACTATTTTTGCTTTTTCCGGAAAATCAGTGATGATGGCACTGCAACCCAATTTGAATAACCGCTTCATATCTTCTTCTTTATTAACGGTATAGGGCCGAACCAGGATCCCATCGTCCATGGAAGATTGAATGATCGAGTCTGGGGCTGATCGGATACTAGGATGTATCGCACTTCCACCAATCGCACGTGCATATACCCAGGGCATATACATAAATTCCCGGTACAATGGTGCAGTTTCTATTTCTGGTGCCAACTGATGGCAAAAAACCAGACTATAATGATTAAAGGAAGAAATAATGATTCGTTCTTCCATCTCATACGCCCGGATGAGCCTAATGACCTTTGCTTCTAGTCCCGGATACATAAAAAAGGTGTTCTTCAACTCAATAATGCAAAAGAGATGGGTATGGTACAACCACTTCAACAGTCCATCAAGCGTAGGAATTCGCTCTTCACACCCTTTACCCGCATAGGATGAAGCCGCATTCAAGGTTTGCAACTCTCTTAATGTCCTGTCTTTCACAAAGCCAGAGACACCTGTGGTTCGATCAAGCTTTTCGTCGTGAATAACGACTACTTCGCCATCCTTTGAAAGCTGCACATCCATTTCAATTCCCTCCGCTCCAACACGAGCAGCCTCTCGGAAAGCCACCATCGTATTTTCAGGATGGGTTCCTGCCGATCCTCGGTGTGCGAAAATTAACGTCATAAAAACTGCCCCCCACAAAAATTTCAGTAGATCTTCAATTTTATGAAAAGGCGCAGTCGGATATTAATTTAAGATTAATCAAAATGCAAATAATTATTTTCCGCATAGAACGTTCCTTTTGTTAAGTCGTTCAATTTTTTCTCCATGCTTTTAATTTGCAGTCGAGTATCAGGAAATGCCATTTGCCCGATGGTAATTTCCCCATCCCCCTTGGATTCAAGTGTATCCATCAATGATTTACGTTTTTCATCGATTTGAAAAATCTCACCATTCAAGCGTTCAAGCTGTTCTTTGGTATGTTCATATTGATAATTTTGCGAAACATTCAATTGTCCGACGAACATTTCATAGACCTCCAGCTTTTCCTTCATTAATTCCAGCTCTTGAACCTTTGCCTTATAACGGAGTAAAGTTTCATTCAATTCCTCTTTTAAATTCATACGATTAAAGCCCTGTACATTTACGATAGTCTTCCGTTCCATTCTATTCCCGATGACGGCAGCCCTGACTTTTCCATGAGCTTCAATAACGCCCCCAATCAATTTTCCTTTCTTTTCATCTGTATAGATATTTTTTGCTTTCAGAAAACTTCCAAGCGAATAATATCCGATATGTATGCTTTCCCCTGCATGTAAATGGCTTTCATTAGCATGCTTTACGTAAATATTTCTACCTGCAGAGATTTCGGAAACCCCTTTTCCAAAAATACCGCCTTTAATGAATACATCCCCCTTTTTCGAATAAATTCCTTTTACATTACTTATCCCCAGCTCACTTAAAATGGATATATCCTTGGTAGCCGTTACCGAAAAATTGTCAAGAACCGATCCTTTTATGGTAACGCTTCCTTCGAATTCGATATTACCTGTTTCGATTCCGACATCCCCCTCAATGACAAGGTGATTTCCTACACTGATTTTCCCGTCTTTGAACTCCACCACTCCATCTGTCATGGCCCTGAGAACGATTTTACCTTCACTTTCAATTGCCTCCACAGTTTTTTGGTCATATTGAAGCTTTTTATTTTTCCCCTTCTGTGCGAGAACAAAGTCCCCTGTAATGGACCTTCCCATCGTCCCTTCTGTAGGAGGGGTCTTTTCACCAAGCCACTCTCCCTTTTTTACTTCATCAAGGAAATTCATATCGTAATAATCGGCCTTTCCATCCTCCCGTATCACAGGCTTTCTATCCGACCTTTTGTAATAGGTGACCACAGCATCCGTTCCATGAACCGGCTCAATGCCTTTAGCCACAACAATTGATTCTTTCACTTGTAACTGATTTTGCAAGACATGCATTAAGATTCCTTCTGAAATATTCTCACGTTGTAGATCCTGTAAAATCATCCCCACTATTTCTGACTGGTGATTCATCAAATAATCCGCAGAACACTTAATCTTTACACTTGCTGTCAGCTTGTCTTCCGCTATCTTCCACTCCAAGAGTGGTTTTTGTTTACCCACTTTGATTTTTTCCCCGCTAGCCTGTATAAGTGCATCCTTTAAATCTTTAAAATTATCCAGTGAGATTTGTGGATATTTATTCAGGATTGGATTCATTTGCAGAATGGAAAAACCTTTTTGAAAAACGGTCATATATACTATTTCTTCTTCCATTTCCAAGATGAAATATTGATTTTCTTCATAAATCACAAACTTTCCTCCTCGTGCCTACGAATATATACCTATAATTATAAGCCACAATCTATAAAAAAATCTAAAAACATACATATTTCACTAAGTAATTTGATATTTGCAAAAACTCATCCTATATGAAGCCCTATATCCAAACAAAAACGCCTTTTATTTATTGGATTCTTCAGGAATAATCCAATAAATAAAAGGCGTTTAATATAAAAAAACTCATGGACTTACTCATACTTGCCTAAAATAGGCAACTACACCTTATCAACTTAAAAGCGCCACGAGTTCTACTATATTTTATTTAGCGGCTCTAGCCTCTTTATGGTCAGTTGTTCTTTAAAAACAATCCGTAGCCCCTAACCCTGTCAAGAAGCTTTGTGTTCAAGACGTAGCTTATCTGCGACCATCGCAATGAATTCGGAACTTCTCGGAGTATAGGGGGTAATTTAAACTCTTAAACGTTAATCTATCAGCATCGATTTACAAACTTCTTCTATAATAGCCAAGAATTTATCGGTTTTTAGATTAAATTCATTGGTCTTTCCTTGATTGTATTTTATCATCCATATAAGCAAAACGATAGCCCCCAATTGGAAAATTTTTCGTAGCCTTTGTAGATTCTCCAGTTTTGAGACTTCTTCCGCACCATCCATAAGAACAAATACCCTGAGTAGCAGCAAATTTCCCAGCGTCTCTGGAACTTCTAAATCTTTTTATGAGAATACCATCTTTATACATCATCACTTCTTTTGCATGAGGTCTGGCATGATTTCTCTTAATCAGTTCTTTAGTTTCCCAACTTCTTTTTTTCCCCTTAAGAATATTGGATATTTTTATCTTTGTTTCTTCCCCTAGTCTTCTTCCAATGCTTATATTAAATTTACCTTGATTGAGCATTTTGTATTGATTTGTGATTTTTTCTTCATATATATAAGCTTCTTCTTCCTCATCAAAATACTTTAAAATAATGTATTCTAATTTTCCACTTTTCATCTTGGACGCATGTTCAGATGATCTACTGTTATAACCGCAATATCTAAAATTAGATCCTTTCCCAACATAAACGATTTCTCCAGTTTTCTTGTCTTTATGAATATATACATAGTACATATACTAATCACCTCGACATTTTTATATCGAGGTGATTGAATTTGTAAACAAACAATTTATATTTGAAAGAGAAGTTAAGAATCTGAATTAATACTTACTTATATATTGAATAATAAAATTGATATTTTATATATAAAGTTCTTTAGTAGACAGTGTAATTATCATTTCCAATTTTCTATAAGATGATCAAATTCTACATTTGCCCATTTTTTCTTCCATTCTTGTAAATAATGAATATCATTTGATGATGGAGTTGGATTACAAGGATCAATTGTTACTAATGAGGGCATTACAATAGAATCCCCAATAAGTATTGCTTCCCCTTCTTTTAATGTTGGTAAGGAGTCTGTTAACGGGCCTAAACTATCAGGAAGCAATCTCTTCACATAATTTTGATCTTCTGGGTTAGTCAATCTCATAGAAATGAAGTTGCTGCACTGCGAAAAAATGGTTTCAGAAATTTCCGAAGGCCTTTGACTTACAATCATGGCAGTTACTCCGTATTTCCGTCCTTCTTTAGCAATTCTTTCTATCGATACTCGACAAGAGTTATATTTAGAAGATTTAATTTTAGGGATATACTTGTGAGCTTCTTCATAAACCAACAAAATTGGTGTTTTATTATAATCATCTGTAAAGGTTTTTTTGAAATAGTACCCATATTCAAAAATTACTCTTGAAATTAAAGATACAGTTATACTTAAAACTTCAAAAGGAACTCCACTTAAATCAATTATAGTTACATTATGGTTAATTGTTTTTTCTTGGGCTTCTATTTCATACCCTAGAAATTGCTTAATAGTATCTTTAAAGGAGATTGTTTCAACTTTCCCATGGAGTAAAAAACTTAATCGCTTATCATTTAATTTATTTTCCATCCTTGATATGAAATTTAGGAAGTCCCCAAAATTTGGACCATTTGAAGTTCCTGTAGCTAACGAAGCAGTTAAATCATCTTCAAACATTAAATTTATTTTATCACTTGTAATTTCAAAATCCTTGCCATCGATACCTTCCCAAACAATCTTGTTTTTCTTATTTTTCCGGTTATTATTTTTGTTACGTATATAAGTTAAGACTTCATTTATGTCGAACTTATATGGAGCATCATATGTTATTTGTTTTGCATCCACTCCCGGATTATGCTTCTTTTTATTAAGAGTGACTGCTTCTTTGAACACATTTCTTTGATTATGGTCATTAGCTTCAGTATCAATAAATAATTCTTCTAATTCCTCACTATTCATTAACCAAAAAGGTAATGCTAAGTTATTTACATCTATATAATTAGCCCCTGGAAATGCTTCTCTATATTCCGAATGAATATCGAATAAAACAATATGGGAATTATTTAACCCTTCATACTCACTATCTTTAACATTTAAAGCCTCTTGTAGCACTTTTGCAACTGTATGAGATTTACCAGAGCCTGTGGAACCCACAACTGCAATATGTTTATTGAAAAACTTATCTCCATTCACCGGTACCTTTATTTCTTTCTCTTGAGACAATTTTGAGAAGCAAAACCTTTTTATTGGATCCACCGCTTCATAAATAGTCTGTATCTCTTCTAGTTTTGCTAGCTCAACATCTGTTGGTGGTATAGCAATGTTATTTCCCCCTCTACTAAACTTTCCATAACTATCTAAAAAACCAAGTGGCATTGCTTCTAATATATACTGACTTTCATTACCTTCTTTTTCGATTGAGAAATTCTCTATTATACAAATTAAAGCACAATCTTCACTATCTGATACACGAATATAAGAACCTACTGAGAATCTCTCAGCCTCTAATTTAAACTTTTCAATATCAGTTACTTGTATCTTAATCTTGTTTGGCAATACGGAAATAACCTTTGCAATTTTTTGTTCTTGTTCAAATATATCTTCCATCTTGACCCCCCTATGAAATCATTTTTAAGACTTGTAGTATATCTTCAGTGAATATTTGAATGTGCTTTGTATTTTTATCTACATTTAATGTTACTAGATTGTTTTTGTGAAATTGATATACTTCATTAAATCTCATATCCTTAACTAACTTATTTAAATTTTCACTATTGATAATCTTAACTCGCTTATTTTCATTTCTTTCCACAATTTTATCTATTCTAAATTTGTCACCATTAAATAGCGTGCCATCATTAAAATAAATGCCCTGATCTATTAGAGACTGTTTAATAAGATTCAACTTCTCTGTCTCCATGGCGCTAAAACAAATAAATGGAGCTGGTGATTTATTATGACGATGATACTTTTTAATTAGTTTGAATATAGTATTCTGAATATCTACAATATGATCATTTTCATTTGTTTCAATTATAAATAACCTTTCAAAATTCCCGATATTTGGAGTTTTAAATGTAAAGATTTCTCGTCGTATTAATTTTACATATTGCTCATTAGTTAAGTAATCCGCATAGGAGGAATGAAAAATAACTTTTCTTACATCAGTGATAAATCCATCCAAATCGCTTTTCATAATTTCTCTCATATTTTTTTCTTTAATTGCCAAATCCAATAATTTCGATCTAAATATCGAGTGATAATAGATTGCTAATGCATGGTCACCTTTTGCATATAATTGTTTAATTAACTCTATGAGTTCGATAAATTGAGAATTATAATCATAGGTGAAAGTTAGTTGAAAGCTTTTTAAAAATTCACTTTTTAAACTCCGCTTATATTTCGATTTTTCTTCCCCTAATATGCTATCGAGTTCCGTCAAATTTAATGATTTGTTCTCAGGAGATTTATCTTTAAAATAGCAATATAAATTAAGCTTTTTGCTTTCATCCGCATTAAATATCTCTAATAATTGGATTACAGGCTTTCTAATTTTACTAGCACTATAATTTTGGGTCTCCTTATGTTTTACTTGCATTACATAATTGTCGTAATTTATATCCTGTATTTGTTCAAATTGAACTTTTGTTTCTGGATTACTTAATACTTCTATTAGTGTGATATCAAATTGAAATAAAAACCCCTTGATAGCATAATATCCTCCATCTCTTTCATTCGGAGAAACAGTAGTTTGTAGATCCAATCCCCCACCCCCAATAACTTGCATTTACATTATATATCATTTAATACAAATTACTGGTAAAAAGATGAAAAAATCTTAAATTATTTCAGGTGATGTATGAATTTTGTTGGAGGTGAAAAATATAAAGAAGAATAACTATAATGAATGAATATCCAACTATTGAAACAGATAGTATTGAGAACGCTGATACTGGCTCATTAAAATACGTTCATTATATAGGAAGTAAAGAGCAACTTCATGAAATAAGAGGAATCTTCTTTAATAGATTAGGTGAAGAAGAAAAGGAGGATGATATGGCCTTAATGAAAATATAACTATCGTGGAAAGCTTTCATACAGACGAAACAAGTAAGGTAACTTCATTAAATGGTTTTAATGTCAGTTATAACGAACTTTGAAAATGCTACAGGACGGTTAATCTGCAAACTAAGTTGTCCATCTAAGATAAAACAACAGATACACGCTTTTGCTTTCACAAGTACAAAGCACCAAACTAACACAAACAAATTAGAACTTATGGTTATAGGTGGTGATGTACCTTTAAAGATGAAAGACGGTATACTCCTGAACATATTAAAGTCGCTAAAGAAAAATTTATTCAAAAATACCCTGAACAAAATTCTAAAAAAACTAAGAATGACATTCAAATTGGTACTGCGTTCTTTGCGCCAATTTATATCCCTAGTTTTGATTAATCAGTTTATACCCATACATATAGTATGAGTATTCTTGAATTGTGACTAAATTAATTATTACATTAGTACATATGCTATTACTTCAACGGAGTTTGGGCGTTTTGGTACCTTTAGCAAAAATGCTCCCTCACGGTTATTTAAGACGTTTTAACTTTTTTTCAAAATGAAGGTAGGCCATATCGTCAAGGCTAGCTACCCTCAACACTTGAAATTCATTTTCTTTTTCCCAATTTACTCTTCACTCTTGCATCACACATCCAATTACAAACTACTATCTTCACCTGAGCTACTAATCTGCACTTGAGTCTACATCATCTACTTCATTCATCACTTACAACTACTTCAGCTCTCACCCTAAATGATTAAACTTAACTCAAACCACAGTTCTCATGAACTCATATGAAACTCCTTCTATACCTAACTCCTTTAGCTTTATGTTTGTCCTTTCCCAAACCTCAGTTCTCTTTACTTTCTTACCTCTGTTTGATAACACTTTAGAGTAGTATGATGCAACAACCTTCGTCACTGCTTTACGATACAAATCAACACCTACATCTTCTTTAATATCCTTTAAACATTCAATCTTCTTATCCATCGTTATCCTTCCTTTCAAATATTATTTTGTATTTTGTTGTATTGTAATACTCTCCATATAAAGCCTATATCTATGGCAGCACGTTATAATTCATAACTTACAGCAAGTACTAATTCCAGTAATACCTTATTTTTAAGAGCTAATACCTAACAGACTTATATCAGCCCTAATAATACGAACTACTGCCTTGCATCTTGAGTCTCAAACAGACATCTAACTTTTTTTACAAAACATCAATCTTGGTATTGATAATCTAGACCTCATTTTTTTTCGTTCATAAAAAAAAGAAGGAAGTTTCAGAGATAGAGGCCTCATCCACTTCCAATAATATGTTTAAATAAAAAACAGAAAGCCAGAACTACTGACTTTAATTAGAAACAGTTAACTTCGCTAATGCTTCGGGATTGAATACAGCTCCATCAACATACATATCGTAGATAAACATTTTTGTACCTGCAAGAGCATTCTTCGTATCTGTAATCATTTGAAGACCAGACTCACCTTTAACCATGATTGCATATCCTAATCCAACATTTCCGAAGACAATAGGATTTTCAGCAGTTAGAGAATTAGTTACGATAATCTCAGCACCAAACAACGTGTAGGTCAATTTTCCATTTACGAATCCATTCTGCATATAAAAGTGTCCAGCTTCATCTTTCATTTTCGAAATTACATTGAATGCTTCTCTCTGAATATAGAATGCAGAACCAGAAAGATAGTCAGGATGAATTGTGTTGTAAAGATCTAATAAATCTTCTATTTTCAAAAACTTTATAAGATTATCACCAACAGGCCCTACAACCTTAACTTCTTTAACATCTGTGTCATGAACAATTCCACGAAATTCTTCTGCTGTGTTACCAGTAAAGATAGAACTCTCAATTGTCTTTCCAACTCGTCGTGATAACAGATCTGCAACATAATCAACAATGTTAACACCAGAATCATTGATCAACATATTTGTTAATGAAATTGATGCACCCACGCGTTTTTGTTCAAGTTTTACTTCACCAAAAGATATTGCTAATTCTGTAACATTATGGCCTTCTCCTACAAAACCTGCTTGATCCGTACTATTCTCTCTTGGTATTTTCAATGAACCTGCAACAGTAGGAAACTTTCGAGACCGTCCAAATACTGGAGCTGTTTCTTCTAACTTCTTAATGATTTCTTGATGAACATTTTGAGGAACAGCACTAGTACCATTACCTGTATAGTTCAATGCTCGTTCTTCTCCACGAAGATAATTTGCTACCCTTCTATACTCAGCTTTTCTCTGTTCTTTTGCTTCTGATTCTTTTGTTGGTTGTCCATAGTAATGTACTGTTTTCATATTAGATTTTCTCTCCTCTTTTTTATAAAATGAAAATTTAGTTCCCTTTTTCAATAATTCTAAATTAGACGGTATTTTCACGTCTTCAATAAGATCAATTCCTCTTGCTGAAATAGTTGATTGAGAATAGGCTGGATCTTTAACAACACTAACCTCAAATAGTTCTAACTCTTCAATCGTTCTTTCATAAAGATCTGTACCAACTAGCTTCCAATTGTCTTTCACAGTTCTAAAACCGAAAGACATGCTTCTGTGGATTCCGGACTTAATTAATTCGTAATAGTCTTTTCCCCATGAAGTAGGAGTGATTGTTGCGGACATAAAAAGACCCTGCTCATCCTCTTTAAGTTCTAAAGAACCATTTCGAGTTGATGCAAGGATTAATTCTCTTTTATGCTCTGCTAGAAAATCTATATCTCTAGAAGAATTCTGAATAGCTCGAGCGAAAGCTCCTTTTCCGATTTTTTCAACGAATTTTTTTGCTGTCCCTAAAACATTACTAAGCTGTTCTGTCTTATTGACATAGCCAGAAACAGTCATTGATCCATCAGGATTAGCTTCTAACTGAGATGTAACGACACGTAGTTCCATTTTCATCTGTTTTCCTCCATATATTTATTGACATTGTTAATTCCATTTAAGGAATCTCCTATGCTATTATTGATTCCTTCTGTGAGATATTTAATAATTGTTGAGTTTAACAATTTTTGTAGTAGGCAAAAAATAAAAAGACACTCAAGTAATTTGAGCGTCTTAGGTTGAGAAAAGAAATGTATATATCTTTCTCTTCTATTCAAACGTTGAAAAAATTGAAGAAAGCCTGGAGAAACTTTCTTTGATATAGTAATGAAAAACTACTATAACTCTCTAATATATATATATATTTCTAAGGGAATTTGTACGGATTTTTGTTCGTTTTAACAATATTTTTGTTCGTTTTAACAATTAGTTATAAGACCATTCTTATATTTCGAAATTTATCCATTTTTTCAACAGAGTTCTCATCCTGCTTGATGGAATGTAACAATTCATAGGTTTATTATTTCGTATACAACCACGGAACAAAAATTGAATTAAATCTGAGGTTGCTAATAAATCTTCATCCACTTCTATTCCCCGATTGGAGAAGAATTGCTTCTCATTAGGATTCATGAAACGGTTAAGTACGAAAGCCATTGCTGTTTTATCTGCATAAGCGTTTGTAGCTCTTGTGTTAAATGGAATGAAATTATCTTTGGAACGGTCGTCTTTCTTATTGATCTTACATTTCTTATTTTTTATTTTTGGAGCTAGAGTTTTAAAAGTAGTCCAGAAAAGATCATCAACTTTTGTTGAAGCTTGAGTCGTAAAGAAGGTTAATAGATTTTTTCTAAGTTGATCAATCTGAGATGTATCTGCTTTATCAAACCATTTTTTAGATAAAGCTTTATCAGGCTTATTAGATTTGACAAGATAATTCGTATTCAATTTACTAATTGATTTTCCATTCTGGTAATCTTCATATATACCAAGAAGACTTCCAATATAATCTCTCGGTTCAAGACTCTTTGAATACTGAGTTAACTTGTATTTTTCTTCAGCTTTGACTACTGAATATTTTCGATATTTGATTTCATGCATATCGTAGTAGTACTTTTGAATTTGCCCATCAAATAAATAAGTAAGAATATAAACTCCTTCGAAAGAACTGAAATTTATCACTGGCATTGTCCAAAAAATAATTACTTCATTATGAAGGAACAGATTTTTCTTCATAGCTAATACCTTCAAATGATTGAAGACTCCATTATAATTGCTATCGAGCCAAGTGATTTCTCCAGTTGGTTCAATTCTAAGAATTTTCGAATCTCTTAAAGATCGAATATCATCTTTTGTTATGTCTCCAACAGCGTTAAGCACGTTAGCGACTTCGTCCATAATCAACGTATATCCTTCTAACTTAATGTTCATTAACGTTTCTTGATCGAGTCTAGCAAATAATTCATGAGTCATAACAATATTGGCTGCTTCTTCAACAAGAATTTTTATGTGATTTGATTTTTTACCTTTGCCATATTTTATTTCTGGTTCGTAAAATTCTGGAATGGTTTCATTTTTGATTCTCTTAACTTCTGATAAAAATGGGGTTACATAGATAAATAGTTTGTCTGGATTTTCATTAATATGTTGGATTGCGTAACTTGTTTTACCTGAACCACAAATTGCATCTAATACTTTTACTGTCATTTTAATTCCTCCAAGATAGTTATTTCTTGTTGTTAATATATCTGGAGGTTTTAGAACGTAAATTAATTGGAGCACCACTGTCGTAAACTTTTACTCAAACTTTCTTCGAAAGGTTTTCGTATCATTCCTACTTTATATTATTTATTATTACAAAAATGCTCAAGAAGTGTTGGTACCAAAGGGTTTCCGGACAACGTATTTCCACTTTTTGAAAATACGTTAAATTACTAGCTTTGGACAACCTTTAGGTTGGACAAAAAGAATCTTACGAAGTAGAGTTCGCACAAAACCATATTTAACTGATATTTCCTTATAATTATAAAATGAGAATTTTATTCCTGTTCTTGTCCAACTAAAGGTACAGATTAGTTCAACAAATAAACCAATTTTCTAGTATACTTATTAATAGTTTCTATACATATGGTGTAATTTTTGAGGTTAGTTTAAACTTTAAAAAATGATTTTAAATACTGGAGGAGTAAAAAAATGCCTGAAATAATTGTTCTAGATACAAACCTTCTATATGATTTTATAGATTTAAAAGAAAAAGGTAAGTGCAATACAGAACAATTAAATGCAACTGAATTTCTCAGGTTCATGGAATCTAAAGAGATTTCGAAAGGGTTTCATGTAGCTTCGCTTTATGAATTATTCGGGCGAATATATAGACAAGAATTTTCTTCTGAACCTTCAAAAGCTGATTACAGAACTAAACGTCGATTTGTTAATTTTAAGAAAAATATTCTAGAAGAAAAAGAGTTTAACATCAAGTTTTTGAATGACAGTTATTTTAAAAATGAAATGAATTCAAAGCTAGATGAAATTCAATATCGTTCTCAAAATATGGATAAGAAGAAAGAGTTTGAGAAACATGAACTTACAAGAGTAATGATTTTCTTAACTGCATATTATAGTTTTTATTATTTGGATAAAAATGATATAGTTGAGCTTCAAAATTTCAACAAATTTATTGAGATAATTGAAAAAAATCTGACTACTGGTATATCTGAACTTATTGATCAGTTTTACTTAGGGGTAATTCCAAAAAAGAAGTTACCAAAAAAACTAAGTTTTATTCTAGGTGCCCAAATTGATTATGTAGATTACGTTTTTAATGAGGGCCATGTATACCTAAGTGATGACTTAGATACCAGCCTGTTCAAAATTACGAATTATGTATTTAAAATTGAGGAAGATGGTATTAAAAAAATTCAATCTACTTTAGGTCAGGGTGTTCCTAAGCCAGCTGCGGATAAGAAAATATACCTTTTTTTAAACTCACTTAAGTCAGGAATTTTAAAAAAAGACAAAAAAGGATTTAATTCACTAGAAATGGCTTACTATCAATATTTATTTGAAAGTATACAATCTGATGGTCGAAAAATTGATAAGAATGATGCAATTGACTTTGTTATTTCTACCTCTTTTGAAACAGGAACAATCATAAAAAAGGCTTATGGTTATCAAAGTTCCTATAATGCTACATTTGTATCTTATGACAAATTTTTACGGGGTTTTATTAAAAAACGCGGTAAGTACAATGAAGATATTCATAAGTTAATATTCCAATAACACGACACGGTATAAACACTGTTAGATCACTTCATCTCTACAAATCCCTTAGAATTCGGGTGATTTTTTAATTGATTTGTATACTTAATGTTTGTAAAGAAATGCATTTAAATATAGGGTACTTAAGTTGAATAAGCGTTATAAGGACCTTTATTTCTTCTCATTAATTTTTGATTAATAAACTATTGATTTTATAAAAAAAAGACAAAAAAGACCTTGCATTAAAATGCTAAGGTCTAAATATATATTAGTAGATTCAAAAGTCTGGCATCCCGTTTGGATCAATAAATGGCTTTGATTGGAATTCTTCATTTTGATCAGTAGCACCTTGTCCAAATCCGTTGTTTTCTTGTGGTATTGAGATATTATATTTAGTCTTCAGTTCTTGAATTTTAGTTAATCTAATTTGTTTTGCAGTCTCAATTTCTTCTGAAGTGTATTCTCTACTATCTACATAAGGTACATCTCCACCAATAATTTGAATATTACTTACGTATTTTTTAGTTGGTTCAAATATATCTTCTATTTCTACAGTATTCCCAAATCCAGTAGTTATTGATTGTTGTTGTTCTCCGTCTTCAGCGTAGCTCTCCAATTTAAAAGATAATCTACCAGTTGAACCAGGTTCGTATAAGTTTATAAACGCTTGAGATAAATCTGCATCAATAAAGGTATTTTTAAATTCAATAACTTCATCATTCCATCCAACAGTAAATCCTTTAACAATATATTGTCCTGTTGGTAATTGCTCTTCATTTAATTTTTCAGAGAATCCTTCAATAACTGTTTCAATAGATGCAATAGCATGATCTTGATCTTTAGCATTATTTTCAAGGCGTTGGAAATACATACCTCTAACTTCGTTGTATTGAATTAAATTTTCTTGAGCTCCAAAGTACTCGTTTAGTTTTAACGTACCTTTTACTTTAATACGATCTGCATTTTCAATTCCATCTTGATCAATTGTTTTATATTCATTTTTAACTGTTTCTATACCTTTATAAAGGTTTGAAGATTTCATGACAAATATTTTAATAACATGTTCGTTAACCTTCTCATCCGTTATTGTTTGAACAACTAATTTACCAGAAATAAATGTCTTCCCTGCAGCACTATCTTTAACCTCAAGTTCCTTAGATTTTAGAGTTCCGATAATTTCCACATTGTTTTTTAATTGACGTAGGTTAGGCTGATTCATTATATATTCCTCCAATAAGTTTGTTTTATGTTTTCTTACGGAGTCTTTATATCTTCTTATCCAAGAATGTAAAGCAAACCACAAAAAAAACTGCGAAAAAAATCGCAGCCCTCTTCTCACGTATGTTTAATACTCTAAATCCAGCTCAGTTTTTGGAATCCCTCTATTGTTGTAATACTTATTAAACATTTCATCGAGCAGCTTCCACCGTTCTTCGTTTTCCATTTTTTCAATTATTACTAAAATCTCTTCTGCTTTTTAACAGTCATCTCCTATCCAAAATTGCTCATTACTGAACCTTATGAAAGATTCTATATAATTCTCCATTAATATTCTAAAGATTCAACACGAGGTCATTATGAACCTCTGAGAGCTATCTAATTATCGGGTTAGTTCTCTCACTTATGATTTAAAATTTTTCAGATTATTATTTATTATTTTAACCGTTTGATTTAAATCCATTTTTAACTCTTCAATTTGTTCAATTATTTTAATTGCTTCTCGAAACTCTTGTTTTGTAACGCTAAGAAAGTCCTGTTCATGTATTAAAGGGTCTAAACTGTTAATAGGTTGAGGTTCTTTCGCACTTGTATTCATCTCGCCTATAATCTGTTCTACTGCCTTCTTCACTGTCATCCCCGGTTCATTCTTCAAGGAAATTAATTTAAGAAATAAATTTAATTCCGCATCAGAAAAAATTACTCGCCCAATAGTGTTCCGTTGAAAACGATGATCATTTTCTTCCATAAGTAGATAATACTTTTTAACAGTAGATGGGCTAACCCCTAAAATATCAGCTACACTAACAACATCATGAGAATTAACCATAACAGTTACAACCTCCATAATTTGCTAATATTATTATAACTCAGTTTTCTAACCAATTGTAAATGAATGGATACCCCTCATTACTTTTATTTCTATTTTTATTTTGAGCCAATTCAGACATTGTCTGTTGGTAATCATAAAAGTCTTGAGATCTTTTATAATCAGAATTAGAAACAATTTTTTCAAGACATTTATATGTAAATCCGTTAATCTTCTCGTCAGGTACATTTTTATAGCGTCCACTTGTAATCGTATCATTCACAAATTGGGTAATTAGAGTATTCCACTGTTTTTTTGACCATCTACCTAAAGAAAACTTAGGATACATTTCATTAGCAGCATTAGTTAATAAACTTTTGAATCTATCGATATCAGATTTCTTGTAATTACAATTGAAATTAGGCTTTTTATTTAGAGGTTTAGTTAATGGTTTAGTTAAAGGTATATTATGATGCTCTTCAAGGTGTTCATATGGTTGTTCTACTGGGTGCTCATGATTTTCATTAAGTTTTTTCTCTACAGCAATTTCACTTTTGAAATTCTCAACAATATAAATATTTGCAGATTGTTTATTATTTTTTCGTTTAGCAGGATTAACTGACAAGACTCCAATTTTTGAGAGTAAACTAAAGAATCGACGTACAGAAGATAAACTTATTTTCATACTGAATCGACGTTCAAACATATTAACGAATGTATTATAGGCGATTGAAAAAACGCCATCTGCTTGCACCGCTAAATCAGATATTAAGTAGGTCATTCTTATTTGAAGATCAGTGAGGTCCCAATTATTTTTAACTTGTTCTACAAAAGCTTGTTTATCATATGTATTTTTACTATATTTCTTTAGCTCTTCCATTTTTCCATTCACTAACATACCATCTACTCCTTGAGTACAAGGAAAAACATTGATATAATGACAATGACAGTTCCTTGTGAATTGTTGGTCGACCTTATCCTAGAGTGCCAGCTCTATAATGGGTAAGGTCTTTATTTAATTATAATACTTTGCTACGGTAAAGTACAACAGTGTTTTGTTTGTGGATTTATAATCTCCATTTTGATAAAAGGGAATGTTGATGGTACTTTTTTGCAATCTCTTCTCTAGTGAGATCTAAGTATGCTTGTTCCGTAACCGTAACAGAAGAATGACCTAAAATTCTACTCAAGGTATAAAGGTCTCCTCCATTCATTAAGAATTGCCTTGCAAAGTTGTTCCTTATTTGATGGGGATGAACCGAAAGCCCAATCTCTTCTCCGGCTTGTTTAAGTTGTTTTTCAAATGATGCAATTGTCAATTCAGTGTTTCTTGTGGTTGGAAAAAGGAGTTCTACCGTTGTATACCGTTCTTTAAACTTAACGTAATGGCGTAGCTCTCTTGACATTTGTTGAGAGAAGTAAACATACCTCTCTTTTCTTGCTTTGGTTTTCGTAAGAAGTATCATTCTATGTTTAAAATCAATTTGATCAACTTCAATGGCTAAGCATTCCCCAATCCTCATCCCTGTATCTTGGAGTATCATTACAATTACTTTGTTTCTGTAACCATGAAATTTAGTAAAATCAAATTGATTAAGCAATAATCTGAATTCATCTTCTTTAATTTCTTTTTTCTGTCTCCTTTCTGTCTTAATCTGTTTAATTGCATCGACTGGATTTTTCCTTACTTCTCCTTCTATATGCAACCAATTAAAAAACACTTTTATATTTCTAAGGTAATTATTGATCGTCACATTGCTTACTGTCTTTTTGTAGTCTTTTCTATTTTGAGGATGATTTATTTTAACACTTTTATTATTCCCAACTACCGTGTATTTCCCTCTTTCTTGGACGTATTTTATATACTGACGAATATGTCCTGTTTTCACTTTATTTGGATCAATAACCTCATGTTCATTTTTTAAATACAAAAGAAACAATTTTAATGACTGTTCGTAAGAAGCCAAAGTTTTTGGTGACAAGTTCTTTGATTGACAGTAAATTAGAAAATCTTCTAAAAAAAATTCGAACTCTGTTAGCTTCATTTCATCACCCTTTACACAAAATAAAAAGACCAGTGAATTTTTTACATTCATTGGCCATTCCAGAAAAAGTTTATGGGTTTTGAAATCGATTTTTAGTATAATTTTTAAGAATTTATTGGCCTACTATTATCTGGAAGGCCTATCCCCTAACCCTGTCAAGAAGCTTTGTGTTCAAGACGTAGCTTATCTGCGACCATCGCAATGAATTCCGAATTCGTAGGTTTCGCCTTTGTCATGCTGACGGTATAACCAAATAAAGACGAAATCGATTCGATATTCCCACGACTCCATGCCACTTCTATGGCATGACGGATGGCACGTTCAACCCGGCTAGCCGTTGTATTATATTTTTTCGCGATATCCGGATACAGCACTTTTGTTATGGATCCCAATAACTCAATATCATTATAAACCATTGAAATGGCTTCCCTTAAATATAGATAACCCTTAATGTGTGCCGGCACTCCAATTTCGTGGATAATGCTTGTGATACTTGCATCTAGGTTTTTCGGTTTTGACTCATTTTGAGGACGGTAACTAAACTGACTATGGTTCTTTAGAACCGACTGTCCTTTGTTGCTCACTTGACGTATATGGTTGGACAAGTTCTCCATATCGAAAGGTTTCAGGATGAAATATGAAGCGCCTAAGTCCACAGCCTTCTTCGTAACATCTTCTTGACCGAATGCAGTAAGCATAATTACATTAGGCATGTTTCCCCGTTTAACTTCACGAAGTTTTTCCAATACCCCTAATCCGTCTAAATGAGGCATAATAATGTCAAGAATCAAAATATCCGGATCAACGCTTTCTAGCATCCCCATGCAATCTTGACCATTATGTGCAACACCGATTACTTCCATGTCATCTTGTGCAGAAATGTATTCTTCCAGAAGACCAACCAGCTCTCTATTATCATCTACCACGCATACCTTGATTTTTTTCACTCTTGATTTCCTCCTCAACTACAATGGTCTTTTTTCTATATGACTAAATTCTATTGTAATTGAACTTTTCGACAATGGAAACTAAATTCCTTTTATTTTCGAAAAAATAAAAGGAATTCAATATTATTCTCCGGATATCTCTTGTTTTCGACTTCGTTTGCTACCTGAAGAACTGCTTTGTCGAAAAATCTTCATTTATTTTCATTTTAGCACAATTCTTTCAAAAAACCTCTTTTCCAAGATAAATCATTTTAGTTGCCATTGATATTGAACCAAGTAAAAAAAGGTATCCAGTTGGATACCTTCGATGGTTAGCTTGCTTTCTCATAATCCTCTTTGTCATATATATTGATACCGGCTTCGTTTAACATCCATTCAATATGGACTCCATACCCGCTTGTAGGATCATTGACAAATACATGGGTAACGGCACCGATTAATTTACCATTTTGTATGATTGGGCTGCCGCTCATTCCTTGAACGATCCCGCCCGTTTTTTTGAGTAATTCTTTATCAGTCACTTTTAGAACCATTCCTTTTATTGCAGGAAACTTTTGTGGAATGGAGCTGACTATTTCCACATCAAAGGCTTCTACTTCTGAACCATCCACCACCGTAAGAATTTTGGCTGGCCCTTCCTTCACCTGGTGAGAAAGGGTGATGGGTAATGCCTTATCCATAACACCATTTTTGAAATCTTGATTTAGTTTCCCAAAAATCCCAAAAGGACTATTACGATTAATGTTACCTATTTTTTCTCTGTTAGCCGAAAAACGTGCCAATTTTTCTCCTGGGTCCCCATTACTCCCCTTTTCGATGGAAGTGACCATTGATTGTACAATCTGCCCATCTTTCACGACGATTGGTTTTTTTGTATCCATATCCGATATGACATGTCCCAATGCACCATACTTTTTCGTATCCGGGTGATAAAATGTCATCGTCCCGATACCCGCTGCTGAATCACGGATATACAGACCTAATTTGAAAATTCCTTCATTTTTATCTTTTAGAGGCATGAGCGAACTGTGAAGCACTTCATTATCACGATTGATCACGATCTTCAACGGTTCTCCCTTTTCACCTGCCTGCTGGACAAAAGGAGTGACGTCACCCATCTTTTTTATTGTTTGGCCATTGATTGCCGTAATGATGTCCCCGACTTCCACTTTTGCTTTTTCACCAGGGGATTTTTTTCCTTGAGGTGTATCAACAAGATGATGACCGACCACGAGCACACCCAACGTGTTAAGTTTAACCCCTATGGACTGCCCACCAGGGATGACTTTAAAATCTTTCAACACTCTTATATCAACCTTCTTGGCAGGTAAGCCTGCCACATCAAGCAACACCTCGTTCGTACCTGGCTTTTCGGCACCTAGTGTAATGGAGGCTTTCTCATCATGGACCGAAATTCCTTGACTTGAATCTGAAGCTTTTGCTGAAACAGGTAATGACTTGGAAATACTATAGTGACTACCCTCAAAGAGTACAAGCTGATTTGGAATTAAAAAATATTCACGAAATGGCTGGTATAACCCTAATGTTAATAGCGAAACAAGGAGAATTCCACCGATGATTCTGTTGATCCATACTAATTTCAATCCATTCACTCTCCTCGCTCTCTAAAACTTTATGGCTACCCCTTTAATTTAGCCCTCATGACAATCATTTATAACAGCTGGACAAAATAAAAGCTATCCGTTTTTGGATAGCTTTACAATGAATGCTTATGATAAATTATGATACCTTCTTACTTAGAAACATCATGAAGTGATTTTCATCTTTTTAGCAAGCTGAATCAATTCATTGGCATGCTGTTTGGTTAAATCCGTTATCTCGACACCGGATATCATCCGGCCAATTTCTCGGATTTTTTCGGTTTCTACCAGAGGCTTCACCGAAGTGTTGGTACGACCGGCCCTCACATTCTTGGCGATGAATAGATGAGTATCCGCCATCGCGGCAACCTGAGGTAAATGGGAAATGCAAAGCACTTGGGAACCCGTGGCCACTTTGTAGATTTTTTCGGCAATGGATTGAGCCACCCGGCCACTTACACCTGTGTCTACCTCATCAAAAATGATGGAGGTAATCCCTTGGTGCTTGGAGAAAATACTTTTCATCGCCAACATAATCCGGGACAACTCTCCTCCAGATGCAATCTTTGACAATGGTTTTAAAGGTTCACCAGGATTGGTGGATATATAAAATTCCATGTTATCGAGACCAGATTGATTAATCCCACGTTCTGATAGCTCATCAAAAGTATAGGCCGTTTGATGAAAATGTGGTTCGAATATGGTCTTTTCCATATATAGATCCTTTAATTCCTGATGAATGCTCTTCGTTAATTGCTGGGCGAATGTTTGTCTGAGCTCAGACAGATTTTTCGCTTCAATAATCAAATCCGCCTTTATTGATTTAAGTTCCTTTTCCAGTTTTAAGATATGACTTTCCCGATTTTGAAGCTTTTCGATTTCTTCTTCAATACCTGCACCATACTCTAAAATCTCTTCGATGCTGCGCCCATATTTTCGCTTCAATTGGTTAATTTCATTTAGACGGCTTTCGATGAACTCCACCCGTTCCGTATCGTAATCCAAAGAATCCAATTGATCTCTAATAGTAGAAACCGCTTCCTCAAGCAGGAAATAACTATTTGAGACGGTTTCGGAGCTTTTTTTCAGTGCTTCATCCAAGTTGGCCGCTTCCTCCATATTACTCATGGCTACTGAAAGCCAATCCACGGCATGTTGCTCTCCATTTAAGGCATTATAACTTGTCTGGAGGGCCTCATGAATCTTCTCGAAATTGTTAATCCTTTTTCGTTCTTCCATCAACTCTTCATCTTCATGAAGCTTTAACTCCGCGTTTTGAATTTCATCGGACTGAAACTGGATCAAATCTAATCGATGGACCATTTGCTGTTCGTTCTGGCTCAAATTATTTAACTGCTTGGATGTCATTTCATAATTCTTATATAGCTTTTGGTATTCAGCAAGTGCGGCCGCGATTTTTTCCCCGCCAAACTGGTCCAGCAATGGAAGATGAAGTCGTTCATCCATTAATTCCTGATGTTCATGCTGACCATGAATATCGATTAATGTCCGCCCTATCTCTCGCAATATCGCGATCGTAACCAATTTTCCATTGACCCTGCATACACTTTTACCACTCAGTGAAATGTCCCTTCGCAGGATAGCCATTCCATCGTTCATATCGATGCCAAATTCTTTCGCCTTAACAAATACCGGATGGGTATCATCTTCTATTTGAAATAGGCCTTCTATCTCAGCCTTCGATTCACCATGGCGTATGAATTCTGCCGAACCACGCCCTCCAACCAATAGATGCACGGCATCAATGATAATGGATTTTCCTGCCCCAGTTTCCCCCGTTAATACCGTCAATCCTGTTTCAAAAGAGACGGACAGGCTATCAATGATCGCAAAATTCCTAATCGAAAGTTCTGTTAACAATCTAGATCACCTCTTCAAAATATTAGAGCATGTCCAAGAATTTGCCGGAAATGATCTTTGCGTCTTCTTCAGAACGGCAAATAATTAAACATGTATCATCACCGCCGATGGTTCCGAGTATTTCTTGCCAATTCAAATTATCTATCAGTGCACAAATTGCTTGGGCATTTCCTGGTAACATCTTCATGACTAGCAAATTATTTGCAGCGTCAATGCGAACAAAAGCATCAACCAGCATTCTTTTTAATTTCTGTAATGGATTAAAACGTTGGTCAGCCGGTAAGCTGTATTTATACCTGCCGTCAGATAACGGTATCTTTACAAGGTGAAGTTCCTTAATGTCTCTTGAAACAGTTGCTTGTGTAACGTTATACCCCGCATTTTTAAGTTCTTCCACTAAATCGTCCTGTGTCTCAATATCATTATTCGTAATTATTTCCCTTATTTTTATATGACGCTGTCCTTTATTCATAAGTAGAAGCACCTCTCAACTGTTGCTCATTTTAATTATCATCGTTGCCCTAACTTTAGCAAGCTGACCATATGTAATTGCTTTGCTTTTCCTAATCCTCACAAACGTCCCTAACACACAAGAAAACCGTCGAAGAAAGAGGCTAATATTAATGTTAGCGGATTTTTATACAATTGTACAACTTTTTTCTCTAATATACATTTCTTATCCCTTATTTTGTACTAAAACTTTCTTTGCATACTTTTTCTAAACCTTGGTGCATGAACATGAACCATTTCAAGAAAAAAAGCTCCTTTAGCTAACCATTCAGCCAAAGGAGCCATACGAAGACTTATCTATTCTTTTTTAAATTGGGCATGGGCTTCCCCAACGATATCATCCACCGTTTTGGATAGTAGCATATCTCCCACTTCTTTTGGGCCCTCCCAAAATAAATGGAGCAGAAATTCTATGTTGCCGTCCCCACCAGTAATAGGAGAGAAGGAAGCATCTTTAATATCGTATCCTTCCATTTGTGCAAAGGAAATAATCTTGTTCAACACTTCTTTATGAATTTTAGGCTCACGGACAATCCCTTTTTTGCCAACTTGACCCTTCCCCGCTTCAAATTGAGGTTTTACAAGTGCCACGACGTCGCTTTTTGGAACAAGCAAGGTTTTTAACACAGGTAAAATCAAAGTGAGCGAGATGAAAGATACATCAATGCTTGCAAAGTTAGGCATCTGTCCATCTAAATCAGCAGGTGTGACATAGCGGAAATTAGTCCGTTCCATGACCTTAACCCGCTCATCTTGTCTTAGCTTCCATGCAAGTTGATTATAGCCAACATCAAGAGCATAAGACATGATGGCGCCATTCTGTAAAGCACAATCGGTAAAGCCCCCAGTGGATGAGCCGATATCCAGAAGGATCTTTCCATCGACGTGTAAATCAAATTCTTTCAATGCCTTCTCAAGTTTCAGACCACCTCTTGATACATAAGGCATCACTTTCCCTTTTATCGTCAATTCAAGATCAACCGGCACTTTTTCCCCTGGTTTTTCATATCTTTCTTCATTTGCATAGACAAGACCAGCCATCACCATACGCTTTGCTTTTTCACGCGTTTCGGCCAATCCTTGTTCTACTAATAAAACATCTAATCTTTCTTTCGCTACTTTCATATTGTCAGGCCCTTTTTTCTTTTTTTGGCGTTATCATTTTAATCTTTTTCTTAACCGTATCCGTTGTTAGGCCGATTTCTTCCAGTAACTCGTCCACACTACCGTGTTCAACGAAGTAATCTGGTATGCCCATTCGGTCAATGATTGCCCCGTAGAACCCTTGGTCATGTGCATATTCAAGTACTGAACTACCGAATCCACCTTGAAGAATGGCTTCTTCAATTGTCAATATTGGCATTTTCTCGCCAAGTAAGCTGCTAAGCATCTTTTCATCAAGAGGCTTTATGAAACGAGCATTGATAACCTTTACAGAGTAGTCCTCTTTTTCAAGTTGGGCTGCTGCTTCAAGAGCCATCGGAATAGTTGTCCCAAATGTTAAAATGGCAACGTCCGATCCTTCTTTCAATACTTCCCATGAACCAATCGGGATTTGTTGTAATTCTGTATCCATGACGACCCCCTGTCCATTTCCGCGCGGAAAACGCATGGCTATGGGACCATCATCATAATTAATGGCTGTATTGACCATATGCTGACCTTCATTTTCATCTTTAGGCATCATCAATACCATATTAGGAACATGGCGTAGGAACGCGATATCGAACACACCTTGATGCGTTTCCCCATCAGAACCGACAAGACCGGCACGGTCAATGCCAATAAAGACATTCAAGTTTTGACGGCAGATATCATGTACCACCTGATCATACGCTCTTTGCAAGAAGGTTGAGTAAATCGCCAAAAACGGTTTCATTTTCTGGGTTGCCAACCCGGCTGCGAAAGTAGCGGCATGCTGCTCAGCAATTCCAACATCATAAAAACGCTCAGGAAATTCATTCGCAAAACCGACTAACTTCGATCCAACGGGCATCGCAGGAGTTATCGCGACGATACGTTCGTCATTTCGTGCAAGCTTGCGTACCGTTTCACTTACTAACGCACTCCAAGCCGGCCCTTTACTAGGTGATTTAACGAAGTCACCCGTTTCAATTTTGTATGGGCCTGTTCCATGCCAATTGCCTGTCGTATCAAGCTCAGCAGGTGAGTACCCTTTTCCTTTTTTGGTAATTACATGCAATAGAACAGGACCCTTAGTTTTCTTGGCAAACCTCAAGTTATCTAACAGTTCTTCATAATTATGGCCATCTACTGGTCCAAGATAGGTAAAACCTAACTCCTCGAAAAACATGCCGGACACCAACAGGTATTTCATACTGTCTTTCAAGCGTTCGGCCGTTGCTGCTAGTTTGCCACCGACTGCGGGAATCTTTTTCAAGAACATTTCCAACTCGTCTTTTGCCCAGTTGTATTTTCCTGCTGTCCTTAATCTTCCCAGTACCGAGTGCAAGGCGCCTACATTAGGGGCAATGGACATTTCATTATCATTCAATATAACGATCATGTCCTTTTTCTCATCACCGATATGATTCAAGGCTTCAAGAGCCATTCCACCTGTAAGGGCGCCATCCCCAATCACTGGTAGGATAAAACTCTTTTCACCTTTGATATCACGGGCTGCAGCCATCCCCATGGCAGCGGAAAGAGAGGTCGAGCTGTGTCCCGTTTCCCATACATCATGAGGGCTTTCAATCATTTTTGGAAAACCACAAAGCCCTTTGTATTTCTTTAACGTATTAAACTCTCCGGCTCTTCCTGTTAAGATTTTATGAACATAAGATTGATGACCTACATCCCATAAAATTTTATCATTCGGACTATCAAATTCTTTATGAAGCGCGATTGTCAACTCGACCACGCCTAAATTGGGACCGATATGCCCACCAGTTACAGATAATTTTTCCACGAGGAATTTACGAATATCCACACTTAATTCGACAAGCTCTTCATTATTCATTTTCTTCAAAAATGAAGGGTCTTTTATAGATAGAAGATCCAAACAGGACCACTCACTTTCTGTCATTTCCGGTTGTAAGCATAATCAGAGCCTCAAAAGCGACTATTATAGAAGGCTTGACCGAAAAATTCTTTTTAAGTTAAAAAATAGCCGCCAACACCCAGGTGATTTCGGCGGCTTTATATACCTATTTTATCACGTATCGTCATTTATGAATTCATTTTCTGTTGCATAAATTTTCACAATGAGTATACCATAAAACTTTGTTTGATAACAAATTTGGTAATGCTCAATGATCCCGATTCGCTATTAGATCCGTTAATTCATTCAATAGGCCCGTTTGTAATTTCGTTTCCGCTAAGGAAGCATGCGCCAATTGGATATGATGATTCAACTTGTCCTTGGCTCCCTGTAGCGTCAGCAGGGAAGGATAGGTGCTTTTGTGGTTCGCCGCGTCACTGCCGACAGGCTTACCAATAAGCTCGACCGAACCTTCAATATCCAGGATATCATCCCGGATTTGAAAAGCAAGTCCCAAGTGATAAGCAAAATCGCGGAGATGCTGACGTTGATTGGCATCGGCTCCAGCTAAGATGGCACCTGAAAGGATGCTTGCCGCCAATAGTTTCCCCGTTTTATGTTCATGAATATACTCCATTTCACTAAGGGTCAACTGCTTTTCTTCGCCTTCCATATCTGCTACTTGTCCTCCAACCATTCCTTCTGCACCGGCGGATTTTGCAATTTCAGTTACTAAATCCAACTTCATCTCCGCACTCACTTCGGGATCAGACATTTCAGCCACCAATTGGAAGCTATATGTAAGTAAGGCATCACCCGCGAGTACGGCCACCGCTTCACCGAAAACTTTATGATTCGTCGGTTTTCCGCGTCGGAGATCATCATCATCCATCGCTGGCAGGTCATCATGAATCAAAGAATACGTATGAATCATTTCAATTGCCGCTGCAGCCGGAATCCCCATCCTCAAATCTTTTCCGAATGCCGACAATACCGAGAAGACCAATAAAGGACGGATGCGTTTTCCGCCTGCCTCCAAGGAATAGGCCATAGCTTCTTTGACACTTTCTGGAGCGTTCAATTTCTTCACATATTCAACGACTTCTTTCTCTATTAACGCTTTATACTCTTTCGAAAAAGTTTCGAACGTTGCCGTACTCATATTATTCTTCCTCCTGAACCGCAAAGTTTTCCAGTTCTCCATCTTCGCGTAAAATTTGCGTTAATTGATCCTCGACAGTTTTCAACTTGGTATGGCATAGTCTGGATAAATCCATTCCTTGTTTATAAATGGAAATGGCTTTTTCCAATGGTACATCTCCTTCTTCCAACTGTTCTACAATTTTCTCGAGGTTCTCCATCGCTTCTTCAAATGTAATATCCTTTTTGTTAGTCATGGCTCAATCCGCTCCTTTATTTCGGTTATCTCACATTCAAGTGTTCCGTCTTTTATCGAAACAGCTATCTTATCTCCAGTGGATACTTGCTGTGTGCTTTTAATTAACGTCTCATCTTCAGTAAAGACTAACCCATAGCCCCGCTCCATGATCTTCAGTGGGCTTAGGGCCGATAGAGTGGCAGTCATTGAAACGAATCGCTGTGATTTTTGACGATAGATGGCTTCCATAGTCTTACGCAGCGCTTTTTCGTACTGCTGCAGGCTTTCCTTTGAAGTCCTGACCAATTGCTCAGGATGCTGTTTATTCAGAACTTCAGTCATCTGATTCAATTCATCCCTTTTCTTCAGGAAATATCGCGTACTGGTTTTCCCTAACCTCTCTGTTGCCCTATCCAACTGTTCAAGTTTTTGTTCGTACATTTTATGAGGGTAACGGAATGCGTAAGACCTTTCAAGCCTACTCAAATGTGTACGATTGGCATTCACTTGCTCCTGGATGGAACGTGTCAAACGATTCTTGCGATTCATCAACCTTTCCAATATTTCATTCAGGTGAGGCACTGCAAGCTCTGCTGCCCCCGTAGGAGTCGGCGCACGCATGTCAGCAACAAAGTCAGCAATCGTGAAATCCGTTTCATGCCCCACTGCTGAGATAATGGGAATATCCGAATCATATATCGACTCAGCTACTATCTCTTCATTGAAGGCCCAAAGTTCCTCGATGGAACCACCGCCCCTCCCAACTATCAGCACATCGGATTCTGCTCTTGCATTGGCCAGTGAAATCGCCTGTGCAATCGATTTAGCAGCATTATTTCCTTGTACAAGAGCTGGATAAACAATGATTTTAGTAATGGGATAACGCCGCTTGATGGTCGTTATAATATCCCTTAAAGCTGCCCCAGTCGGTGATGTAATGACCCCCACCGATTTGGGGTATTGCGGAATCGCTTTCTTATGTTTAGCCAGGAATAATCCTGCTTCTTCCAGTTTTTTCTTTAACTGTTCATATGCAATGTATAGATCCCCCACACCGTCAGGAGCCATGCTTTTCACATAAAGCTGATACTGTCCACTGGCTTCGTATAGGGATATATCTCCCCTTACAAGTACCTTCATCCCATTTTCAGGTGTGAATTTCATCCCTTTGTTGTTAGCCGCAAACATGACAGCCAGCAAACGGGCTTTCTCGTCTTTTAAAGTAAAGTACATATGCCCGCTTGTATGCTGTTTGAAATTGGATATTTCCCCTTTTATGTATGCATTTTGCAAATGCGGATCCACATCGAACTTTCGTTTTATATATTTTGTTAAAGCCGACACACTTAAATATTGTTGGTCGCTCATATAATGTCTCCTTCCGACAGAATCGGATATAAAGGGAACCAGCCTTTACTGCAGACTTATAGTCCCAGTTAATCTTTACATAGAAAAAAGCGGTCTCTTGTTATTATAAAACAAGAGGTCCGCTTCTTTAAAATAATTTGGCATTTTTTTTAACTTTTCATTGTTTGTTTATCCAAGTTAAGTGTTTTCTGAGCAGATTTAACAGTATTCTTCATGAGCATCGTAATCGTCATCGGACCTACGCCTCTAGGTACAGGGGTAATGTAAGAAGCTTTTTCCTTCACTTCTTCAAACGAAACGTCTCCACAAAGCTTACCTTCATCATTTCTGTTCATGCCAACATCAATCACGACGGCACCCTCTTTAATGTGGGCACTGGTGATTGTATCTCTTTTACCGACGGCAACCACGACCACATCAGCTTGTTTAGTAAAGTAAGCAAGGTCACTCGTCTTAGAGTGGCAATATGTAACCGTTGCATCCGCATTCAAAAACAACTGTCCTGATGGTTTCCCTACGATATTGCTTCTTCCGACAATAACGACGTGCTTGCCTTCAAGGTTATAATCGATATATTCAAGCATGACCATAATTCCATACGGCGTGCACGGCAAGAAAGCATCCTGTCCCGTCATCATCCTGCCGATGTTGATTGGATGGAACCCGTCAACATCCTTCTCAGGTGAAATTGCTTCAATAATCGCTTTTTCCTGAATATGTCCAGGTAACGGCAGCTGCACCAAAATCCCATGAATGCTGTCATCCTGGTTTAATTCATCGATGTTCTGTATTAATTCCTGCTGTGTTAAATCCGCAGGTTTTTGGATTAACACGGAATGCATGCCTAAATCTTCACAAGCTTTTTGCTTATTTCGCACATAGGTTTGTGAAGCCTGATTGTCACCGACTAATATAACGGCCAATCCGGGCACAACATTTTTTTCACGTAATTGTTGGACTTCCTTGCTAATATCCTGCCTTACCGACTCTGCAATTTCTTTACCATTAATGATTTGAGCTGACATGTGTAGTTCCTCCCAAGTTAACTTTTGCTAAAGAAATTGCGGAGACCCATCAGTACCTAAAATAGCTTTAGTTGCCGACTTTTTCTTTGACTTTGGATAAAACGGCATTCACAAAGCTGCTTGATTGGTCATCACCGAATTTCTTAGCAATTTCAATAGCTTCATTCATCGCAACACTTACCGGGACATCATCACAATGGATCATTTCATAAACTGCGATACGCAGTAGATTCCGATCGATATTTGCGAGTCTTTCCAATGTCCAGTTTTCCAAATTATCTCTGATCATTCCATCAATCTGTTCACGCTTTTCCGCTATCCCTGTAACTAATGTTTCGAAATACTCGTCAGTGGGTGCACCGTTCAGCACACTTTCCATAGCTTCTTCCGGTTCTGACTTGGCGATATCTATTTGGTATAGTGCTTGAAGGGATTTTTCACGGGCTACTCTTCTTTTCATAATCTTACTCCTTTGACATCTACTATTATATATGAAAATGCTAGTACAGACGAACAATAATCAACAATTTATCGAAAATATTAAGTTCTTTATCGTAATTTCTATAGATTCATCTATTTTCCGCTAACAAAAACGTCAAAATACTCTCCATGACATGAACCTCTATGCAATTTCTCATGAGGATTCACGTTAAATGGATTTTTCGCCATTTAACTTTTGTACAACGGATCATGTTATATTTTTTCGAAACTGCCAAAAGTCCCTGCTTAGCTTTCATGATCATATTTCATCTTTTACACTCTAACAGAAAACCCACGTAAATTAAAGGGAAACTTCCATACACCGCCTTATTATGTTCGTATAACAGAATATTATGAGAGCGGGATGGATTCATTGAATAAAGACTCAAAACAAAAACCCGACATATAGTCGGGTTTTTGCAGGTTTTAGTTAGAATGATGCCGATTACACTTCTTGCTCGTAATCCGTTTCATTTTTTGCATTTTCGAAAGCTATTCCAACAACATGAATGTTTACTTCTCCCGCGTCGATAGCAGTCATATTTAGTAACGCTTCACGAATATTGTCTTGAACTTCCTGTGCAATTTTCGGAATAGACACACCAAATCTCATCACACAATATAGATCGACTTTGATCGTTTCACCTGTTAAGTCTACTTTAACACCTTTGCCGTGGTTCTTCTTGCCAAGCTTTTCTACTACGCCTGTCGCAAAATTCCCCCGCATATGTGCTACACCTTCCACTTCCGATGCAGCAATACCCGCGATAACTTCTATAACCTCAGGTGCAATCTCAACTTTACCAAGTCCACTATTGTATTCATCCATTTCGAGTAACTTGCCTTCCAATTCACTCATTCTAAAAGCACCTCCTGTCTTCCTTTACATTATGAGTTCATTACATCATAAATTTCAAGGAATTTGGTATTAAATTCTCCAGAAACAAATTGTTCATGCTGAAGTAACTTAATATGGAAAGGAATTGTAGTCTTAATTCCCTCAATGACAAACTCGCCTAAAGCTCGTTTCATTTTCTCGATTGCTTCTTCTCTTGTCGGTGCATGGACAATTAATTTAGCAATCATGGAATCGTAATATGGCGGTATTGTATATCCTGGGTATGCTGCAGAATCCACACGGACGCCATATCCACCTGGTGGTAAATACATCTGGATTTTCCCTGCGGAAGGCATGAAATTCTTTTCAGGATTTTCCGCATTGATCCTGCATTCGATTGACCAACCGTTAAAGGTCACTTCTTCCTGTGAAAGAGAAAGCTTATCGCCAGAAGCGACTTTGATTTGTTCTTTAATCAAGTCTACACCTGTGACCATTTCCGTAACAGGATGTTCCACTTGGATACGTGTATTCATTTCCATGAAATAGTACTTCCTATTCACATAATCATAAATGAATTCCACCGTACCTGCACCGGAATAATTAACGGCAAGAGCAGCTGTAACGGCAGCTTGTCCCATTTCCGCACGTGTCTCCCCATCAAGGGCCGGAGATGGTGTTTCTTCAACAAGCTTTTGTAAACGTCGTTGAACCGAGCAGTCACGCTCTCCTAAATGAATGGCATTCCCGTGGTTATCAGCCATTACCTGAATTTCAACATGACGGAAGTCCTCGATATACTTTTCAATATATACGCCCGGGTTGCCGAAGGCCGTTGCTGCCTCTTGTTGCGTGATATTAATGCCTTTGACGAGCTCTTCTTCCGTTCTCGCAACACGGATCCCTTTACCGCCACCACCAGCTGTAGCTTTAATGATAACTGGGTAGCCCATTTCCTTGGCAAGTGCCACACCTTCATCCGTGTCCTTAATGATTCCTTTTGAACCTGGTACGATAGGAACTCCAGCTTTACGCATGGTCTCCCTTGCCACGTCCTTAGTTCCCATTTTATTGATGGCCTCAGGACTTGGTCCTATGAATATAATATTACATTCACGACATAGCTCCGCAAAGTTAGCATTTTCTGCAAGGAAACCATATCCAGGATGGATGGCATCCGCACCTGTTTTCTTGGCTGTGCTGATAATGTTCGTTGTATTTAAATAACTATCTTTTGATAGTTTAGGACCAATACAGTAAGCTTCGTCAGCAATTTGTACATGTAGTGCCTCTTTGTCGGCTTCTGAATAAACCGCTACAGTTTCAATACCAAGCTCCTTGCAAGCCCTAATAATCCGGACTGCAATTTCACCGCGATTTGCAATCAATACCTTCTTAATCATTTAGAAACAGCTCCTCATTCAGGCTTTACTAAAAATAATGGTTGACCATATTCTACAAGTTGGCCTTCTTTTACAAGTACTTCTACAATTTCCCCGTTTACTTCCGCTTCAATTTCATTGAAAAGTTTCATAGCTTCCACGATGCAGACAATTTTGTCCGCCGTTACTTTGGAGCCTACTTTCACGTATGCATCAGCATCAGGAGAAGGAGATTGATAGAACGTTCCCACCATTGGGGATGTGATTTTATGTAAGTTTTCTTGCTCATTTATAGGAGTTGCTGGTGTTGCTGCTTCTGGCGCTTTAGCTACTGGCTGGGCTGCTGGTGTAGGTGTGACTTCCACAGCCGCTTTAGCTTGTACGACTTCTTGAGCAGGTGCTGGATAAGCTACTGTACCCGCTTCCGTTTTCTTCAGCAAAATTTTGGTTCCTTCATTTTCATAAACAAATTCACCGATGTTAGATTGATCGACTAACTTAATAATTTCACGAATTTCTTGGACCTTCATTTTAGGCACCCCTTGTCTGATTTAATGGAAATTTGAGACAATTCAATATGTATATGTAATTTGCCCATCGTCTTTGGCCTCTGCCGTCTCTAGCACCGGAGCCGTTTCTTTTAAAACACCGAAAGACATTTCACATATTCCTTCTGTAATATAACAGAAGTAAATCCCTCAAAAAATATGTCTAGCAGGAAGTTTTGAATTTTTTAATACCTGCTTCTAATATCATACAATATTAGCTTGTATATATTCAATGATAGATTAGTTGGGACTTGCTATTTACAGTTCTATATTACACTTTTATCTTAAGATTGTGAATTTTTTAAATCTATTTTTAAAATATAATTCGGAATTTTTCCCTATTAAAACGGTAAAAACCATGTAAAACCGCCTTTTTTATTACTTTAAAGGGATTACATTGGATAATGCCGAGGGGAGGTATTTTTATTTTTTTGTCTCCTTTTTTTGGGACCACCAAATCGCGGCCATCCATTTTTTTCCGAAAAAAAAGGCCTTTTCTACTAAAGAAAAGAACCAGCATGCATATTTCCTTTTTCGAAAAACTGTTGTGTATCAGTTTCCACTCACTTTAAAATTATTTTTCCGGTTGGAAATTCACGACTACATTTTGTGCATTCTCCACTTCTTTACGTACAAGGCGTATGATGTTATTAGCTTCCGTCTTCGTTTGTTTATCAGCTTTTACACTCACTTTTACATCCGTTCCATCAACCCGGACAAGCGCAGCATTATAATCCATCGCTACAATTAAGTTTTCAATGATATTTTCCTTCACTTTCGTTTCACTTAATTGTTCGATTTTAGCATAAGCTTCATCTCTTTCTTCAGCGGATAGATCGGTATCCCCCATTTTAACCGTTAACTCTTCATTCAATTTTGCACGTTCGTCCTCAATTTGCATTCTTAATGCCTCAAATTCGTCACCGGAAGCAATGGTTACAGAAGAACCATTATCCCCTGTGGAAGTCTCCATTTCCTTTTTGCTTTCTTCTTTACTGTCTCCTTTGCTTTCCGTTTGACTTTCTGTCTGATTTTTTTGTTCTTCCGTTGCCGGCAAATCTGCTGCATTTTCTTCAGGAGCCGTTAAATAGTAGACCGAGAGCACCACTACTAGACTTAACATCGTCAATAACCAAACCGTTTGTTTTTTCAATAACATGTTCGTTTTCCCCCTTATTTTTTAGGCATGACAGAAACCCGGTGACTTGACACATCAAGCGAGCGTGTTACAGCTTCGACAATCCATTTCTTAATTTGTATATTATCTGCCCCTTTAGCGACAACGAGGACCCCTCGTACGCTTGGCTTTTGGGTTTCGGAAATGATTGGTCCCTCTTTTTCCCCGTTTTTAATCAGGACAAGCTGTTCATCTACCGAGGTGTCTTCGACCGTTCTTTTTCCGCCTTCCTGGTCGGTTTCTTGAGTCACTTGTTTTTGAGTGGTTTTATTTCTTTCATAGACTTTTTTCTCGGATGCATCCACATAGATTACGACTTTTACATCCTCCACACCTACAATGGATCCCAGGGCTTCCTTCATTTCGTTCGCCAGGTATACTTCATAATCTTTTGTCGACTTGAAGTCGGTCTGGTTTTTCTGACCGAATGTTTCCACATCCTCTTCTTCCTGCTTATTATTACTGAATACCGCTTTATCGCCCGTTATCTTCCCGGCTTGGTTCGTGGTGGTCAATAGATTCCCGGCCATCATGATTCCCACACCCAAAAGGACAACAATTAAGGCATAGATATACATCGAAGGTTTTTTATCTTGCGGATCTTTTTGGTCCGGATCTTTGTTCAATAGTTTGTTTAGCCAGGATAATGGACCCTTATCTTTATTCATATCTCAGTCACTCCTCTCCCCGGCGATTTCAATGATTTCTTCATCGACAGACCAACTTGCTGCCAGAAACTTCTTGACGGCTTCGAGGTTCAACATAGTAGGTGTGGTCTTTTCCCGGGTGCTGATGTCCACCTTAGCCACCGTCTCTATCGCGGAGGATGAGTCTCTTTTTTCCGCCTCCTCCAATGAAATATTGATATGCTGTAGTTCTTCTAAGCTCGGACTTTCTTCATTCGTGACTCCGACTTCAATCGAACTGATCTTCACTTGGTACTCCTCCACCAACTCCTCTTCCACTTCTGTCTGTAGGTCAACAGCCATTTGTTCTAAAATATATGCACCTTGGGTAGCTTGTATTTCTTTTTTCTTCATTTCTGTTAAATTTCCTAAATCTTTTTTATTTGGGTTTTCAAATTCACTTGTCACAGTGGAAAGAATTTTATCAAAATCCGTATGAAATAGTCCCAAAATTGGAGTAAGAATTATCGCGATCAATAATAGTCCGATGACCATTTTTGCATATTTTTGCAGTGCTGAACTGGGAAGCAGCATATCAATCACGGTTGCCAGCAATACAAATACGATAATATTTGTTATCCAACCAGCTAAAAAGCTCACTCACACTTCATCCTTCCTAGCGGACCATCAGCGTTATATTCCCGGCTGCGATAATTACGGTGATGCATAAAAAGAACATGAGAGATACGATGGCCAGCGCTGCAAAAATATAAATCATACTCTTACTGATAATGTCGAGACAATTGATGACGGGTCCTCCTCCAAGTGGTTGCAAAAGACTGGCAGCCAACTTATAGACAAAAGCGATCATTAAGATCTTTATGGCGGGGAAAGCAATGATGAGCAGAAGGATGACGACACCTGCCAAGCCCACCGTATTTTTAAGAAGGACTGATGCACTAATGACTGTATCAGTCGCATCAGTGAACATACGCCCTATCACCGGAATGAAATTACCGGTAATGAATTTTGCCGTCCTGATCGTCACTCCATCGGCAACGGCGGATGAGGCACCCTGGACGGAAATCACCCCGAGAAATATCGTCATGAAGGCACCCAGGATCCCGATAGCAAAATTACGAAGCAATTGCGCGAGTTGGGTCACTTTGTAATGTTCAGACAATGTGCTGACAATACTTAAAATGGCAGCGAAAAATAAGAGAGGCAGGACGACATATTGGATCAATATCCCACTGGTATTCATCAGGAACATTAAGATTGGATGAAAGAATGCAGCGGATACAAGACCACCTGAAGCCGCTATTAAAGCTAACAACAAAGGTAGGAGCGCCATTAGAAAGGAAATCATTAGATCAATCGTATCTTTTGTATATTCAATGGCCACATGGAAACTATTCAGTGCCAATATGATCAATACCATATAAACGATCGCATAGGCCACCTTACTCACTGAGCTCTGTTCAAAAGCATTCTGTAGTGCTTGCAGAAACATGCTGAACACGGTCAAAAGAATGAGCGATCCCAGTAATTTACCGTTTACAAGGAGTTCATGAAAGACGAATTTCATTATGCCTTTAAACCATTGTTCGAATGAAAATTTCTTCTCACCGCTCACAAAATCCATAAAACTACCCTTTTGGCTTTCCGGTAAGAAACCGCCATATTCCGTTACGATGTCATCCCAATATTGCTTGAGCTCGTCAACGCCTAATCTTTCAATTTGGGCTTGTACCAGTTCTGATTGCATGATTGGTTCCTGGTTATCCCTCCATGTCTGTTCTTCCTCAGATTGCTTAATGGGCTCATTCTTGATTTCACCATTTTCGGCAGCATGTCCAACAGATGTATGCAGGAAAAAGAATAAAACGAATAGGAAGAATAAGAAAGGCATCTGCCGCTTCATACATTCACCTCAATTGACTAGTTGGAATAGTCCATTAACTAGGGAGCATCTGTATTACCGTTTCAATAATGACCGTCAAAATGGGAATGGCCATGGCCAAGATCAAAATCTTCCCGCTCAGTTCTATTTTGGAAGCTAATGACCCTTGACCTGCATCTTTTGTGATTTGAGAAGCAAATTCAGCGATATAAGCAATTCCGATAATTTTCAAGATTGTCTCTAAATAAACTGTATTGACATTCGCATTCACAGCTATCTTTTCAAGCATCAAAATGATTTCGTATATTTTATCCGCCAGAAAGAGAAAGATTGTACAACCTACAAAAACGACTAACAAAAAAGCAAAATTTGGCTTCTGCTCCTTGACTATCAAGGCTAAAAAGGTGGCTACTAGGGCAATTCCGACGATTTTTATGATTTCAATCGCGATTACCCCCTTTACTGGAATAGGAATACGGACTTAATTTTTTGAAATAGATCCTCTACCACGGAAGCTACCATAAACAAAATATAGATAAAGCCAAAAAGTGTCACCCACTGAGCATATTCCTTTTTCCCTACCTGATCGAGAATCGTGTGAAGAAACGCCACGACAAGCCCCACACCCGCTATCTTGAATATGATGTCCACATCAATGCCCATGTTTATCCCTCCCGGATATGCCCTACATCAGCAAAATGATTAATAATAATCCTGATAAAAAGCCTAGGCTCTTCATCATCTTTTCATACTTTCTCTGTCGTTCCAGTGCATCGTTCTCTTCCCGTTCCAAGTGTGCCATCGTTAGCATGATTTGTTTTTGCTGATGATATTTATCACTTCTCCCGAGGGTTTCACCGAACTGAGATAGGATTTCAAACTCCCCTTGCTTTAAAGCAAGGGACTGCCATATCTTTTTCAAGCTAGCGTCCCAAGCCTCTTTTACAGTGGTTTCGCCTGATTCAAGTCGATTGGCAAACGTATGGAAAAAGTGGGAAAGTGGTTTTGGCATTTGCTTGGAGAGCTTCTGGGCTGCTTCTTTCAAAGGGGTCTGCCCATACATGATTTCAGCTTCAAGCGATTGCATGGCGACTTTCAGTTGACGTAACTGGCGGGGGCGCATACTCAATTTCTTGGCGGCTTCAAAGCCCGCCCATGTTGTGGCTAAAATAATGATGGCCGCTCCAATCATCTTAAACATGAGGACTCACGGCTCCACCTAAGAATAATTGGCCACCCGCCGCATCGAACACCCTATAACTCCGGTCTCCTGTCTTACTTCTTTGTAATTCAATAAAGCGTTCAAAAATATTCTGTCTTAAGATTTCCGATACAAAAGGACGTTTTTTCACTTCCTCCAGTGTATGGCCATGCGTAGTGATGATCAGTTTAATTCCTGCGTTTACGGCTTCGAGTACCGCTTGTGTATCCTCTGCCCGTCCAATTTCATCCACAACCAATACATCCGGGGACATAGAACGAATCATCATCATCATCCCTTCCGCTTTGGGGCAGCCATCAAGGACATCCACCCTTGGGCCGAATTCAAGTTGAGGAACTCCATGAACACAACCAGCTATTTCCGATCGTTCATCCACAATCCCCACTTTTTGAGGAGGGATGCCCTTCCGATCGATTCCACTCGAGATCATTCTGGCAATATCACGCAAAATGGTCGTTTTCCCTGACTGGGGGGCACCGATTAAAAGGGTATGCTGCCATTCCCCATTATATAAATAAGCCGTGAGTGGTTCAGCTGCCCCTATCTTTTCACGTGCTACCCGAATATTAAAGGACGAGATATCCCTTATCGCCTTGACCATCCCATTTTCCAGTATGACCTTGCCCGCTAGTCCTACACGATGTCCCCCGGCTATGGTGATATAACCGCGCTTTAATTCTTCTTCTAGCGTATATAGCGAAAATTGGCCTATAGAATTCAGTAATTGCTCTGCATCACTCGGGGTCACTTCATAAGGGAAAAAGAAAGGATTTCCCCCTACTATCACTTCTAACGGCCTGCCGACTCGAATCCTCAGCTCTTCTATTTTTTTTATCATCATCGGGGTCATCCCTTGGAGATGTGCGCATAGTTTTTTCGGTAGAAAAGAAAGTACCATTTCCATTTAGGCAATCCTCCTGTATACACCACTTTCAATAAAATGTATGCCGGGAATCATATAATGATGACAAGCTAATCAAAGAAGCATCGCCTGAATTCATCTTTGTGACTAAAAAAACATAAAAAAAAGCCCGGGATGATTAATCCCGGACTTCTTATGACTTAGGTTAACTTAGGCACGTGATACGTATGAACCTTCGTTTGTGTTAATCAATAATTTGTCGCCTTGGTTGATGAAGAATGGCACTTGAACGGAAAGGCCCGTTTCAAGTACAGCAGTTTTTGTTCCACCTGAAGATGTATCGCCTTTAATGCCTGGCTCTGTTTCAGCAACTTCAAGTTCAACTGTATTAGGAAGCTCGACGCCCAGTGTTTCCGCTTGGAAAGTCAAGATATGTACTTCCATGTTTTCCTTTAAGAATTTCAATTCGCGTTCGATACTTGATGCTGGAAGTTCGATTTGGTCGTATGTTTCGTTATCCATGAATACATGGCTGTCTCCACTTGCATAAAGATACTGCATTTTGCGGTTCTCGATATGTGCTTTCGCCACTTTTTCACCGGCGCGGAAAGTTTTTTCTTGGATGGAACCTGTACGAAGATTACGTAATTTAGAACGTACAAATGCCGCTCCCTTACCTGGTTTAACGTGTTGGAATTCAATAACCTGCCAAATTCCATTATCTACTTCAATGGTTACACCTGTGCGAAAATCGTTTACTGAAATCATAAATTTGTCCTCCTACATGTACATGTTTACAGAATGATTAACTCTTTTGATGAATGAGTAAGTGCTTCGTTACCACTTAATGTAACGATTGTATCATCTTCAATGCGTACTCCGCCAATTCCCGGTAGGTAAATCCCTGGTTCAACGGTAACTGCCATGCCTGGTTCTAAAATGATATCAGACCTTACGGATAATGCGGGACCTTCATGGACTTCAAGACCAATTCCATGTCCCGTCGAGTGTCCAAAGTATTGTCCAAACCCTTTTTCTTCAATTAAATTGCGAGTTAGTGCATCCGCTTCCCTACCCGTCATCCCAGGTTTAATCCCAGCCATGCCGCGTAATTGAGCTTCTAAAACAATGTCATAAATATTAATAAGTTCTTCACTTGGCTTACCGACTGCTAATGTGCGGGTGATATCCGATACATATCCATTATAGTACGCACCATAATCCAATGTGATGAAGTCACCTTTTTCGATAGTCTTATCCGTTGCAACACCATGTGGAAGAGCAGATCGAACACCTGATGCGACAATGATATCGAAAGAAGATGAAGTTGCGCCTTGTTTCCTCATGAAGAATTCAAGTTCATTGGACACATCCAGCTCAGTGACGCCTGGACGAATAAAATCAAGAATATGTGTAAAGGCAGCATCAGCGATAGCAGCCGCTTCCTTTAATATCTTAATCTCTGAAGAAGTCTTTATCAAGCGTAAATTCTCAATTACTCCCGACAACGGCAAAAGTTGAGCTTTGATAGCCTTTTCATAAGCCTTATATGTGGCAAATGTCATATGGTCTTGTTCAAAGCCCAATTTGGTAATTTTCATCTCTTCAACTTGTTTCCCGACTTCTTCAAGGAGTGTTCCTTTATGTTGAACGATTTCAAAACCCTTAGCCTGGGTCCCGGCCTGTTCTACATATCGGAAGTCCGTGATGAACTTAGCCTCTTTCTGTGAAACCAGCACGACACCGGTACTTCCCGTGAAGTTAGTCATAAACCGGCGGTTATATGTACTTGTAATTAATAACCCATCAACGTTCACTTTTTCCATTGATTCGCGCAACCGTTCCAGTTTATTCATTTAATTCTCCCCCTTGCAATTTTCGTAATGGCCTGTAATGCCAATTCATATCCATGTATTCCCAATCCGACAATCTGTCCAGCTGATACCGGGGCAGTAACCGATTCGTGACGGAAACTCTCACGGGCATGTATATTCGAAATATGCACCTCAATAACCGGAACATCAATACCGGCAATCGCATCACGAATCGCATAGCTGTAATGCGTGAATGCTCCTGGATTAATGATGACCCCATCGAATCCATGATCTTCTGACCAATGTAGTTTATCGATGATCGCACCTTCATGATTAGATTGAAAACAGCTCAAGTCCACACCTAACCCTTCTGCTTGCTCATTCAATTGGGCTTCCACATCTTCTAGGGTAGAGGAGCCATAATGAACCGGTTCCCGTTTACCTAATCGATTAAGGTTCGGACCATTAATTAATAAAATTTTTATCATCTTTCCAACACCTGCTCATGGTTAAATAATGCTTTCCATGAATATTCTATCATAATTACAAATTGTCTTACTACTTTTTTACAAACGGCCCGATCAGCTTCCCGATTGATTTTCAGCGATTTCTTTTTGACGCAGATATTCCTGATGGTCATAGGATATAGAATATCCTACAAAAAGACCGTATAATATAAAAATGCAAACACTGGTTATGATGGAATTGGATGACATCTTCGAAACAGCGGGCAAATCTGAAAACATTGGCTTGAAAACAAAAACCAGTAATGCCCAACAAATCACACCATAAATCAGACCAGCAAAAATGCTTTTAATTTTTTTTAAAAGCCCATAATATATGAAAGCAACACCAATGGAGAGGATTCCGAACACTAGCAAAGTCATCATCGTTCCCTGCCAACGGTCAATCCAGGACATATCCGACCAGGAAGTTAAGATGAATTTCGGACTAAACTCCATAAACTTAAAATAATGTGCCGCCACTCCGGCTAAACTAGCAAAGATTCCCCCAAAAATACCAATGGCAAATACATTGGCAAGCAACAAACTTTTATTCTCTTGCTGATGATTACCTGTTTCATTTGTAGACACCTTAAACACCTCCGATATATAGTATGTCCTTTCTTAAATAGGAATATTTTCTTTTTTGGGCCTTCGAGGGTAGATTTACTAGAGGTTTTTGTTATTATTCTGTATGATTAACTCATAAATAATGTACTTTTCTCAAAGGATAATATCCATTCAATGTTGAAGTTTATATGTATAAGAATGTTTCTTCCTGAGATGGTTCATTTATGTTCGTGTTTAGGAATAAGTTCCCCGCTCATCATCAATAGATTGATGAAAGGTCGATTTAAAAACCTGAACATATTTTAGGCTATACATGTTAGCATCCATGAGAGAGCTACGTGAAAAACTATTTAGGTTGGTGTAGAAATGTCTGAGGTTCAAAAACCCGTTTATGGAGGGCAGGCTGTCGTGGAAGGCGTCATGTTTGGCGGCAAGCATCACACAGTCACCGCTGTCCGTCGCAAGGATTCAACGATCGTGTATTACCATTTACCACGAGAATCAAAGCCTGTGATGAATCGGCTAAAAAAAATCCCATTTGTACGGGGAATCGTTGCCCTTATACAATCAAGTGCAAATGGCTCTAAACATCTTAATTTTTCCACAGAACAGTATGAAGAGGAAGCTGAAGGAACCAAAGTAGAAAAGAAAAAAGAAGTCAAGGAGTCTTCAAGGTTTAGTGTATGGTTAAGTGTGGCTGTTATCGGTGTTCTATCATTCCTATTCGGGAAATTGCTGTTCACCCTCGTTCCCGTTTTCCTTGCAGAATTGACAAGACCCATATTCTCTAGTCACCTGGCACAGATCCTAGTGGAAAGCTTATTTAAATTGATACTACTGCTCGTATATATTTACGTAGTATCCATGACCCCATTAATCAAGCGCGTGTTCCAATATCATGGGGCAGAGCATAAAGTGATTAATTGCTTTGAAAGTGGCAAAGAATTGAATGTGGCCAATGTCCAGGCAAGTTCAAGGCTTCATTACCGTTGCGGCAGTAGCTTTATTCTATTTACTGTCATTGTCGGCATGTTTGTGTACCTTCTCGTCCCGACCGATCCTCTTTGGCTCCGTGTCGTGGATCGCGTTTTACTTATCCCTGTCGTCCTAGGCATAGCTTTTGAGGTATTGCAGTTGACGAATAAAGTGAGAGATATTCCTGTTCTTCGTTACCTTGGATATCCTGGTCTTTGGCTTCAATTGTTAACCACAAAATCCCCTTCAGACGATCAGGTCGAGGTTGCACTCGCTTCCTTCAATGAGCTCTTAAAGATGGAAAAAAGTACGGAGGAAGGTTTAGACTCGGATGTTATTGTGTAAAACACTTATAACTGACTTTCGGAATAATATGATAAGTATTACTCCCTCTTTACTTTTTGGGAATATTTTGAATGGATAATGTTTAAAATAAGCTAAAAATGCTTATGATGCTCTTAAGGAGGTGTCTTTGTTGAAACGTTTCATATCTATTTTGATATACGGAATCATCGCCCTCGGAGTCTTCGGACTGATAAGCAGAATGGTTACTGACCCAATCGGACTCCTAAAGAATATTCTGATTATTGCCGCGGTCGCTGGGATTATTTATATGATCTACACCGGATTAACAAAGAGTAAGCCAGTGAAAAAAGAGCAACAGGCATTTCGTAAGGCTGCACGTCAGTCGAAAAAGCGGCTAAAGAGCAAAACTTCGAAAAAGGATAATGTGGCTAGCTTTTCGGCAGCGAAAACGTCCAAGAAAGGTTTAGCACGTAAGAAAACGGAGAGTCACTTGACGGTCATTGAAGGAAAAAAAAATAAAAAGAAAAATCGGGCCTCATTTTAGGAGCCCGATTTTTTTCTTTTTAATAGGTCCATCGTTTTAAAAACTCCCTTGTGTAAATTCGTCCACGTTCTATTAATTCCCCCTTCATCTCATCATTCATATTGAAATCCATCGCGGAAATACCCTTCATCGGAATAAACACGATGTTGTTAACATGTTTTTTGGATATATAACGTGAATCGTGAGCATCCTTCATCGTTTTGAACAGGGCCGAGAATAACTCCACTGCGTTTCCTACCTCATGTGGCTTCCATATTTCATCCGCACTCAATCGCAAACCGATGACGGGTCGTTCCTTTCGTATATGTTCAGAATTGAATAACCACATGGGGAAGTTGCTCAATACTCCTCCATCAACGAATAGGGCCGTACTTTTCCCTACATTCAGCTTGACTGGTTCAAAAAAATAGGGAATGCTGCAGCTCATCCTTACCGCTTTAGCCACTGAAAAAGTATGAGGGTCAATCCCATAGTTCTTCAAATCATCAGGTAGGACGACCAACTTCCCATTTGTGATATCCGAAGCGATTATGCGAAGAGATTGAGGGGGAAGATCTTTGAAGGTAACCACATTTCTGATAGCCAGTTTTTGAGCTACCCATTTTTCTAATGCCTCCCCCTTGTATAATCCCAATTTCCAATAAACTAAAAGCCATTTTGCAAAAGGAATCGGTATAAGACCGTGTCTCCTATCCAATAAACCAGATAGGTTTATATCAATAAAGAGTTTCTCCATTTCTTCCCCTGTATACCCAGCTGCTATGAAGGCAGCTATAATAGAACCCGCACTTGTTCCTGCAGTTCTATGAAATGTAAATCCACGTTCCTCCAACTCTTGGAATCCACCCAATAATCCATAGCCTTTTATCCCGCCTCCGGAAAATACGCCGTCAATGATCATAGCTGCCCTCCCCACCCGGTCTATTCATTTTTAAGCAGGAGCAGGGCTTATTATGACTGTTTTGGCGAAACTTTTCTCTTTAAGTAAAGTACTGAACTACAGCTTTCGGAAAAAATTCCTCTATATACTCTCTTATTGTCGTTTCCAATTCTTTTGCTTCTTCATTTTGATAAACGTATTTACCGATTCCATAACGGCCCCATTTATATTTCCGTTTGGTTTCATCCAGTTCCAACTTTGTTTTGGGATAATTTTTTTGAATCACTCTTTTAGCAGGCCCCGTAAAGCGATGTTGTATTAATTCAAACGTTAAATCCGGTATGTCGACTCCTTTTAAGCCCTCGCTCAATCGTTGGAAGAGTTCATAATACCCTCCCTGCCAATCTTCATGCCTATAAATGGGAGCGACGATGAATCCTAATGGGTAGCCCGCACCCGCCACTTTTCGTGCTGCCTCTATCCTCTCGTCAAAGCTTGAGGTACCAGGTTCAAAATTCTTGATCACATACCTTGAATTGATGCTGAACCTGAATCTTGTCTTACCATTATGCTTTGCATCCAAGAGATGATCGACATGATGAAATTTAGTTACAAACCGAAGCACACCATATTCACTTTTGCCAAAGTATTCGATAGCCCGTTTTAATGAATGTGTCAAATGGTCAATGCCGACGATGTCAGATGTACAAGCGGCCTCGAAACGGGTAATTTCTGGTTTTCTTTCGTTCATGTAGTTTTCTGCAGCCTCAAAAATCTCATCCAGATTAACATAGGTCCTTATATATGGTTTGGTACCAAGCGTTGTCTGTAAATAGCAATAATGACAGTGCCCCATACAGCCTGTGGCCAAAGGAATGGCATACTCGGCCGAAGGTTTAGAGGTATCGAATTTCAATGTCTTTCTGATACCTACAACCAGTGTGGATTTAGCTACACGATACTTTTGAAAATCATTATCTCCGGGTAAGTCCCGAATTTGATTATGAGAGGTCGTTTCACGGATTTCGATACCCATGTCCTCAAACTTCTTTTTCAGTTCTCTTCCTAAGGGGTATTCAAGGGCCCGTGGTTCGATATAAACAAGCTGTGGGATAAAGGGTTTCATATCCATCTCCATTCATTGACCGATCCGGTCATAGTTTTAGTTAAACTAGACAACCTATATATAAGGATAGCTTTTGCCACTTCTAAAATCCTCATGATGGTTTTTATTCTGTAAATAATGGAAAGGAGATGCAATATGTCAAAGAAGCAAAATGCATTCCGAAAAGTAACCGAAAATAAAGAAATGACTGTCACAGTTAATGAAAATCCAACTTCACAGCGTATCCCTGGAGACTCTGTCGACAAGTACTCCATTTTAAGAAGTGCAAATCTTGAGCTGGCCGAAAAAGAAATCGGCCAACAAATGGAAAACAACTGACAGATACAACAAAGAGAAAGCCGATTCCTTTAGGATTCGGCTTTCTTGTCGTCCGGTTTCAATGTTTTTTTATTAATGATTTTAAAGACGAGGAATAGCAAGATGAGACCAATCACGGCGGAAATAATATAACTCATGTTTAAATGATTTTTCATTAACACAGACATGAGCGGTGGTCCTGCCGCGACACCGATAAACCTGGCCGCGCTATAAAAAGACGAGATGGTTCCTCGTTGTTCCTTTTCGATATTCTCAGTGATGAGCGCATCCAATGTTGGAAGTAGCGCCCCAATGGCAATCCCCAATATACTCACTAGAATGAGCATGATCACGAGTTTGTCCTTTGTATATCCTACAAATGCCACGCTTGCCGACATCAGTATTAAACTGACCAAAATGATCTTTCTCATCAAAGGAATGCTTCCTTTAATTTTCCTCCCCGCTATATAAGAGGAGATACACAGGAATAATAAAGGAATGGCCAATACAAAGCCTTTTTTCACTCCTTTTAGATGATGCAATTTCTCCAGATTATGTGATAAGAAAAATAACACGGCAAAAAGGATGAGCATGACGAAAACACCCAATATGAAGACTACGGACAGCCATTTTCCTTCTTTCTTAAAGGTGGCCTTCGTATTTTTTAAGAATTCCTTGAACTTAAGAGGCTCATCTTCATTTTTTGGAACCTTGATGCAAAAGAATACGAAAATGATGGAAATCAGGCTAAAAAAGGAAATGGAAAAGAACGGAAGGAACCAAAGGACAGCTGCAAACAAAGATCCTAAGATCGGACTTAAAACTTTGCCGAACGTATTTGATGTTTCGATGATGCCAAGCGTCGAGCTGGTCTTTTCATCATCATCCTTATAAAGGTCCCCCACTAACGGAAGAATAATCGGTGACGCCCCAGATGCTCCAATCCCTTGAAGGATCCGCCCAATGATTATCCAGGTATATGGACTGTCCATTTTCCAGGATGCGAACCCTGCAATCAATCCTCCAATTAAAGCTAATATCAGACTCGGTAGTATGACTTTTTTTCTTCCTATGCGATCAGATAAGTAACCCGCCACGGGGATAAGAAAGATGGACGCGACCGAATAACTGGTGATTATCATACTCGATTGAAATGAAGTGATATTCACTTTCTCTTCAAAAACCGGTAGTACGGGTATAAGCATTGAATTCCCCAGGGTCATAACGAGAGGAATCGAAGCCATGCTTACAATACACCACACGCTAACCTTACTATTACCTTTCTGGTTTTCCATTCAAGCACCTCATTAATGTTGATAATGAATAGTCTAACCATAAAACTGAAAATACTTCATAAAGACTTTTTCCAAAAAAAGGGTTAGGACGTGCTAATAGGGAATAACACAAAAAGTCGTCGAGGAAAGCTCCTTAGCTTACCTCAACGACTTTTTGTAGCTTTTTAATAAGTTTAAGTATGACATATAAAGTAATCAGCATGATGGGATTCTATATTTTTCGTTAGTAAAAGTTCCTTGTAGACAAACAAATTGACGATAGTCTAATTAGACTATATAATGATGAAAGTCTAATTAGACTATATTAGTTATCCAAAGGCGTGAAAATTAAATGACAAAATCTTTTTTAATGTTAGGTCAGTCAAATATGGCAGGACGTGGATTCTTGCATGAAGTAGATCCTATCTATAATGAAAAAATAAAAATGCTACGCAATGGTCAATGGCAAATGATGGCCGAACCGATTAATTACGATCGTCCTGTTGCTGGTGTAAGTCTCGCAGCATCTTTTGCAGAGGAATGGTCGAAAGTCAATCCTGATGATGAAATTGGCTTAATTCCTTGTGCGGAAGGCGGCAGTTCTTTAAATGATTGGCATCCAGAAGGTACCCTTTTTAAACATGCTTTATCTGAAGCTCGATTTGCGCTTGAGTCTAGTGAAATCTGCGGTATTCTTTGGCACCAAGGCGAAAGTGATAGCAACCATGCTCTTCATGAAACATATTATGAGAAATTGGTCCTGATTATTGATACTTTAAGAAAAGAATTAGAACTTGAAGATGTCCCTTTAATCATTGGTGGACTTGGTGACTTTTTAGGGAAAATAGGTTTTGGAAAATACGCAACAGAGTCTCAACAAGTTAATGAACAGTTACTCCGATTTGCTCATACTCAGCAAAACTGTTACTTTGTAACGGCAGAAGGCTTAACAGCCAATCCGGACGGTATTCATTTGGACGCTGTTTCGCAACGAAAATTTGGTTATCGCTACTACGAGGCATTTTCGAAAAAGTGCGATGTCCTAACACCTCTTTCGAATGAAGAACAATCATTAAAAACCAATACTGACTATTCAAAAACAGAACAAATTTATATTCATAGTATGAATATGGCTTTAAGCAAAATCACATACGCTGAATTTGAAGCAAAAATGATGAAGGTGATGCAATCATAATCCCCTTGCTTATACTTGGCCTGCTGATCCAAAATCCTGGAGCGCATGGCTACGAACTACTAACTTTAATGGAAAAACGACATTATAAGTATATCGTTAACTTTACGAAGGGTTCATTTTATTACAACTTACAACAACTTGATGAAAAAGGCTTGATTGAACAAGTTCATCAAACAATTTCAAGCAATGGGCGCGAAACCCACCGTTTTATTATCACAAATTCAGGAATGGAAGAATTCGAAAAATTAATGGTGAAGTTTGGAACTAAATCCGAATATGTCAACTTACAATGCTATGTGGCGTTACTCTTTGCAGATGATTTCGATAAATATAAATTATTAAAATTAATTCAAGCACAAATTGACCAGACTGAAGCTCGAATTGCTCTCCTCGATGATTATCTAGCCATCACAAAAGAATTTCCTGGTAAAATCGATTATTTTCGCCGCATGAACGAAAATTCTCGTTCTCATCATCAAGTGAACTTAAAATGGTTTAAAGAATTGAAAGAAGAAATAGAAGAGCCCAATGCATAAATATAATATCCCCTATCAATATTACTTAGTAAAATTGATAGGGGATATTTATTTAAGGAATCCATAAAAAGGTTTTCAATAATAGAACATTCCTCTACTTGAAATCACACTGAAATCCTCTAGACATTAAAAAACAGCCCTTTAGACTATCTTAATCCAAAGGGCTGTTTTTTTATGAACGATACATCTTTTCATTACTGGTTTAAAGCCCGCACTTCAATTGGGCACCACAATTCGTACAAGTATTGCATCCGCCCATTTCCTGGACTTCACCCTTACGGCAAACTGGACACGTGTTACCCACTTCCGAACCTATCGTTACATTAGTCGAACGCAGTTCATTGATGGTATCAACCAGAACGACTTTTTTCTTTTCTTCCACATCTGTTAAGCCATCCATTTCAAGCTGCTGTTCCATTTGGTTTTCTTCAGCTTTTAATGTAAGAACCTGGCTGTCACGGCTTCCATCTACATAAACCGTTCCACCTTTTGCGCCGCCTTTATATAAGCGCTCGTACACTTTTTGGACCTGCTCGACGGTATACCCTTTTGGGGCGTTAACCGTTTTACTGATTGAGCTATCAATCCAACGTTGAATGATGCATTGAACATCCGCATGGGCTTCAGGAGCCAATTCCATCGCCGAAATAAACCATTCAGGAAGGTTATCAGGATCGGCTTCAGGATGACGATCCAAGTATTCCTGAACGATGTCCGCTTTGACTTCAATGAATTTCCCTAAACGTCCGCTACGGAAATATGTGAACGAGAAGTATGGCTCAAGACCTGTCGAAACGCCGACCATCGTACCTGTGCTGCCCGTAGGAGCCACGGTCAATAAATGGGAGTTCCGGATACCGTGCTCGGCAATGCTTGTACGAATATCCTCAGGCATCTTCTTCATGAATCCAGTATTCGTGAAGCGCGTTCTAAGCTCATTCGTTTCTTCATCCGACGTTCCCTTCAGGAACGGGAAGCTGCCTTTTTCTTTTGCAAGTTCAACCGAAGCCCTGTAAGCAGACGTAGCAATCGTTTCAAACACTTTGTCCACCAGGATTTTCCCTTCTTCTGATCCATACTCGGTTTCACAATAAATTAGCAAATCATGCAGTCCCATGACACCTAATCCAACCCGTCTCTCGCCGAGTGCTTGTTTTTTGTTTTCCTCTAGGAAATAAGGGGTTGCATCAATGACGTTATCTTGCATCCGCACGCCCACTTCAACTGTTTTCTTAAGTTTTTCGAAGTTAACGGTCTTATTATCTTTATCCGCCATCTCAGCTAAATTGACCGCTGCCAGGTTACACACTGAAAATGGAGCCAATGGCTGTTCACCACATGGATTCGTAGCAACGACTTGCTGTCCATAAGCTTTTGCATTCGTCATCTCGTTGGCATTATCAATAAAGAATATTCCCGGTTCTGCTGAGTACGTCGCACAAATGTTAATCAGGTTCCAAAGCTCCTTAGCACGGATCTTACGGTAAACCCGGACTTTATGGCCCATTTTTTCCCACTCGCGTACGTCTCCTACATTGTGCCACTCATCATTATAAATCGCCATTTCTTCCGCGTCGTAGCTTTCGACATCAGGGAAGCGCAACTCATACTCCGTATCTTTTTCGACGGCTTCCATGAACTCTTTGGTTAAGCAGATTGAGATATTGGCACCAGTCAAAAAGTCCGGATTGTGGACGCTATACGTTCCGCCTACGCGAACTTTTTCTTCAGCATCCCTAATGATTTTTTCACTGAATCCACCTAGACCCGGAATCTCTTTATAATTAATGATTCCTTGGTACATCGCCGTTTCTTGTTCGGTATGCGGTGTGAACTTCAATTTATCCGATGCATATTTCTTTATGGTTTCATCTTTTGTGTTCTCCATTAGGTAACGAAGAATCCTCGGATTTTGCATTTTTGAAATAATGAATTCCGCAATGTCTGGGTGCCAATCAGTAAGCATGATCATTTGGGCACCGCGTCTACTTCCACCCTGTTCAACCAAATGAGTCAATTTCGCTATATCATCAAGCCATGAAACAGAACCTGAAGACTTGCCATTGACCCCTTTCGCAAGGGTGTTTCTTGGACGGAGAGTAGAGCCATTCGTACCGACTCCACCACCACGGCTCATGATCTCCATGACTTGCTTTCTATGCTCGGAAATCCCTTCGCGTGAATCTGGTACAAACGGCATGACATAACAATTAAAGTACGTTACATCCGTGTTAGAACCAGCGCCATATAATACCCGGCCGGCCGGCACGAAATTAAGGTCCTTTAATTCTTCATAAAATTTATTGAACCATTCCGTTCTTTTTTCTTCAGTCGTTTCCACTGAAGCCAAACCAGTTGCATTACGCTTGGCAATTTGCTCGTAATATATTTCAAGCGGCTTTTCGATGATATCAAGCGGCCGATTAATGATTCCTGTTTCCACTTCTTCCGGATTATCCAGCACTCCGCGGAACTCTTCATCCACTAAAACCTTTGCCTTTTTCGATTCCCAATCTATTTCAACGATATGGCCAAGACCACGTGCAGGAAATTTCGGATCTTCTTTAATTGTCAATACTACAAAATCGCCAGCAGAGAGTGTGATTTTTTCAGTATCCTTAAAAGAATAACGGTCAAGCATAACTAGACGGGACACGCCCTTATGCATCATTTTCATATCAGCCGTTACAGGATGAACTTGGGGAAATAAAGATATATCTTTATTCAACCTTTCTAGATCAACCTTTAAAGCTTCTTTAATTACAACCGACATAATTCCCTCTCCTTTACATGTTTCAGATCCGTTCTTGTTGCAAAAATCAATATGTAACCTACATGTCCGTTTCGCTTAACAAGTTACACTAAATTTATCATAGCGAAACACAAAATTCAACATGTAGTGTTTAAGTATTTATTTTAACCACTATATATTGTGTTGTGGTTGATTGTCTTTTAATTTTGTCAAACGGTGAATCAATTAATTGAGTTAGTAAAAGGGAGGAAAATGTCGATTTATAATAAAAATTAGACAGATTTCAATGAATTTGAACATTGCATTTTGCCCGCCTCTTTCAAAGCACTGACGTTACAAGGAATACATGCTTGTTCACACAAATCTGAAAAAACTTATTTATTCCCGACTCTCGCTTCCCCTCTTTTTCTACCTCAAAAAATTCCAGTCATCACTTTCATATTTATTTTTGGCGATGTCCTTCACTTCCTGTAATTGCTTTTCACTCAGCACATATGGTTTCAAATCAATCGACAGACCCTCAGAAAAACCGTTTTCAAAGGCTACCTTCGCCTCGGAAATAGTTATTTTTCTACCAGCAATGTCATTGATGGCCACTGCTTTGTTTCTCAGATTGTTTTTCATCTTCTCTTTTACTTTATCATCGGAGAACTTGAATACACTAAATAGCTTCTCCTCATCAAGTTCAAGCAGGATGGCTCCATGCTGAAGGATAACACCTTTTTGTCTCGTTTGTGCGCTGCCCGCAACTTTCCTTCCCTCAACCACCAGTTCATACCAGCTTGGCGCATCAAAGCAAACTGAGGACTTTGGAGATTTCAGCATCTCTTTATCCTGTTCAGTTTCAGGCACAGAGAAATAGGCATCCAGTCCGAGGTTTCTGAACCCCTTCAATATTCCTTCAGAAATCACCCGATATGCTTCGGTCACTGTATTCGGCATTCCCGGATAAGACTCTGGGACAATGACGCTATAGGTGAGTTCATGTTCATGCAAAACAGCCCGACCGCCTGTAGGCCTACGGACAAAACCTAAGCCTTGCCTTTCAACTTCTGCCAAATCGATTTCGGTCTCAGCCCTTTGAAAATACCCGATGGATAATGTAGCCGGGTTCCACCCGTAAAACCGGATCATGGGAGGGATTTCCCCATTACTCTGCCAATTCAAAAGTGCTTCGTCCATTGCCATATTATAAGCAGGTGAACAATTGCCTGAATCAATGAATCCCCATTTTTCTTTCGTCACGATTACCCCTCTTTTCACGTAGGCTTATTAAACCCTCTAAAAAAACTCACAAGTAGTAGTTTACCAGAGTTTAGCAACGTAAAAAAGAAAGTAAGCTATTCCACCAAATATTTATAAAATTTTTTTGATTATTGGAGAAACCAATTATATAATAGACATTGTCTGTATTCGTTTAGGTAGAAGGGAGTTTTTATGGTTGGATATCTTATATACACTGATTATCATCATAGTAGCCATCGTTGCATATTCACTATTTAATTGGTTCCGTCAACGTAAAATCGTTAAAACCTTAACACAGGAAGAATTTATCTCTAATTACAGAAAAGTTCAATTAATTGACGTACGGGAACCTAATGATTTTGATAATGGACATATCTTAGGGGCAAGAAATATCCCTATGACACAAATGAAGACCCGCTTAGTGGAGATTAGGCAGGACAAGCCTGTATACTTGTATGCTCAAAGTGAAATCATTAGCGGAAGAGCGGCAGCCATGCTATATAAAAAAGGCTACAGAGAACTTTTTCACTTAAAAGGCGGTTTCAAAATGTGGACAGGGAAGATCAAGGCGAAGAAATAAGGCCAATTGCCTAAACCTTCCATCTTATCCGGTTTTGAAACATATCATACTGTTCAATAGGGAACTCATGCTTAACAGGCCAAGCATGTTATTTCCCGAGATACATATGAATTTCACCAACTAAAAAACCCCCCGCCATCTGGCAGGGGTTTTTTCAGCATCATGCTTGATAACGAAGAATTGGTTTTCTAGCGGCCAATGTTTCATCCAGGCGTTTAATAACCGTGGTATGGGGTGCCTCCTGAACGATTTCAGGGGTTTCTTCGGCTTCCTTGGCTATTTGTATCATTGCATCTATGAAAGCGTCCAGTGTTTCTTTTGACTCCGTTTCCGTCGGTTCGATCATCATTCCTTCTTCTACATTTAACGGAAAATATATGGTAGGTGGATGATACCCAAAATCAAGTAGTCTTTTCGCAATATCTAATGTACGGACTCCCAACTGCTTTTGCCTCCGACCACTCAATACAAATTCATGCTTACAATGGCGATTATATGGCAAATCGAAAAATGGTTCCAAACGTCGCATCATATAATTTGCATTGATGACGGCATTCTCCGTAACGGCCTTAAGTCCATCCGGTCCCATTGACCTTATGTACGTATAAGCCCTTACATTGATGCCGAAGTTCCCATAATAGGGTTTGACCCTTCCAATGGATTGTGGACGGTCATAATCAAGGACAAACTGATCGCCCTCTTTTGTCACGATCGGTTTAGGCAAATAGGGAATTAAATCCGACTTCACCCCAACCGGACCTGAACCAGGTCCTCCTCCGCCATGGGGTCCAGTGAATGTTTTATGGAGATTTAAATGAACAACGTCAAAACCCATATCTCCTGGACGCACTTTGGAAAGAACAGCATTCAGGTTAGCCCCGTCATAATATAGCTTTCCACCGGCATCATGGACAAGTTGTGCCATCTCCAGGATGTTCTCTTCGAATAAGCCTAATGTATTTGGATTTGTAAGCATTAATGCTGCTGTATCTGGTCCTACCACTCGCTTCAAGTCTTCAAGGTCCACGAGCCCGAATTCATTGGATTTCACCGTAATCGTCTCTAGTCCGGCAACTGTTGCCGAAGCCGGGTTCGTTCCATGGGCCGAATCGGGGACGATGACTTTCGTACGGTTTACATCTCCATTCGCTTCATGGAAAGCCCTGATCATCATGAGCCCAGTCCATTCACCATGCGCCCCAGCAGCAGGCTGCAAGGTCACTTGATCCATTCCTGTAATTTCCGTCAAATGTTCCTGAAGGTCAAATAACAACTCTAGGGCACCTTGGACGGTTTCTGGGTCCTGGTATGGATGGATATGGGCAAAACCATTGTACCTGGCGACATTTTCATTAATTTTCGGATTATATTTCATCGTACAGGAGCCGAGTGGATAAAACCCAGAGTCCACTCCATGGTTCCGTTTGGATAAAGCCGTATAATGACGCATGATATCAAGCTCGGAAACTTCCGGAAGCTCGGCTTCCTCCGTACGTATATATTCCACAGGCAGGATTTCTTCTAGTGGAGTATCCGCTACATCCATTTCAGGAAGGCTATACCCGATTCGACCGGCTGTACTGATTTCAAAAATGAGTGATTGATCTTGATTATTCATAGTTGATCCCCCAGTTCCTGCGCAAATGCATCGATTTCTTCTTTTGTTCTTAGTTCCGTTACAGCCACTAGCATATGATTTTTCAACTCGGGATAAACGGAGCCCAGGTCAAAACCACCAATCATTTCTTTTTCAAAGAGCCTCTTATTGATATCTTTGTAGGGAAGAGGCAACTTAATGACAAATTCATTAAACGAAGGTCCTTCAAAGACCACTTCAATTCCTTGTGCTTGGAGCGTCTTTTTTGCGTAATGGGCTTTTTGAATATTCTGGACGGCCATTTCTCTGACGCCTTTTTTCCCTAGAGCAGTCATGGCTACAGAGGCTGCCAATGCGTTCAATGCCTGATTGGAACAAATATTGGATGTAGCTTTGTCACGGCGTATATGTTGCTCACGTGCTTGGAGCGTCAGTACGAAGCCCCGTTTTCCATCCTCATCCACTGTCTGACCGACTAAACGGCCCGGCACTTTCCGTAGCAGTTTTTTCGTGACCGCGAAATATCCGCAATGAGGTCCGCCGAATGCGGCTGGAATGCCGAATGGCTGAGCATCACCCGTCACGATATCGGCACCGAGTTTTCCCGGCGGAGTCAATGCACCAAGTGCAAGCGGATTACTCGATACGATAAACATCGATTTCACGTTATGTATGATTGCTTCCATTTCCTTCAACGGCTCGATGCGTCCAAAGAAGTTGGGGTACTGTACGATGACGCCTGCAATATCATCCGAAGCCAGGTCTTTTAAAGCAGCAATATCTGTGACTCCGTCTTTATGAGGAATCTCGATGACCTCCACCCGTTGACCCTTTGCGTAGGTTTTCACCACTTCCCTTGATTCAGGATGGACAGTAGATGATAATAGAATCTTTTTCCGGCGCGTTTGTCCGGCAGCAAGCATGGCCGCTTCGGCTAAGGCTGTTCCACCGTCATACATCGAGGAATTCGCCACCTCCATACTCGTCAATTCACATATCATCGTTTGATATTCAAAGATGGCCTGAAGCTCTCCTTGAGAAATTTCCGGTTGATAGGGAGTGTAGGCTGTATAAAACTCCGAACGGGATAGGACGTGATCGACGATGACAGGTGAATAATGATCATACACACCAGCCCCAAGGAAAGATGCATAGTTTTTCAAATCCGCATTTTTGGAAGCCAGTTTTGATAGTTCCTTCATTAAAGCTGGCTCTGATTTTGCTGGTTTTATGTCATATTCACCTTGAAATCGGACATTTTCTGGTATATCGCTGAAGAGATCATCGACGGATGTGACCCCTATAACTTCCAACATTTCTTTTTTATCCTGCTCTGTCATCGGTAAGTAACGATGTTTCATCTTATGGACCATTCCCTTCTATTTTCGTGTATTTTTATAAAAAGGTGTTTGGATAACAATGGCTTTCAGTCTCTTAGAACGGATTTCCACTTCTACTTCCGTGGATAGACTTGAGTGATTCTTATCGATAAGGACCAATCCTACATTTTTATTCAATGTTGGTGACTGAGTCCCTGTCGTCACTTCGCCAATGAGTTTCTCCCCGTTATATACTTTATAGCCATGCCGAGGTATGCCTCTGTCAATCATTTCGATGCCAACAAGCTTACGTGGTGCCCCTTTTTCCTTTTGTTCGGCAAGCACGGCTTTCCCAAAAAAGTCTGACGCCTTATCCGGTTTAACCGCAAAACCAATCCCCGCTTCGATTGGGGTGATATCCGGCGAAAGCTCTTGACCATAAAGCGGTAGTTTTGCTTCGAACCGAAGGGTATCACGGGCCCCCAGTCCAATCGGTTGTATCCCATCATCTTTACCAGCTTCCAAAATTTTTCTCCAGAGAGCTGGACCATCCTCACTTCGGCAATATATCTCGAAACCATCTTCCCCCGTATACCCTGTACGTGAAACCATCGTGGATATATTATGAATGTGGACGTCTTCTTTAAATTTAAAGAAGCCAATCGTGCTTAAATCGGTTTGGTCGGTAATCTTCTGCAATACTTTCTCCGCTCGAGGACCCTGCAGAGCAAGTTGCGCATAATCGTTTGAAACATTATTGATGCTGACACCTTCCATACCATTCGCTTGAAGCCAATTGAAGTCTTTCTCGATGTTGGCTGCATTGACCACAAGCAGATAATCCTCTTCCGCTTTTTGGTAAACGATAAGATCGTCCACGGTCCCCCCATTTTCATAACACATGGCTGTGTATAGCGCTCCGCCCTGTTTCAGCTTGGCTACGTCATTCGTCAGCATCTTTTGTAAAAAAGAAAGGCTCCCGAAACCTTTTACCTCAATCTCTCCCATATGCGACACATCAAATAAGCCACCTCTTGTACGCACAGCTTCGTGTTCATCTTTTATGCCGGTAAACTGCACAGGCAGTTCCCACCCACCAAAATCGATCGTTTTTCCACCGTGCTCACTGTAAACCTCGAATAATGGCGTTCTTTTTAAATTGCTCAAAAAATGACCTCCTTCAATTTTTTTGCTTGTTCTCTTTCACCTGATATTCCTTAAAAAAAGACACAAAAAAGGACAGAGAAAGCCAAAATGGCTTTTTCTCTGTCCTGAAACCTGAAAGTTTACCTATTATTATAGGTTTTCCCCTTTGGTGGCCGTCATTAAATAATTGGCGCTCTCCAGAGTCGCGTCCGATAAGAGTTCATTTGCCTGAGAGATTCACTGCTAAGTTTGCTCCTTCGGCGCTACATATGTAGATGGTAGTCTCTCCCCTTATCCTCACCCGCATATTGATGGAAAAGACTGAAAATTCCCCACCTGATGGTCATCCATTTGCGTGAAATGGGTACCAATCTGCTCATTGTTGATCTTTGGATAAAGCACTATCCAAATGCTAATACTATAATAACTAAAATTATTATCCAAGAAGAATATTTTCCTTCTAACTTCATTACTATTGCAATTTTCTAAATATATTTACATCCTACCCTAAGATACTTTACTCTGCAATAACTTTCGTGGAGAAAGATTTTATTAACCTATAAAAAAGTTCATGGTCTAAAGAAACTAAGAAAATTATGTTTTAAGAAGGAGCAAGAATCAATGAAAATCAATATATCCTTCAGTTCTGATTGGAATGATGAATTTCTGCAAAAGATGGAAAACGACGGTCCATGGGGAAATTGGGATCTTTATAAACTGGCCATCCAAATGGAAGAGAACCTAATTATTCCTGATTTCGAAGGCTTGCAAGCGCCTAAGCACCTTCAACAACTGACTCCCCTTCCCCATCAATTAGAGGCTGCACGTCAGGTGGTTGAACAGATGAATGGCAAAGCCATATTGGCTGATGAGGTCGGTCTTGGTAAGACTATCGAAGCGGGATTGATTTTAAAAGAATATATGATTCGGGGACTGGTTAAAAAGGTTTTGATCCTTGTACCCGCATCACTTGTCACCCAATGGGCTTTCGAACTGAATACGAAGTTTCATATTCCTGCAGTCGTTCAAAGGAAGAGTTATGTATGGGAATCATGCGATATCGTCATATCCTCCATCGATACGGCTAAGCGAGCCCCCCATCGGGATATCATTTTCAATCAAGAATATGACTTTATCATTATTGATGAAGCTCATAAACTTAAAAATAATAAAACGAAAAATTATGAATTTGTCCAAAATCTTAAAAAGAAATTCTGTTTGTTGCTGACTGCTACACCCATTCAGAATAAAATCGAGGAAATCTTTAATCTCGTTTCATTATTAAAGCCTGGGCACCTAGGAAATGCCGCACTCTTTTCCGAAAAATACAAAGGGAAAGGCCGGAACATTCTAGAAGATGAGCACTTAAAGGAGCTTGTCAATACGGTCATGATAAGAAACCGACGTGCCGATACTGGAATTGAATGGACGAAACGGCGTGTAGAGACAATCATTATTGAATTTTCACCAACTGAACAAGCCTTGTATGATGCCGTAACGAAGTTTAAACCAATATCAGACGGAACAAAAGGAAGTGCTTTTTCTTCACTCACCCTTCAAAGGGAAGCATGCAGCAGCCGAGAAGCAGTCTACTATACATTGAAGAATATGAAGGAAAAATACAAAGAACCATCGGCTGACTTTGAAGCAAGATTAGATGATCTGTTTGAGAAAGTAAACCTCACCGAACAAAATTCAAAGGCAGAGAAGGCTTTGGAACTTATTAAGAAAATTGATGACAAGGTCATTATTTTCACCGAATATCGCGCTACACAGCTTTATCTACAATGGTACCTGCAACAGCATGGCATTTCATCCGTTCCATTCCGCGGAGGGTTTAAGCGTGGTAAAAAAGATTGGATGAAGGAACTATTCCAGAAGAAAATCCAGGTATTGATTGCCACCGAAGCCGGAGGAGAAGGAATCAACCTACAATTTTGCCATCACTTGATCAATTTTGATTTGCCTTGGAATCCAATGAGGTTGGAACAAAGGATTGGACGGATTCATCGACTTGGTCAAGAAGAAGACGTCATGATTTATAACTTTGCCACTAAAAATACAGTCGAAGAGCATATTTTGAAATTGCTTTATGAAAAAATCCACTTATTTGAAAAGGTAATTGGAGAATTGGATGATATTTTAACGAAGTTGGATTTTAACAATATCGAGGAATATTTAATTGATGTTGTCGGAGAGTCCAAATCAGAAGGAGAAATGAAAATTAAAATGGATAATTTGTCTTCCATGATTCAGTTCGCACAAGCTATGAAGGATGGTGAAATCCATGCAGCAACAGGAAATTCATGATTTTTTAATAACCTACTTTCAATCCAACGCATGTGAGGTGTTGGAAAATACCTCTTCATATCTCACTGTTCAGTTAACGATCGAAATGGATAAGGAACTCATGAACAGACCTTTTTATTGGCACTATCTCGAAAAAACCGGTGGGATACCGAATCCTGGCATGCTTACGTTCATCACCCATCCCGAACTGGCACCGCCTGATTTGAAAGGGGAAATCATTCATTTTGGTTCGCCACGGCTCCACCAAATTATCCAGTCGACCAAGAGGCTGGCAGGTTTCATCAGGCTTTTTGAGGATAGGCCTCCCTTAAAGACGGGCCAAAGTCCACTTTTTCCTTGGCTCACCCAAAATGTAAAAATCTCTTATCAGTGTGACAGAAAAAAAGATATCTTCATGTCCATAGGACTTAATTTAATTTCCGGTGAATTCATAGAAGGATTTCATGAGCGTCTCCTGTCGGTCAAGGTCACTCCCAAAATACCGGATTATTCTTTTACACTTTCCCCCTTGATCATGCCTAAAAGCGGGCTATCCAGACTCGATACATATATTCGTAAAAGCTTCGAGAATGATGATCATACCTGGGCGGAAGAAGCGATGGAACGGTGGCAGACAGACTTGAATCTATTGGAACATTTTTATAAGGATATGGAAGATAAAAGCGAAAGCTATTTTACTGAGAAACAGGCATTGCAGGCCCAATATGAGCCAAATATCCAAATTACCATCATCAATGGCGGGCTATTCTATTTATCCGACCAATCATTAGCATAATGGTTTCTTTACCAATCATTAAGAAAAGCAGATATCTATGAATTCAAGACATCTGCTTTCTTTTTTTGACTTTTTTTATGAACATGGACACGGCGAAAGGGACAATTCCAAACCAGTGAGAAACTCTAGGCTCCTTATCCTCTTTCCGATGACGGCGCTTTTCTTTTCTTTCTCTCTTGGTTAAATTGAAATACTGTACGATTTGCTGTGTAATATATTTGATATAAGCGTTCGTAGACATACATTATCACCCATGACCAAGTATGCCCCATATTCGTATTCCATATTCGTATTCACCATAAATCGACATGTTAGTCCTTCAGTTTTTCTATCCATTCTATCACTCTACCTAGTTTTTTATCATATAGAATGATGATTCGGCCTGCTCGCTTATTTTTGGTGATAGAAGAAAATTCGATATAGGCATATCGCACATCCTGCTTCGTTAACCTATAGTGAACATCACCATTAGGATAGGCGATTTCCCCCTGAATGCTTTTGGGTACCTCATCCTCCCATTCGGCTGTCACTTCATTAACGGCCAGATGCACTAAGTGATCGGAAAGTAAGGTCTCTTCTACTTCTTTATAAAATTTTTTATCAATAATGAATTGATCAATCATCAGTATCGTGAACATGATAAAAACACTAGCTATAATCATAACCATTGGGAATATGACTCCTTTTTGATTATTCATCAGCCACCAACTCACTTTTAATGAAGGGATGGAACCTTCGTATAAAGGTCTGACCTGCTTTATCCGTTATATTGAGCACGATGACGTTGCCATCCTTTTCAACCTTCACATTCGAAATGTTCTGGAGTATGACCTCATGGCCCTCCCCGTTAACCCGTCTTCTAAGCTTGTCATTATATTGCTCGATTAAAGACAAATCCTCTCCTGAAAGTAAATATAATTTATTCCCCACAACATCCTGGCTTTTGGAGCTTCTGACTTCCTGTTGCATTTGCAACGTAAAGATCTCCCACTCTTTAGGATGTATTCTATTTTTTGTTCCTATCTGGGATTGAATGATTGAGAAAAACTGGAGGATAAAAAGGGAAAGGGTCAGCAGGATCATTAAGGAAAAGAGCATTTCAATCATGGTAAACCCTTCACTTTTTCGCAACATCACAAATCGATTCATACTTCCCCTTTGCATTTTCATATCGGACACATCCTTCAACCATATCCGGAAACTCCTTTTGGACATTCCAGGTCAATTCATACGATTTTTCCTGGTACGTAATTTCTTCGTGGATAGCCTGTATTTCCCCATCCATATATGCCAACAATCTTTCATACAGCAAATGATGGGCATCCGCCCTCAAAACTACGTTCTTACGATTGGACATCGAATCTTCAAGAATAGGAAGCATGGAAATCACTAGGAATACACAAATGGAAAAAGAGGCTATCATTTCTAAGTAGACGTATCCTTTACTGTTTCTCAATCCTGAACCTCCCTTTACCGATATTGACCACCAGCTTGTATTTCCCTTTTGAAGTATCAATGGTCATCGTACCGGCTTTTGAAGCATTTCCATATTGATTGAAATAAAAAGAAGCCCCTAATGTCCCATTCATGAACTGTACGTCCGGCGGTATCTTTCTCTCTAGTATCACTTCTTCCTTATAAGAGTAAATCGTGTAAATATCGTTATCCACATAGAAATAAATCAAGCTTTCGTGACTTATTGCATACTGTTGTGCATAAAAAATATCTTCATTCAATTGATTAAGGAACATTTTATTTTGCATTCCCTTTGAAAAACTTGGATATAGGTTAAGGCCTAGAGTGCTTAATAGAATAAATACCACAAGGACAATCAGGGTCTCGGACATGGTGAATCCTCCGGAGGAAGGGCTATCCTCCCCGAATTTTCTACTCAACGACTGTAACCTTTCCTTTATTGTCAATGCTGATGCTGTCCCCATTCGGACAGGATTTCTGTTTAAGGTATCCTTGAGTTTCCAAATCATTAATACCGGAAGGCAACTTGGAATTGTCTATCTCATAAGCTTGGACTTGGGCCTGAACCATTTTGACAAAAGCCTCACACCCCTTAGAATGGATGGTCGATTGATGCTTCGTGATGTTCGGTATGGTGATAATCAGCAGAATCGAGATGACGAGCAATACAATAAGCATTTCAATTAACGTAAAGCCTTTTTCGTTAAAATATTTCTTCATATTAATCTGCTAATTACGAAAATAACAAGAATGCACTCAATATTTTCTGAGCAGATTCACCTCCCATTTTTTCTTGTACCTTATATTCCATCTAGTAGAGAAAACATCGGCAATAAGACAGCCATATAAATAGAAATAATCAATAGCCCGATTATAGAAAAAAGAAGAGGTTGTATGACTTTCATGATGGCGTTCATCCTCTCTTCAATCTTTTCCAATAAAAAACGGCTGTAATGGAGTAACTCAGAATCAAGCCTGCCATACTTTTGTCCATTCGCTGCGATAATCGACAAGTTCTTATCAAAGTACGGTTGCTCTTGAAAGATGGTTTCTAGCGACCTGCCCTCCATTAAATCATCTTTAATGATGGAGCAAAGCTTTTGATAAAACGGTTGCTGCTGGTTTACGGAGAATAATTTAATGCTCTGGTTAATAGAAAGCCCCCCAGCGAGGAGACCGCTGAACTGACTTGCAAAAAAATACGTTTCATACAACTTGATGAAGGGTCCTGCCAACGGAATCTTCATCAATAATCGCCGTTGTCTTAATGGGCATAGTTTGTCGAACCAGAATTGTTTGAATAAATAGAAGATAAGGAGCATTCCAAGTAGGATGAAGGGGATCAGCGGGAGGATGACTGAGGATGCAGCCAACACATTCAGGATCATATTCTGCTTAACATTCATCGTCTGAAAAATCGTCTGAAACTTGGGGAGAAGGACACTTTGCAGTACATAAAATACAATGCTCACAAAAAAGAACAGGAAAATCGGATAGATCATGAGTTTTTTCACTTTTTCTGTATCTTCCGTCCGTTTCTTCCAGTAGTCCCCTCCTTCCTTCAATGCTCGATCAAGGTCGCCATATTGTTCGCCATAAAATATAAAACTTACAAGCTCTGGATGAAACGTAAGATTCGTCAACACTTGATGCAAAGGGTGCCCACTCCTTAAATCCTGAATGGCCTGATTGAAATCCCCGGCCTTTTTCTTGGATTCCTGAAATTCCAGGAAGTGGATCGCCTCGGCTAAAGGATAACCATGAGCTAATAATTCGCCCAGCTTCGTTATAAAGACAGCTTGTTCTTTCAACGTCCATTTACTTTTTGGTTTCTTCGTAAACCAACCGTTCAAATTCATCGAGATTCACATAGCCCATCGCTACCGCTTTCCCAATTTCGTCTTTCAGCTGACGATAGGTGGCTTTCCCCTTTCCTTTTTCCTCTTTCGTCACCTTCAAGACTTCCGCTAGACTTTTTCCAGTCAGCAACTCATATACGCTGGCCCTTTTATTTCGGTAGGTCATGGAACAATCGGGGGCACACTCGCCCTCACAATGCGGGCATTTCAACTCCACCAGTCTTTGCGCCGTCACGCCAATTAAACTCTGTTCAATCTCCAGCCAGCTTACACCGAACTCTAGCAGCCTAGAAATGGCTCCTTGAGCATCCCTTGTATGCATAGTAGTGAGGATTAGATGCCCGGTCAATGCGGCCCGTACTGCAATCTTTGCCGTTTCGGAATCCCTAATTTCCCCGACCATGATAATATCGGGATCATGTCTAAGTGCCGCTTTTAAACCGACTGAATACGTAATGCCGGCCTTTTCATTAATTTGGACCTGTAACACTTTATCAGATTCATTTTCTATAGGATCCTCAAGCGTGATGACATTTCGGTTAATCATTTCTTGTGCATGATGAAGCAAGGAGTATAATGTTGTCGTTTTCCCACTTCCAGTAGGACCCGTGAAAATGATCATCCCATGGGAATGTTTCAAAAGCGCTATCAGTTTTTGAGCGGTATTGGGAAATAAGGATAACTGTTCTAGAGGTAGGATATTCTGTTGAGGAATTAAACGGATAACCAAACTCTCGGAGTGAGCTGTGGGTAGGGTGGAAAGGCGAAGTCCAACCACTTTATTGGCGAGATTGACGGTAATGGCTCCGCTTTGGGGCCTTCTTTTCTCGCCAATATCCATTGCGGCAAGAAATTTAAGATGGGAAATAAGCCTCTCGGTTTCAAAAAAGGATAGGGTTTCTTGTGGTACGAGCTTGTTGTCGATTCTAAATTGAATAAGTGGGCCTTCCTTGCGTGGTAAAACGTGGATGTCCGATGCCGAGAGTCTAATGGCACTGGTAAGGATTTTTTCTGCTGTTTTTTCAGTTGATATCAATCATTCATCACCTCCAGATTTTCTTGTAGTAGAATTTCGACGTTATAAGACAAATTCCTTCTAAATAAAAAAATTCTCGAAAAAAAATTCGAGAATAGACTTATATGCTCATTTTCAATTCTGAGTTATGGGAAACCAAATTTCGTAAAGCATCTTCATTATGACCAATCACTAACTTTTCACCGTCTATGAGAATCGGACGTCTCAATAATTTAGGCTCATTCGTCAATAGATGGAGTACATCGGAAAGCATCATCTCATCAATGTTCACGTTTAATTTTTTGTACGCTTCGCTTCTTGTTGCCAATACCTCATCCATTCCTTCGGTTGTTAATTCAAGTATTCTCTTCAATTCTTCTTCATTCGGTGTATCTTTGAATAAATGACGCTCATCAAAGCTAACATGGTTGGCTTTCAACCACTTCTTTGTTTTACGGCAAGAAGTACAACTTGGATAAGAATAGAAAGTTAATCGATTCATCCTTCATCACTCTCCGTTCACAAATTATTGTTTTTGATTTCCATAATGGAATTGTACAACATTTGTATAATGTTTGTATATACATTTGCACTATAAATCCAATTGAAATGTGAACTTTTTCTTAAATAAGGGAAATTTGTTCTTTCTTTCATTCCAATTTTTTTTGCCTGTATTATAATATAATTAGTTAAACTTGGAATTTTAGGAGGGCACAATGGAACAAACGTTAAGAATTACCAACGTATTAGCCGATCCAACCCGATATTATATCTATCAATATATCGTGAATAATCATCAAGGAGTCTCCGTCCAGCAAATTGCAGACTCCTTTGAAATCCATCCAAATGTTGCCCGTCTTCATTTATCAAAACTTGAAGATGTTGATATGCTTACTTCAGAGGCACGGAAAACTGGAAAAGGTGGCCGTCCGAGCAGGATTTACCACTTATCGGATAAAGTCATTCAACTTCATTTTCCTTTCAGGGATTATCAGTTACTTTCAAAAATTGCCATCCAGACTATGATGACACTCGGCGAAGCAGGCATACAGGCGCTCTATGAAACTGGAAAAACATTTGGAGAAGAGTTGATCCACCAACAAATCAAACTTAAATCAACCTCCATCGATGACTTGACCTTTGATGAAAAAGTCAACATGCTTAAAAATGCAGCATCAATTGCAGGGTTCTCTCCTGAAATACAGGCAGATGAGGCGGAAAATAAAATTCACTTCAGAATTTATAACTGTCCCTTTAAAGAAGTTGCCAAAGTTGACCCTAGCACTATCTGCACCATGCACAACTCCTTCTTAAAAGGAATGTTTGAGTCGTTGTTTACCAATATCCACATCGTGGAATTGGATAATATGATGGAAAATTGCGTAACATGTTCTTATAAGGCATCCATCCTCGCCTAGAAACAAAAGGCATCCTTTACATTACCTTACAATTTCATTTATAATTATTTAGTATGAACACGACTAGACACAGGGAGGTATTCAGATGGAACGCATGTTTAGAGTTTGTGGATTTTGGACAGGGGTTATGGCAATTTTCTTTTATCTTGGCGATATGTACCAAACATCTTTACTTTTCTTCGCACAAACCGGATTTTTTGTACTATTGAGTTACCTGAAGTTGTCTGAACGCATGTATATTTACGTTTTCGGTGCCTATCTTACCGTTTTCTTTGCAGGATTTTCCTACTGGAGCGTATTTATGATGACCCCAGGCGCTGCACATTAAGAGCAAAATACATAACCCATGGACTCTTGGTCCATGGGTTTTATCATGTCTCATTCACGAAACAATTTCACCTTTTCGTCTATATTCTTTGTTTGTACTAAAACCCTAAAGTATTCACTTTGGCCTCCAGGCATGATTAAGCTTCGTATCGCACGGTTACGCTTAGCATGTTCGGAGAATGGGTTTGTTCCTTCGTGATCCCTCAGCCCTTCAAGAATTCCCCCTTTCAGTAAAAAGTCCCGTTGCACCAGGAGATCTCTCAAGGATAGACCCCGGTTAGTCCCAAGTTTGATTAGGGTATCAAAATGGATATGCGTAGTCAGATCCGCTTCCCCTGGTCGTTGGAGTATGTCATTGACCATGTTATGTTGATAAAAACCTCTTAAGCTACCTTGCTGATGAGCTGGTTCGCCCCATTCCAGTTCCGTATAGCCATAATCAAAGGTAAGGAGGATACCCGCATGGAGGCGATTAACGATTCTCTCAAATTCCTCTACCATCTTTATAGGTACCTCATAACGCTGATTTTCTTTCAATGCAATATTATGCTCCTCCAGGTAGGAGTGGATTTCCTGATTTTCAAGGGATTCCTTTATTTCCACTAATTTATCTTCTTTCACCGTGATGAATATTTCTACAAGCTCTCCATTTTTCTTTTCGATAACATGGACCGGCAATGCATCAAAAAGTTCATTAGAAAACAAGATTCCCTTCACTATTGGGAAGTCTTCGAGATCAGTGGCAATAACGACCTGTTCGCATGGACGTATCCGCATTTGTTGCAGTTTCCTATGATAAGGACTGCTATCCACTAGGATATATGTAAAATCCTCCCACAGCATTGGTTCTTCTTCTCTTATATACTTGAGAATGTCATGGGCCAGCTTTCCATTTCCAGCCCCCATTTCAACGACACAAGGCGGCAACCCCCTTTCCTTCATTAAGAAGACAAACCACCTAGCAAGGGTCCTACCAAATGCATCGCCAACATTACCAGATGTATAAAAGTCACCGTTCATACCAATCTTCTCTTTTTCACGCATATAATAGCCTAAAGTAGGTGAATAAAGAACAGCTTCCATATAGTCCTGATAGGATATTTTTTTATGTGGACTATTTCCTATCAGTTCATACAGGAACTTTTCCAAATTCCCACCTCCTTTTTTCGAGTACCTTCAGTATAATTACACGAGTCAAAATATTCAATCAATTATAATTCAAAGAAAAACAGGTACCTGATCCGGCACCTGTAGCATCTCTTATTTCAGAAAGGGATTCGTATTCTTTTCATCTAAAATGGTCGTAATGGGACCGTGCCCTGGAAAGACAATTGTATCATCAGAAAGGGGCAATAATTTCGTATCAATACTTTTTAAAAGCACTGATTCACTGCCACCTATCAAGTCCGTTCTTCCTACACTTCCCTGAAACAAGACGTCCCCGGAAAAGAGAAGCCGCTCTTCCTTTGCATAATAGGAGACGCTGCCCGGCGAGTGCCCCGGTGTTTCAAGCACTTCAAAAGTGAATCCGCCAATAGTAAGCTCCTGTTCGTTGGCAAGGATATGGTCAGCCGGCTTCATGCGCATCGGATTATCGGGGAACCAGTTCTGTGAACCATTCAGGGCAGGGTCAAGCAGCCATTTGGCCTCCCTTTCATGGATATACGCAGGAATTTCATAATGATCGCGGATGGCATCCAGTGCTCCGATATGATCAAAATGCGCGTGGGTTAATAAAATGGCCAGCGGTTTAAACTTTTTAGTTTGTATGTACTGAATTATTTTCTGCGGCTCCTCGCCCGGGTCAATAATTAAGCAATTCTGTCCGTCGGAAACGATATAACAATTCGTTTGCAACGGTCCTAGAGGTATTTGAGTCCATTTCATCTTCAACAACTCCCATATTTTCATTACCCTTATCTTACACCAATTTGGCTCTTTTGTTGATACAGTTTACCCATGACATAGAAGTGTCATCTTTTAGGCCTCGACAAATAATTGAAAAAATATTAAAATATTAACAAATGCAATCTTTTCTACATATTTTTGGTAGTTACTTAAATCTCTGGGTATATTATTAGGGATTGGGTTTTCAATTAGGGAAAAGGGGGTTTTGATATGGTATTAATGGTCATTTTCGGACTTGTGGCGATACTTGGTTTAGCAGCGGTAGTTACCACAATTAAAAAAAGAAACTTCTTGGGATTCATTTTCGCAGCAGGCAGTGCCGCCGTATTTGGCTGGTTTACTGTCATGACTATCATCAACAGCGGTTTTCCAGTTGCACATTAAAAGAAAAAGCTCGCCATGTGGCGAGCTTTTGATTTAGTCATTATATTTCTTAGAATAATTTTTTTATTTGATGGGTTTTTATATCAATGATTTTTTCAAATTGATTCCCATATAAGCATAGACTGCCATCAAGCGAACAGCTCAATGGTTCATTTTCCATGTCCTTCATCAATTCTTCTTGTGTACCCGTTTCCCAATTCAATTTAGTTAAAGTAAACTTACTTTCATATTGGTCAGCGTCTTTTGATTCTACAGGAACGAACGTTAAAAGTTCCTTATTCTTTTCAATCATGTCGTAGGCTGGTATAACCCAATCTGAAAAGCTTTTCAATAGTGGTACGGAAAAAGAATGGATCGGTTTGTTTGTCTCATCATAAAATGCGTATGTACCTCGATCTTGTTTTTCTGTCTCCACTTGAATAGTCATAAGCGCGTGTTTCACTTTTTTAAAATGAATGACATCCAGCATTAAGTTTTCCACTGTCCCATCATTCAACGCTTTTCTTTCTAAAGGAGCCGTCAAAGCGGGTTCTTCCCTATCCCAATCAAGAAACATCAACCCATTTCCACTATCCCATTGAGCGAAAGGCTGTGGAAAATCAAGGGAATGAACCGTTTGCTCTTCTGGGTTTATCACATAACTGCTGTATGTCCAATCTTCATAAAAACTGGTTAGAAACAACATATCCTCTTGGAACGAATTCCACTCAAAAGATAATTCGTAGGCAGGTAACACGAGAGAATATTGTGGGTTACCCGTTCGGTCCAAGATCGTAATCGCCGTTTTACCTGCTGATGTGAAGGAAGAAATCAACACATGTGCCCCTGTTGGACTGATTGACACTTCACTAAAATCCGAAGAAGGCTGATAAAAAACAGCTGAAGTATTCGTTTTCAAATTCCATTCCATCAGCTGTAGTGAATCCATACCATCTTTCTTTTCGGAAAACAAAATGGTGTTGGAATCGAGCCAACCATAAATAGCTTCGATTTTTCCCTTTTCTGAAGCCGGGATTTCTAATGTGCTCAATGAAGATTCCTGATTGTGTTGGGATTTTTCTTTTTCCGTATCAGCTACGGGTTTACTAAGGTCATTGGAAGGCTCACAAGCCGAGAGAAGAAGGGTAGTGGAGATACACAACAAAACGATACTTACCATCTTACAGATAGGCAGCAATTGAGTGAGGGCTGCATTAAACACTTTAATCTCCACACACCTTCCTTTGAAACTAAACGCCTGGCATATGTGTGAGCAAGACATTAGAAAGAGTAAGAGATTACAAATGAACCTCTTATGTTCTTCATTATAAAGTAAAAAAGAAGAAATGTGGCGATTAATCACCTTATATTTATTTGGAAGTATATTCCGACAAAAATCATGGTCACATATATAATGCCGCCATTAAAATATGCACAGATTCTCCATATATAGAAGGAAACTGGGATAAAGGAAGCGGGTTGATCCCCTTGCCCAACTCTATTGTATAGGCCTCTTTCCTGAATTCTTGAATGAACCAATCTTTATAGCCTGCATGACTGTCAACATATTGAACGGCACGGTACCCGCTTCTCGCTTCAAACTCTTTAGCGATTTCCTCACTTTGCTTAGGCTCCCATCCTTCATACCCCCAGTAAAACTCTTTACCTTGCGTATGGAGTGCCAAGACTCTGCAAAAGTTCCGTTTCTCTGCCAATTCTTTCATGGCAATTGCTTCCGGCTCCGACAAACACACCTCACCGGGAAAATCCCTCGGTGCAGGTGCCTGTGGTACTTTTCTTTGTTTTTCTATCTCCCACTTGGCAGGGTATTGATTATTCAAATCAACCCCGCGTATATTCGCCTTCCAGGCATAAAAAGCAGGGTTGCCATTATTCATTTCGAGCACATCTATGCACCCCTCCGCCGCTTCCTCCCCCTTAAGTACAAGGTCTACGCCATCAGGGTTGACCATAGGAACGACCGAAATGGTCACTTCCTGAAAAAAAGGCAAACACGCTATGCCGCATATGCGATCATCGTTGCTTAGGGCGAGAAGCAAATCATTAAGCCATTTCATTAAAATGGCCGAGGTGATCCATTCATTTGCATGAAATGAACCATTAAAATGGATGACTTTTTCACCTTGGCCGATTCTTACTTCCAACAGCTCTTTGCCTAACACACTCTTTCCAATCGACTCCACCTTGATAAATGGATAATGTACGGTTAAAGCCTCCAAATCATCCAGAAGTGACTGATAATCATAGAACTTGACCGGATTAAGCAGAGGGCCCATGATTCGAACGGGTACTGAAAAAGGTCCTTGGTTTGTCTGATTAACCAGGATCAATGCATCCAGCGGCAAATGATAGTGTTTGGAGATTTTCACCAGATCAAAATCGTTCCTTGACTCCTTCTGAAGAATAAACCCCGGTATGTTCACATAAAGTCCTTCCTGCAGAATGCCTTGGATATCTCTGTTAGCCTCCTCCACCAATACCTGTGGGATTTGAAACAGTTTACTGTAATAGTCCAAACTGTCACCATTCCTACTTATGATTATCATCCACTATCGTCCCCTTTCATTCCTTAATATTTATGAAATGAAAAAGGGAAACATGTAAGAACCTCCCCTTTTAAAGGACCCTTTCTTTTCCATGGACATTGACCGAGCCAAACAATACCTACATTCAGTTCCCGTCACTTCTTTTGCAATATTCCATCTATTTATCATCCACCCATGCCTATATAATCGGTTGAATCATTACAAGTAAGATCATGATGGATTTAACCGATTTTTAATAAGCCAGGCAGCCCCTATGACCCCGGCATCATTTCCAAGGGTTGCTAGATGGATTTTTGTCGATTTGCGAACTCGTTTAAAAGAATAAAGTTCAAATGCCTTACGGACTGGTTCCAGGAGTATATCTCCAGCATTAGAAACCCCTCCGCCGATAACGATTTTTTCAGGATTCATGACATTGCCAACATGAGATAATGCCAGTCCTAAATAATTGCCCACACGGTCCACCACAGATTTAGACAAAGAATCTCCTGCTAGTGCGCATTGAAAAAGCAATTTGGAGGATAGCGGATTTCCCTCTTGTATTCTTTCTTGTAGCAGAGAGGGTTCGTCCGCCATTCCCAATGCTTCTGATGCAAGTCGGACAATTCCAGTTGCCGAAGCAACCGTTTCCAAGCAGCCAACCTTGCCACAGTTACAGGGAGCCCCTCCTTCTGTAACGACGGTCATATGACCAATTTCCCCAGCTGCTCCGCTTATACCATGTACGATTTTGCCATTATGGATGACCCCTCCGCCTACCCCTGTTCCAAGCGTTACACACACAAGGTCTTTAGCTCCTTCTCCAGCGCCTTTCCACATCTCGCCCAATGCCGCCATATTAGCATCATTGTCGATCACGGCCGGAAGAGATGTCTCCACTTCCAATAAATCCTTCAATGGGTAGTCTTTCCAACCGAGATTGACCGCTTCATAAATGGATCCGTTGGTAAAGTTGACGGGGCCCGGGGCACCCATTCCGATACCCAGCATTTTACTTTTCGGTTCATTGAGTTCCTCCAGCTTTGCATCAATCGCCTTTGCAATATTCATGGTGATGTTCTTTCCATTTTCGGAAATGTCAGTCGCAATTTCCCACTTATGAATAATCTCTCCGTAAACATTGATTAAGGCAAGCTTGGTTGTGGTTCCGCCCAAGTCAACCCCTAACAGCACCTTTTCCATCGTATCACCTTTTTTTATCATTTTTTTCTCTTTCAATAGCCAATTGCTGCCTAATCAAGAGTATCGCCATCTGGTAATCCTTCGTGTCCATCATTTGCATTTGATGGATTTCCCTGATTTCAGATTCCATCATTTCCAACTCAGCCACACGATCACCGAAATAAATGAATGTCCCAAACTTTTTCAAGTATTGTTGTAAATCATAGTATGTTTTCATATTAAACCTCTTTACTATTTTCTCCATACAGCATAATCAATTTGCCATGTGAATCCTCTAATGTTATTTTTCAGTACTTCTTGTCCAGCACCATTCATATGATGAAACAGTGGGTATTTCCATCTAGCATTCCGTTTATTCATTTTTCTTTTTAAATGAACTTGTTTATAGCATACAGCCAAAAACGGAGGCGACAAATGAAACTACAATTGAAGTATACCGTTTTTTTAATGGTAGCTGCCATCTTTATTATCCTATATTTTTCGGACACACACCAGGTAGAGGAAACGATCATTTATTTCCCAATTGACTCTTCCCTCCAATTTGAACATGCTTCTACTCATTTGGTAGTGAAAGAAACAGGAAAGGACGCCTATTCCCTTACATGGAAAGTTCACTCCTCATTGGATCAGACAGCCTATTTGCGTCAGGACGTTTCACTCCTTTACAAGAATGGGAAACTAGAAGGCACGTTAAAAAACTGGAAACAAAATCGACAAGAGCTCTCACAGTCAGACAAATTCAAGGAAAAAGAAAGTGGGCGTTATGATGCGATAACCTTTCATTATGCCGAGTTACACCCTTCTGATACCATTTTCACAAGCGCACAACAATTAAGTAAAGACAAACTATATGCCATATCCACACCTGATTTTCAATCTTTCCATAATCCCCTTTCCGAGGAACAGAAGGAGTGGAAACATGTCCTGGACAGCGTAACCAAGAATATTACCCAAAATAGTTTACAAAAAGCCGAAGAACACTTTGATATTGACCCAAATCAATATAAAGTGATCTCTCTAACCGATTTACCGGCCAGAAAAAATCAGTGGCTTTCAAGCTTTCCTTCATTCCAGCGGGAAGAAATTGTCGGTAAACTTTGGGAAGGCCTTTATAAAAATTATGTAATAAGCATAAAAAAAGAGGACGGTACCACCTTGAGTCCACAAGGCAGCACCATCCCCCTATTGTTAGTAGCCAAAGATAAAAGGGAAGTCCTCGTCTTATTTTCCGGTAAAGACGGCACCCCATATTTGCTAAGGCAAAAATTATAGACTTCCTATTCCAATTCTTCTAGCAATTCCTTATATGATTTTTCCTTTGGAGCAAGCTCAACGGCCTTTTGAGCCTGCTCTTTAGCTTCATCCATCAGGTTGAGCTTGGCATACGCCAAAGCGAGATTGTAATGTGCTTCATGTAACTTAGGGTTTTGTTCAATCGCTTTTTCAAAGTAGTGGCGAGCGTCTTCGAATTCCTCATTATCAAAGGATAGGTTCCCAAGGATGAAATGAGATATCGGTGCATCAGAATTATCCTCCACATAGTCCGCTAACATTTCCTCCGCTTTCGCTTCCTCACCATCTTCAATGTAATCCTGTGCCAACATGGCCATTGTTTCATCATCATTTTTCTGATGAGTATAGCCAAATTGCAGCAAAAAGTAAGTCAGTACGGCAGTTCCAACTAAAAAAGCCATCTGACGTAACACCTTTTGCGTCTTCGGTAGGTGGACCACCCCGGCCGCTAGGAAACCACCGATCAAACCACCGATATGTCCTGCATTATCGATTCCCGATACAGTAAAACCATATACCAGGTTAATGACGATGAGAAGAATGACGGTAGAACCCATCGTACGCATAAATAACTTTGGATACACCATTCCAAAATACAACAGGGCCCCAAAACAACCAAAAATAGCTCCGCTGGCTCCTGCTGAAAGGTTTGGAGTCATAATGAAGCTACCTAGAGTTCCTGCAAAACCTGCAAAGATATAGATGAATAGAAACCTAGCATTCCCATATATCCTTTCAACTTCCGCCCCTATCAAGTACAACGAAAATGTATTCATGAGTAAGTGGATAAAACCAATGTGGACAACCATCGGAGTAAAGAACCTCCACCACTCCCCTTGAAGGATGTAAGGCGAGTATTTAGCTCCAAACTCGATTAAAGTCCTGGAATCGGTGCTCCCTCCACTAAACCCCATCAAGATGAATACAGCAACCTGTATCGCTATCAATATATAGGTAAAGAATGGTTTAGCCTGCTGGAATACTTTTTGTTCAGCCTTAGCCTTTTTGACGGAAGCTGAGATGGCTACCTTCTTTAACTCGAGCACTTGCCCTTCATCAATTTCTTCATCCTCCGGTACAGAAATCGAAAGTGGTGTTTTCAGGGTAGCCTCCAAATTTTGTTTGGAAGTCTGAAAAGACTCGCTTGCAAATATAAAGGTGTTCACTTTCGTTTTTTGAAGCATAGCTGGTTGTGCGCTAAATTCAAAATCATCAACAGGAGCAAATTTACTCACATAGATACTTAAAATGCTCATTGGTTTTTTATATAACTTTTTCCTGACTTGTTCGCCGTTTTTCAAGGTCCGGTCTATATCCCTTTTAAGCCAATTTGCCCAATCAAGATCATGACGAATCAATCTTATCACGGGGAAATCCGTGTTTTTTTCGCTTTCTAGCCATATTTCCTCATGATTTTCCGTGACAGTGATCATGCGGTAATCATATTGAACTGACAATAGCCGGACAATCTCCCAAAATAAATACTCCTCTTTATACCCCAAAACATTCCCCACTTTCCAAATCATTTCCTGATGAAATCCTTATATTATCTAATTCAAACTATAGACGAAATGATCAAAAAAGTAAAAAAAAGAAGTGTCCCTCCCATAAAAAAAGGAACCCTCTCATTAGGTTCCTTCTACTCACTCATCATTTGGTTTGTGAAAACATACTTTGCATCATTTTATCCCTCAATATCGGCATGTTTAAAGACTTGGTCACTAGATATTTTCTTATCATGCCATTCGATAGGGCTACATTCATCAAACGATACCGATTTTTGAAACCTGCATAAATCACTAAACCAATCAAAAATATTTGTACAATTACTCGTAACATAAAAATCCCTCCTACCATTAGTGTGATACAGGAAAGGATTTTTATGAGTGAAAAATAATAATGGAACCTCTTCTTGCTCTAATGAGCATATGTACGTAAAACTTTCGTGGGAGTAATCAGTTTACCAACGGCGATATCATGCACCTCTATTGGCAAGTCATCCAGTATTTGAACATCGTAGGCAAGCGCTAACGTCTTTCCACTGTAATGAGAAAGGAAACGATCATAATAACCTCCGCCAAATCCTAGACGATATCCTTCATTCGAAAATGCCAAACCCGGGACAACCAAAAGATCCAATTCACGGACGGATGCTTTTTTCGTTTCCTCCATTGGTTCAAGAAGACCATAATAAACGGACTCTAACTGATTGAAAGAAGTGATTTTCTTAAAATCCATTGCCTTCTCTTCTGGGTAGCACTTCGGTACGGCAATCGACTTGCCTTCTCTCCATGCTTGTTCAATGATCCTGACCGTTGAAATTTCAGGGTAGATGGAAATGGTAATGCCGATGGTTTTGGCCTGTTTCCACTCGTCAAGTGAAAATAGATTTTCGGCAATCTTATTTGATAGCTCCTCATGCTCTTCATTGCTCATTTCCATTAAATGAGTTCGAATGCGTTGCCTGATTATCTTTTTATTCTCTCTCATCATTTTATACTCCTTTAAGTCTACTACTATCAGTATCTCATAAAATGAACTCATTTACGAAAGCCGAAATAGAAAGTTGTCGAATTTTAGGATTAATGGCTAAAAGGGAAAAAAGCAAAAAAAAAACAACAGGAAAATCCTGTTGCTTACTTTGTTTCGCGGTGAGTTGTGCTGCGTTTTTCTCTTGAGCAGTATTTTTTAAGCTCAAGACGGTCTGGATTGTTACGTTTATTTTTTTTAGAAATATAGTTACGGTCTCCACATTCAGTGCAAGCTAATGTAATATTTACGCGCATGTGTATTTCCCTCCAAACATATTGACTTTTTCACATAGGACTTTTCTATAATAGCATTATTTATTGTGAAATGCTAGTATGTTTTTCGGGAAAAATTAATTTAACTTTTTTTTTCCTAGTTCTCGCCGCTTTTCATGGTTTGAAGAAGATTGTGATTCAGGAGTTTTGCTTCTTCTTTTGTTTCAGCATGTATGGCCCATGCCACTACTTCCACACATTCCTTTGGCAGGATTTCCGTTTCCAGGGTGAACATACTGGTGACCTCCCCTTTGGCAAGTGGTGAGTAAGCAAGGATCCCTTCTTTCAACGATTTAAAACATCCTTCTTGATAGAGACTCCCTTTCCCCTGAATACAGTATTGTGAAATACCTTTCCCCTTTACAACTCCTCCTAATAGGGCAATCGACTGCGTCGCAACATGTAGGATTGCCCGCTCACCCGGACTGTAAAAAGCGACCGCTTGCTTTTCGAAAGCGTTTTCATAATGAAAGAACATCTTTGGATATTTAGGCTCAAAGGACGTATTTCTTATCGTGAACTTTGAAAATGTTATTTTTCCTTGGGTAAACGTTTGTAAAAGCGACCTTATTTCCCCGCCGGGATGACTCATCATATCCTCTTCAGGATACCAATCAAAACTCTCGTCCATCCATAGCCCCGCCTTTAACCCCTTTCGAAATACTTCCCGGTTATCCTGTGGCATATATGCGGATAATGAACTCATAAAAATCATCCCTTTCTCTTTTCGAATTTATATCACACTTAACGATAGGCGCTGACAGTGACACTCAATCTCTCATGATCCTACACACTAATTTTAAGAAAGGCTTTACCTTGTTTAAGAAATAAAACTATTTGATTTTTCAGTTTATTTTATTACATTTATGTTAGCATTGAATTCGCCAATGAACAATAAACACATTTTGTCGAAATTTATTTACTTTAGAAATAAAGGGATTTACATCAAGATTATTATCCATATTTATTTTCTTTTTATAAACCGAGTGCAAATTCGACAAATAGCGAATGAAAATCCGTCAGATTAGGAAAAGAAATGCTATTTTAAAAATATAATAAAAGGAAAATCACCAAATTTTTAATAAATATGTGTAAAATAGATGTAAATGTCGAAAATTTTCTCCCTGAGGTGAAAACATGCAAACCTTAATTATTCTATTATTCTCATTGGCAATCATCCTTCTTATTATTTCTTTTTTCAAACAAGACAAGGTTGCTAAATTAGAAGAAGATCTAGAACAAATGACTATAACCTATATGCAGGATATCTACCAATTGAAGAAAAAGGTGAAGATTCTTGAAGAGGAATTTGTGATCCAGGACGGGCCAGACCACTCTGAGGCAAACCGTCTCAAAGCAACCACTCCTTCAAATGACAGGGAGTCCATTCATAAAATCTTAAAGAGCCAGGTTCTTTCTTTATATAACCAAGGACTTTCACTGGACCAGATCGCCAAACAATCCTCTTTGACGAAAGAACAAACCCTTTCAGTCATTGAAGAATATGGATTGCGGGGAAAAAAAGATGAATAAAGTGACGCTTCAGGCCTTTTCAGCAGGCCTCATTGTTTCCACAACAATCTTTGCTGGTTTTTATTATATGACGGAGCCCAACGAAGAAACTGGACCGACTGTGGAAGAAGCTAAGAAATTGCTGAATGAAAAAGGCTATCTCGTATCCTTGCAGAAAGACGAAAGGCTAAATTCCGAAAAAGAAGAAAAAAGGATCGACAAGGAGGAGAAGAAACAAGAGAAAGAGGTTCCCAAAAAGAATAATCCTGTTGTTTCCTATACCTTAGAAGTGAAAGCCAATATGACTACACTAGAAATAGCAACGAAACTGGAAAAGGAAAAAATCATCGATGACGCTGCACGTTTTGAGTCTTACGTTGAAGATCAGGGCTTCTCCAAGAACATTCAGATTGGCGAATTTGTCGTCACGGATAACATGACCTATCGACAATTGGCCAAGACACTGACACAATAATGATAAAAGAGAGACTTTGAATGGCTGCCGGCCAGGCAAAGTCTCTCTTTTAAAACTGCCTATATTCAATCCCTGCGGCTGATATAACGCCCCCTCACAAGGAAGTATATATTTTCGGCAATATTCGTTGTATGATCAGCCGTTCGTTCTAGATAGCGGGCAATGAAGGAAAGTTGAGTCACCTGTTGTAGGTTCTTTTCATCCGACAATCTTAGGAGACTTCGGATCATATCCCCATAGAAACGATCGACCTCATCGTCCATTTCAATGATTTCTCGCGCTAGAGTAATATCTTCCCTCTCAAAGGCATCAATGGAAAGTTCAATCATCTTCAGTGTGATATCATACATCTCTTTCAATGAAGTTATCGGAAGAATGAAAGGCTGATCACCGATTCGTATGGCCGATTTGGCTATATTAACGCCAAAGTCTGCCATTCTCTCCATATCGGATGCAATTTTGATGGCAGCAATAATCCTCCGTAAATCGATGGCAACCGGTTGTTGTTTAGCAATTAGGAGAATGGCGAAGTCGTTAATTTCCTCTTCCAATAAATCTGCTTTCGTATCATCCTCGATGACTCCAAGCGCTTCTTCAAAATTCCTGTTCTCAAGTGCCGTAAATGATTTAGTGATTGCGCCTGATGCCAATTCAGCCAACTCAACGATTTTCCCTTGTAATTCTTTTAACTGAAGTTCGAAATTTTCGCGTACAATCATGCATCTGCCCCCTTTTCTCTCATCCAAACCGACCTGTAATATAATCTTCGGTCCTCTTATCATGCGGGTTCGAGAAGATGGTATCGGTGTCGTCATACTCGATGACTTCTCCATTTAGAAAGAAAGCCGTTTTATCAGAGATTCGGGCCGCTTGCTGCATATTATGGGTAACGATTATAATACTAAAATCTTTTTTTAGCTCTTGGATCAATTCTTCAATTTTTAATGTGGAAATCGGATCGAGCGCTGATGTCGGTTCATCCATTAAAATGACATCAGGTTCAATGGCGAGACACCGAGCGATACAAAGTCGCTGTTGTTGCCCACCTGAGAGTCCATATGCATTTTCTTGAAGACGGTCTTTTACTTCATCCCAGATGGCAGCACCTCTTAAACTTTTTTCCACTATTTCGTCCAAAATCTTTTTATTCTTGATACCATGAAGTTTCGGTCCATATATCACATTCTCATAGATTGATTTAGGGAAAGGGTTCGGTTTTTGAAAAACCATACCCACCTGCGTTCTCAAATCCTCCACTTTATAAGATTGATCCAGGATATTACGGTTCCGGTATTTAATCTGTCCTGTCGTCCTTACGCCTGGAACAAGTTCGATCATCCGGTTCAACGTTTTGATAAAGGTGGATTTCCCACATCCTGACGGACCGATGATTGCGGTCACCTCATTCTCATGCATATCAAGATCAATATTTTTCAATGCATGGTTTTCCCCATACCATAGATTGAGCCCTGCCGTTTTATATACGGGAGCCCTTGAAGAAACAGGCTTTTTTTCATTTTTAATTAGTGGAACCTCTTGATTCGCTAAGGTCATGTTCATATTATCTTCTCCCCCCATCAGTATCTTTTCTGAAATTTATTTCGGATTACCACAGCAATTGAATTCATGAAAATGAGCAGAATGAGCAACACGATGATTCCTGCTGCAGCCACCTGTTGAAATTCTTCCTGAGGACGCGATGTCCAGTTATAGATTTGCATAGGGAGCACCGTAAACGTATCCATGACTGATTGCGGTAAAAAGGCAATGAATAATGGAATGCCGACCACCACCAATGGAGCGGTTTCTCCGATTGCCCGGGATAAAGCAAGGATCCCACCTGTTAAAATCCCTGGTATCGCTGCTGGCAGGACCACTTTCCAGATGGTCTGCCATTTGGTGGCACCCATTCCATAAGAAGCATCTCTTAATTCACGAGGTACAGCCCTAATGGCTTCCTGTGCCGCTACAATGATGACTGGCAGGACGAGTAGGCTCATCGTTAGTCCTGCTGCCAAAATGGAGCGATCCAAGGCCAAAGCCCTGACGAAAACCGTCAAACCAAGCAATCCGAATACAATGGAGGGAACTCCCGCCAGGTTAGATATATTAACTTTGATGAATGTGGTGATCCAATTCTTTTTCGCATATTCCTCCAAATAGATGGCCGTCCCAACCCCCAACATAAGAGCAACCGGTGCAACGACGGCCATCAGCCATAATGAACCAATGAGAGCAGCCTTTACCCCAGCTTCTTCAGGTTTTCGGGAAGCGAAGTTCTGGAGGAAATCCCCATTCAAGTGACCAATCCCTTGAGTAAATATCCGATAGAATAAGATGGCTAAGATCAGGAGCCCAAATAAGGTTGCCAAGAAGAATAACCCTTTACAGATTGAGTTAATCGCCAGTCGGACAGGCATTTTCTTTGCTACAAGACCTTTATTTATCAGTTTCATGTCAATATTCCTCCCTGTACCTGCGGGAGATGAACTGCGCCAGCAGATTCATGATTAGCGTAAAAGCGAACAGTGTCATTCCGACCGCATAGATGCTGTAGTATATCGTTGTTCCATACCCAGCATCCCCACTACTGACCTGCACGATATAGGCTGTCATCGTTTGAATCGATGAGGTGACGTCCATGCTCACGCTAGGAGTCGAACCACCTGCCACACTCACGATCATCGTCTCTCCTATTGCTCTCGAGATAGCCAGGACGATGGAAGCCACAATGCCGGATACAGCAGCTGGCAGGACCACCTTTATCGTCGTTTCAAGCTTTGTGGCACCTAGAGCATATGCACCCTCACGGATCGATTTCGGTACCGAGATAAGTGCATCTTCCGATAAAGAGGCTATCATCGGCATGATCATGATTCCTACGACGATCCCAGGGCTTAGCGCATTGAACATTTCCAGGAAGGGGAAGAGATCACGCAAAACCGGTGTAACGAAGGTCAAGGCAAAGAATCCGTAAACGATAGTGGGAATCCCCGCTAACACTTCTAGAATCGGCTTTATCACTCTCCGCGTTTTCTCCGATGCATATTCACTCAAGAAAATGGCAGTGGCAAGTCCTACGGGGACCGCAACTAGCGAGGCTATTACCGCTATCTTCAGTGTACCTACAACAAGTGGCATAATTCCATAAGAAGGAGTGGCGGCAAAAGGTAACCACTTACCATTTGTAAAAAATTCAACGATCGATACCTTCTCAAAAAATATAAACGTCTCAAAAATAAGGGTAAAGACAATTCCAATGGTCGTGAAGACCGATATGGCCGCTGTTAGGAACAGCATGACCGGAATCAGCTTTTCCAGATTGAACCTTTTTTTATTTTTTCTCTCCAGGATCATTCGCTGTACAGAATAGGCTTCTGCTTGTTTCAGTTCCAAAATGCATCCTCCATTTCAAACACGCAATATTTGAATGACCATCCGTTCCCCGCTCTGAATTCAGATGAGGAGACGGAAAGGAGTGACATGATTAAACCGTCTATTCCTTTAGTTCTTTCAATTTATCAAGATCCTTTTTATACTCCTCTTCCGGAAGGCTGATGTACCCTACTTCTTCAGATAGTTCTCCCGCATTTTCAATCATGAATTCCGTATAATCCGCTACTTGTTCCTTCTCTGCTACTGATTTGTTCGCTACATAGGTAAATAAGGGACGAGACAAAGGAGCATAGTCCCCACTTTTAATCGTTTCATGGGTTGGCTCAACGGCCCCATTTCCATTATCGATGGAGATGACCTTTAATTTATCCTTATTCTCTGCATAGTACGCGAATCCAAAGAACCCTATGGCATTCTTATCCCCCTCTACTCCTTGAACCAAGACATTATCATCTTCGGAAAGTGTCGCGTTCTCCACCATCGGTTTTTCCTCGAGTATGACTTCATTGAAATAATCGTATGTGCCTGAGTCTGTACCCGGGGAATAAAACTTAATCTCTTCCTTTGGCCATTCCGGACGTATATCAGACCATTTCTTCACGGTTCCATTATCAACCCATAGTTCTTTTAGTTCCTCGACTGTCATGTGTTCAATAAAATCATTATCTTTGTTGACCACTATCGAGATGCCATCAAACGCTAATTTCAATTCTGTATATTCAATACCTTTTTCATCGATCAATTTACTTTCTTCCTCTTTGACAGGTCGGGACGCATTCGTTAAATCCGTTTCACCGGCAATGAATTTTTTAAATCCCCCGCCCGTTCCTGAAGATCCTACAGAAACTTTCACATCCGGTTGTTCAGCCATATATTCTTCCGCAACTGCCTCTACTATGGGAAATACAGTAGAAGAACCATCCATGATGACTTCCCCTGCCAATGAAGATGAGCTAGAGCCTTCCCCTTTTGCACCGCTTGTTTTAGTCGAATCATCCGCACCACAACCAGCCGCAATGGCTATCACTCCACCCATTACTACAGTCATCGCCATCCCCTTGAAATATCTCATGCGTAAGTCCCCCTAATATTTTTTATGATTAATTTGTCCTACATACAAATCATACGATTACTCTGTAAACCTCGTATAAAGGAATTGTAAATATTCAGTAAATGATTGTTCACCTAGTGTAAAGATGCTAAGAGAAAAGTGGTTGCACCCTGAACATCCCCATTTGAACATAAAAAAACACGCTTTGGGTTGATCCCAAAAGCGTGTATCTTTTCTTTATTCGTCTTGACTATCTCTTATTTCAGCTTGCTCTTTTTGAATCTCTTTACCGTTCTCAACTTTCAAATCGGTTGATGCATTCGTATCTTTTTTCTCGGTCCGCTCTTTTTTCAGCTTGAAATAAGTATCCATGATTTCCGCACCAATTTCTTTACTCATGGAATGACCTGAATGTCCCTGATATGCCCAAGGAACGACAACAGCAAATGCAACTTCCGGGTTTTCGGCTGGAGCATAACCCACAAGCGTGATATTCATCGTGGCTTGAGGCTCGCTATAATCCAATCTACTCGGACCATCATAGAATGCTTCCGCCGTACCTGTTTTGGCCGCTACTGTATAAGACTTATTTCCAAAGTAAGAATAAGCGGTTCCGCCTACTTCCATCGTTACCTTTTCAAAGCCCTTTTGTACACGGGTAATCCATTCATCCTTCATATCAAGACGATTCAGGACAGTTGGTGAAACTTCTTCGGAAATGGGACCCAATTCATCATTTTCATCAACCGGATCACGTATTTCCTTAACAATGTGGGGTTCCATACGGTTCCCGCCATTGGCAATCGTGGACACATACTGCGCAAGTTGCATAGGAGTGTATGTATCATACTGACCGATAGCAAAATCCAGTAATTTACCCGGAGTTGTTTCGGAACCCTTGAAACCATTCATTTCCATCGGGAGATCGATTCCCGTACGAACCCCTAAACCAAACTGGGCAAACGAATTTCGCATCGTTGAAAATGCACTGGATTTAATGTTTAAAGGCTCATTCGGCACATAATGTGCACCTGCAATATTAATGGCGGTCCTGAACATATAAACGTTGGAAGAGACTTTTAAAGCCGTTAAATCGTTTATGTTCCCGAAATTGCTATAAGATCCTTTTTCCTTTGTACCTTTGATCTTCAACTTTGTATCATAGAAGAATGTTCCGGGCTGAATGGCTCCTTGTTGATAACCAGTCAAAACAGTCGCACCCTTCACAGCAGAACCCATCGTATAAGAAGTCGTGATGTTTCCTAATGCGAAATCATTAATGGACCTTTTTCCCGTCTTTTCATCCTTGTCATATTTTTTACCTGCCATCGTTAAAACTTCTCCCGTTTTCGGATCCATCATCACGACAAACGCTCTATCCAAGAATTTTGTGTTCCCCATCTTTTTCTTGCTGATTAAATGCTTTTCAATGATTTCCTCTGTTGCCAACTGTAAATCCATATCAACCGTCAACACCAGGTCTTTCCCACGCTGTCCTTCAGTAATGACTTCTGAATCCACAACGTTTCCTGATTTATCGGTTACATTCTTCACTTTTGCCTTTTGGCCTTGGAGGACATCTTCATATTGCAACTCAATATAACTTTTACCCACACGGTCATTCCGGCTGTAATCACGTGCTAAATAATAATCAAGGCTTTCGCTAGGCAATCCTTCTTCTGAAGAAGAAACCTTTCCTAGCACAGACTTAAGCGTTTTATTATAGGTATAGAACCTGTCCCAATCGGTTGAAATATCCACACCTGGAAGCGAATCGAGATTTTCACTCACCCTTGCAAACTCTTCCTTGGTTACTTTCTTGTTTTTCACGATTTGTGGAGTCAGTGCATAACCACTGGCGAACTCCCTATAAATCGCCAGGACTTCCATTTCCTTTTTGGAAAGCTTCATTTCTTCTTCTGTAATACGTTCGAGCTGTAGCTTGTACAAATCAGCTTCTTCAAGCTCTCCCTCTTCTACCTTTTTTCTTTCTTTATCCGTAATCTTTTTCTCCGCAAGCTCTGGATTACGCAGGATCCAAAAATCCTTTTTATCACGATCCGTGACCTTATCGGCTTCTTTATCAATCAACTTAGCTAGCTTCTCGGCCGTTTCAACCATTTCTATTTGTTTCGTACCTTGCTTTCTTGTATATGTAATTGCATCCAGCGGCTGATTGTCGACCATCAATTTCAAATTCCGGTCATACATTTTGCCACGAGGCACCGAATTATTCACGGTTACTTCTTCTGTTCTTTCAATCTCGCGTCGGTAATCATCGCCGTATACGATCTGTACGACACCCAAACGCAAAATCAGACCAGAAAACAAAACAAATACTAAAAAGAAAAGAACATTCAATCTGAAAGGTACATGCGTCTTTTTCTTTTTCTTTGTATTTACCACACCAAGCCACACTTCCTTTATCCATAGTCATGATAGTCCTATACTATTCTATAGAACAATTTTGTTTTTTTCTACCTTCATGTTCTAGAAATATTAGACACATAAAGAAAATCTAGCCCAAAAGCACGCTCAAGCCGTTCATTCGCGTTTTTTTACCACCATCTTACAATAAAAAAAGGCCCTCCAAGGCCTTTTTTCATTCTCGATCATAGATATCGATATTCCTCACAAACCAATAAATGATCAAATGTCCCGCACCAACGATTAACAAATAGAAGGGCAAGCTCTCTTTTAAATCAAAGCTCATGACCATCCAGATAAAACCTACTACAGAAACAATCCTTCCAAGATGAACGAACAGTTCACGGACAACCACGTATTCAATTCGCATTTTAGCTGCATCCTTAGCCCTTCCTATGATGTCATAGGTCAAAGAAATATATGGAACAAGCAACAGCGGATATGCTCCTGCAACGATGGCCCCATAAACGAGAAGCTTACCGAATGTCACATCGAAAGCGATGAGCCAGACTCCCATATAAAGAAAGATGCCTCCGATAAGGATTGCTTTCTTCCGCATGGGTTGTTTTATGTACCGCGAAACAAAAAAATAAGCAATGAAGGACACCGCTGAATTCAATAGTCCATAGCTCCCTATAGCCAGTTCACTTCCCGTTTGTACAAAGATGGTGATGGATATGATGAACATGAACGTTCCTTCCCGAAGCCCCTGAAAAAAATGGGCACGGGTGATCATACGCCAGTTCTTATCATTTTTTCTTTCTTTCCATACTCTCATAAAAAAGTATTTTCCGTGAGCAGGGCGTCTATTCAAGGAAAAGCTCAGAAAAACGGCAATGGTAAACAGTAATAATGATAAACCAAAAATGATTGTATACCCCGTGAACTTTTCGAGCCTTGATATAATAAACCCTGAAAGGATAGGACCAATCATGCCCCCAAAGGAATGTAGAGCCCCTAAAACACCGTTGAAGAAGTCTCTCGTATCCGGTTCAGTAATTTCAAAAGTCAAAACATTAAACGCTAGCCAATAAAACCCATAGCCAATCCCTAGCAAGGCCCCCAATAGAAAAAGAAAATCCGTGGCCCTCGTTCCTACCAAAAGGACTGTCAAATAAAACAAAGCCATGAAACTTACGCCTAACCTTAAAACGATAATTCGGTCGACCTTTTTGGCTAACCGTCCGGCAAATACAAAAGTAATTGGTTGGAAAAGAACCACACTTAAATTGTAAACGGCAATATCAATAATTTGACCGGATTGTTTCCACAGATACACATTAACAAATGTATTGGATAAAGCGACACTCAGGCTATATAATCCGCCAATCAGCAAGAGAAGCTGCAAATCCTTCTTCGCTCCCGCCTCTCCCTTCCATTTTACTAAAATACCCATTGTTTTAACTCCCCTTCAAATTCCACTCTAGTGTTTGAAAAAACAATGGCATTTATGTGAGAAAGGGAAAGAAAACTGATGAATCGGCGTTCCCAATCAGGCCTATCCCTTTAGATTATCCAAGAGGAATAAGTAAGTTGTAAACGATTAGTTCCCATAAAACAAATAAGGCGGAAATCCCCGAAAGGATTTCCGCCTTATTATTAGTGCGTATAATTATTTAGCTGCGCTGTAACGTTTTGCAACTTCATCCCAGTTAACAACATTCCAGAAAGAATTGATGTATTCAGGACGACGGTTTTGGTAGTTCAGGTAATAAGCATGTTCCCAAACATCTAATCCAAGAAGTGGAGTCTTTCCTTCAGATAATGGGTTGTCTTGGTTTGGTGTACTAGTAACTTCTAATTCACCGTTGTTAACGGCAAGCCATGCCCAACCAGAACCGAAACGAGTAGTTGCCGCTTTAGCGAACTCCTCTTTAAAGCTGTCAAAGCTTCCAAATTTAGAAGTGATAGCGTCTGCTAATTCACCAGTTGGTTGTCCGCCACCGTTTGGTGAAAGGATTTCCCAGAATAATGAGTGGTTAGCATGTCCGCCACCGTTATTGCGTACAGCTGTACGTACAGCTTCTGGTACTGCGTCTAGGTTAGCAACGATTTCTTCAACGCTTTTGCTTTGAAGCTCTTCGTTTCCTTCTAGCGCCTTGTTTAAGTTTGTCACATACGTATTGTGATGTTTAGTGTGGTGAATGTTCATTGTTTCTTTGTCAATGTGTGGTTCTAACGCATCGTATGCGTAAGGTAATTGTGGAAGTTCGAAAGCCATAATAAAATTCCTCCCTATGTAAGCTGTTTTTTGGGGCTCTAGTCATCTTCAGATTCCTAAAGCTCGTTAGCATTAGATTACCAAATTTTCTTATCCGTTTCAAATCTTATGCCTATATTTATTTTCATTTTATAGTTCTTTAGGCGAAGATCACGAATAAAAAGTACCCAATCATCAAAAGTTGGATGATTCCTTTAGTGAAAATGCTGCTTATGAAGCCTACCACGGAACCAAGGCCGATTTTTGATGCCGTAACCACATCTTTTTTATGGAAAAGGATCTCGGCCAGGAATGCTCCAATGAAGGGCCCAATCAATATTCCCACAAATGGAATCACAAAAGGACCGACAATGAGCCCGATTGTACTGCCCCAAACACCCGCCTTAGTCCCTCCGTATTTTTTGATGCCGACCATATTCGCAATATAGTCCGCAGAAAATAAAAGAACGACAAACAAAACTTGGACCGTCCAGAAAAACCAACCAAAAGGCTCAAAGGAATAAAAAAGTCCATATAACAAAATCCCTGCGAATATGAATAATACGCTTGGGATGATGGGAAAAATCAAACCGACAAAACCGATGATGAACATCAGGATAATGATGATCCAAAATAGCGTATCCACAAATAAAACATCCCTTCTATTTTATACACCTTACCTCTTCATATTTGCCCGTTTATATGCGGTTGAAACCATTGAATGCTGATACAGGTTGTTTTATTCCATAACTCTAGTTAAAATTGAGGGGAATATCATAAGATAGGTGCTGAAATCATGAACATATTCAAACAACTATGGGTGAGCCTCTATTCACCGAAAGATATCGGTTCCTTTCAAAACCAGGGAATTGGTAAGACAATTTTATATATATTTTTCTTGAGCCTCATATTCTTCCTTCCTTCCGCATTTTACTTAGGTACAATGATTACGAATGGAATAAACGCGATTTCAGAAACTGTCTCGGAGGAAATGCCTGATTTTGAAATTAAAAATGGAACGCTAACCTCTGCTGACAAAGAGCCATTCGTCTTGAAAAAAGAAAACTACCAAATATTCGTGGATGGCACTGGTTCCTTAACTCCAAAAGATGTTTCCGAAAAAACGGATGAAGCAGTGGCCCTTTTAAAATCCGAACTTGTATTTGTATCGAATGGCAATATACAAACTTCTCCTTATTCACTCTTAGAAGGAAATAATGAAGATTTATACAAATGGATCCATTCCGTCGAATCCGTCCTACCGATCATCCTGCCGTTGCTTCTCCTGACTTTATATTTATTCACGGCTGCTGGAACATTCTTGAAAGTGACCATTCTTGCTGCATTCGGGACGATATTCCGGAGCACCATGGGGCGTTCAATATCGTATAGACACCTATGGAGGATTGCCGCATATAGCATCACGCTGTCCACTATTTTCTTCACAATCATGGACGCCTTTCAAGCAGAAGTCCCCTTCGCTTCCTTCATTAGCTGGTTCGTGTCGTTAATTATGCTTCACTTATCCATTAAAGAAACGAATGATAATCCTGAAGAAATAGGATCATAAGAATAAATCAAAACCAGACTTGCTCTTGCCTGTCTGGTTTTTTGTACAGGGCGTTATTCCATATGACACCCCTGTTCCCTAACCATATGTGACTGTAGTCATCATTTTTCCCGTTCACCTAAAATCGACAAACTATTCCCGAACATAAGCCTATAATAAGAGTTTAATCAGTATGTAAGGGGTGAAATGGCATGACCAAAGGGATTTTTGAATGAACTTCAAAAAGGACAGCCCAAACAAACTCTATTTAAAAGACACTCAGGAAAACCTGCCCAATTTCAGGCATAATACACCATCCTCCCAAATATATATGTATGAAAGACCATATTGGGGGATGAAATAATGAAAAGGTTACTGATGTTTTTCTCAATTTGTTTCATTCTATTTATCATTTATTTCGACATGACTACAGGAACTTTACCCACCTCCCCATCGTCAGCAACTTCAGTTCAGCCATCCGAGCCCGTAAGTAAACCTTCGGCCCCTTCAATCGCATATAAAGAAGTCCTCATCAAACCTGGAGATACCTTACTCTCCATCATGGAAAATGAAAGGGGAGCATCAAACAAGCCAATTGAAGAAGTCATATCAGATTTCCAAAGTTTGAATGAAGGGTTAAAACCTGAAAATATGCAAATTGGTAAAACGTACAAAGTACCCACATACTAATAAACCGTAATGATATATCTATCTTATCCGATGCTGGGATTGATGTCTTCTAGAAATAGCCGAACTTCAATCGAGAAAATCTCGACTGAAAAGAGTATACTTACTTCATAATAAAAAAGTAATGCGTCCTATTCCTTGTCAAGCGGTATGGACATTGATACAATATTTTAGTGAACTAAATGAAAAATCAAAATTGATTTTTTCCTAAAGGAGAGAATTCCACTTGAGTGAAATCATACATCGTACTAAAACGCGGCCAATTAAAGTTGGAAACTTAACAATCGGCGGCAATAACGAAGTAATCATCCAAAGCATGACAACAACTAAAACACATGATGTTGAAGCAACCGTTGCAGAAATCCTTCGTCTTGAAGAAGCAGGTTGTCAAATTGTACGTGTGGCCTGCCCGGATGAAAGAGCGGCTGATGCCATCCCTGAAATTAAAAAACGCATCCATATTCCACTTGTGGTCGATATCCATTTTGACTATAAGCTAGCCTTGAAAGCGATCGAAGGCGGAGCGGACAAAATACGGATTAACCCTGGGAATATCGGACGCCGAGAAAAAGTGGAAGCAGTAGTAACAGCTGCCAAAGCTAAAGGCATTCCGATTCGTATCGGTGTCAATGCAGGTTCTCTTGAAAAGAAAATCCTCGACAAATATGGCTATCCAACAGCAGATGGAATGGTCGAAAGTGCATTGCACCACATCAAGATCCTGGAAGATCTTGATTTCCATGACATCATCGTGTCAATGAAGGCATCCGATGTTACTTTGGCAGTCGAAGCTTATGAAAAAGCTTCAAGAGCTTTTGATTATCCATTACATCTGGGAATTACTGAGTCGGGCACCCTCTTCTCCGGTACGGTTAAAAGTGCGGCTGGACTCGGCGCCATCCTTAGCCAGGGTATAGGTAGCACACTCCGCGTATCGTTGAGCGCAGACCCTGTAGAAGAAGTGAAAGTAGCAAGGGAGCTCCTTAAAGTATTCGGGCTTGCTTCTAATATGGCCACACTAATCTCTTGCCCTACTTGTGGACGAATTGAAATCGACCTTATCTCCATCGCAAATGAGGTCGAGGAGTATATCCAGACGATTAAAGCACCAATCAAGGTATCTGTCCTAGGTTGTGCAGTGAATGGTCCTGGTGAAGCACGTGAGGCTGATATAGGCATTGCCGGAGCACGAGGCGAAGGTTTACTGTTCAGAAAAGGTAAAATCGTCCGTAAAGTACCTGAAGAAACCATGGTTGAGGAATTAAAAATAGAAATCGACAAAATCGCCGAAGAGTATTATGCAAAGCAAAGAGCTGAAGCAGAAGAAGCGGCTAATGCGGTCATTAAATAGGTAAAAAAGCCCTGATTCTAATCAGGGCTTTTTTGTTTCCACAAAAAAGCTGTCTCCGCTACAAACGGAAACAGCAAAAACATGCTCCTTAAAAGAACGGCAGGATGAATATGCCCACAATGATGGAAACTGCACTTATACCTATAGCCCATGAGCCCATGCTCGATCCCCTTTTACGGGCTGAAAAACCAATAATGATCCCAAGGATCCCCAATATAAAGGGCATCATGAACAACGAGAGAATGGAAATGATTAACGCAATGGCCCCTATACCTGTTCCACCCGATGCTTTACCAGAAGCATTCGACCGTCCATTCATTTTACTTTCATAAGGAATGGTGGAAATCTCGGCAGAAGTTTCTTCCTGGTAACGACTATCTTGGACTGAAGTATCGTTTCTTTTTTGATAAGCCCTTTGCTCTACCGCATTTTCTTCTGTATAGTACCGCTCATGATGTTCATCATCCACGACAACCACTGGATCTTTTCCCGCTTCAGTTGAATGATCCTTGTCATTAATGGAGTATTGATCTTCTTCCATTGATCCATCACTCACTTTCGTTTTTAGGAGCATTTATAGTATATGTATAATAGCGAATAACCCTCATGATAAAGGTTGCATGTCTTGGTTTAAATATGTATTGTTTCCAATGGCTTGTTTGAATATGATACACTAAAATAACTGTTGCTGAAAATGAGGAGAGAATCATCATGAAAAAAAGATTTGGTATCGATATTGACGGGACCATAACAAGACCCGATACCCTAGTTCCCTATTTAAATAAAGCTTTTCAATTAAATTTAGCTTATGAAGACATTAATGAATATGATTTATTCCCTTTCGTCAATGTACCCAAAGAAGACTTCACAAAATGGTTCATCGAAACCGAACCGACCATTTATTCGGAATCCTTAATGGCTGAAGGGGCAAAGGACATTCTCGAGGACTGGATGAAGCACGCTGATTTATATTTCATCAGTGCCAGGAGTGACCGCCTTCTTGATGTAACAAAAGACTGGTTTACGAAGAACCAGGTCCAATACAGTCATCTGGAGTTAGTCGGTTCCCATGATAAAGTCGCCACAGCCAAAAAATACGCCGTGGATCTCTTTCTAGAGGACAAGTATGACAATGCGGTCGCCATTTCTGAAGAATGTAATATCCCTGTCCTTTTATTCAATACACCATATAATCAAGGACCGGTTCCAGAAAGGGTTTTCAGGGTGGATAACTGGATGGAAGCTTCTCAGTGGGTCAACCATTGGCTCTCCGATAAGCCGTTAAGCTTAAAATAGGATCGTAAAAAAACCATTGACAGGAGTCAATGGTTTTTTTTACGATTCTACCGATATACAGACGGGACAACGACCATAAATTTCGAATTTATGACCTGAAACCTCATAGTCCTTCAAACTTTCCTGAAGCTCCTGCATCGGGCATACTTCGATTTCCTTTGTCTTACCACAATTCAAACAAATGAAATGGTGATGATGGGAAGAATGTCCACAAGTGAAGCGAAAATGCTTTTCACCTTCCAATTCAGTTGTCTCAAAGATTCCAAGCTCGACAAACAAGGAAAGATTTCGATAAATTGTATCGAAGCTTAAGCCAGGATAATCTCGCTTCATATTCTCCAGTACATCTTTAGCGGTTAAATATTTATCACTTGAAGAAAAAAGAGCCAGCATTTCCTCTCTTTTTCCTGTATGTTTAAACCCTTTATCTTTAAGTAATTGCATGGCAGTTGTTACGTTCAAAAAATCACCCCACCTATCGATTTTTCCACTTATCCAATAAAATTGATAAGACAAGTATTAGCACTGCGATGATCACGATCGTTCCGCCTGGAGCAAGATCCATATTATAGGATATGAATAGTCCTCCCACGACAGAAATTTCCCCGAATATGACGGAAAAGGCAATCATCTGCTTAAAGCCTTTTGCAAAGCGAAGGCTTGCTGCCACAGGCAATGTCATAAGTGAAGATACCAGTAATATCCCGATAATCTTCATCGATGCAGCAATCACCAATGCCACCATCACGATAAAAATAAAATGAATGGCTTGATATGGGATACCTGAAGCCTTGGCATGTTCTTCATCAAAGGATAGTAAAAATAATTCTTTATATAACAAGGCTAACATCAAAGCGACTGCAATGCCCACTCCCATGATGAGATACAAGTCTGTACGGCTTACTGCACTGACACTTCCGAATAAATAACTGTATAAGTCCGTATTAAAACCATCTGCAACGGAAATGAAAATGACGCTAAGCCCCATGCCGCCAGCCATGATGATGGGTATGGCAAGCTCTTGATAATGCTTGTACACCCCTCTTAACTTTTCAATGAATAACGAACCTCCAACAGAAAAGGCCATCCCTATATAAAGCGGATTCAATCCGGCAAGAGAAAGAAAACTTTTCTGAAGCAATAAACTGAATGCAATTCCTGCTAGCGCTACATGACTAAGTGCATCGGAAATCATCGACATCCGTCTTACCACGACAAAAACGCCTACAAGTGGCGCAATCGCTCCGATGATGATCCCAGTCAAAAAAGCGTTCTGCAGAAATTCAAATTGCAATATCCCCGATATCATTGGGCTATCCTCCAAAACTTATTAATGATTATGGTTTAAAAACTGAACGCCATGTCCGTAAATGGAAGACAATTCTTCCTCATTCAGGCCATTGTATTCGACGGCATCGCCATGAAAATGAAGCACCTTGTTCAAACAGGCAACATGTGTGACTTTATCGGTCACAGTACCGACATCATGTGTAACCAATATTAGGGTAATCCCCAATTTTTTATTTAGCATCTCAAGCATTTCGTAAAACTGATGGACATTTTTTGAATCAACACCAACAGTTGGTTCGTCCAAAATCAACAATTCAGGCTCACTGACAATTGACCGCGCAATAAACACCCTCTGCTGTTGACCTCCGGATAATTCACCGATGTTTCGGTTTTGATACTCGAGCATATCCACTGATTCCAGAGCATCCTTCACCTTTTTCTTGTCTTCTTTGCTTGCGAATTTGAACAGGCCGATTTTTTTTGTCAAACCGCTTTGAACCACTTCAAAAACGGTAGCAGGAAAACCGGAATTGAAGGAATTTGCCTTTTGAGAAACAAACCCTATCTTTTGCCAATCCCTAAAGCGTCGGATATCTTCCCCAAATAAATTAATTTTTCCTTTTTGGAGTTTAAATACACCAAGTAACAACTTCAACAGAGTGGATTTACCGGATCCATTCGGACCGACGATAGCTAAAAAGGCCCCTTTAGGTATTTCAAGTGATACATGCTCCAGCACTAAATCTTTTGTATATTTGTAAGATATATCTTCTAATTTAACGATGGGGTTGATTACATTGTCCAAAACTATCACCTTTTTTTTAAGAATCATTACGATTAACAAAGGTTAGTATAAATCAAAGATGTTCAGAAGTAAAGAATTCGCTCCAGACTTCACATGGTCTAACTGTTAACAAAAACCATACATCCGTAAATTTCCAACAATCCGTAAACTTTCGAGTTCACATACCCTATCTTTCTTCATATGTTTTAAAGGAGGAGGAGATCGTATGAAATTATTCGAAATGATGGTCAACCATAAAATAAATCAGATACGCCCGGATGAACTACTTTCCCTTGCTAAACAACATCAGATTAGTCTAACACAAAAACAGGCAAGTGATATTACTGCACTGCTGGCCGGTAAAAACATCAATATATTCGATATTCGCCAAAGGCAAAACGTTCTTGGTCAAATCACCCAAGTGGCAGGAGCGAATACGGCCCGGGCAATCGAAACCCTTTTCAACAACCTTACCGCCAATATGTAAACAAGGGTCGCCGGCATCATCTAATTTCCTATGTAAAATAAGGGACGATTCATCGACATGCCGATGGATCGTCCCTTCTACTTACATTTGCAACATGATTTTTTCCAGTACACCCTCGTCGAATTGCTGGTTCTTAAGCATATCGATTTCGAATTTATACGGAGCCTTTTTATCCTTCTTGTCTTCTCCTACATAAGGAGTTTCCAGGATTTTTGGAACTTCGCTTAACTGAGGATGATGGACAATGTAATTCAACGCTTTAAAGCCGATATGTCCAAAACCAATATTCTCATGACGGTCCTTATGCGCACCACGGACATTTTTGCTGTCGTTGATATGGAGCACCTTGATTCGTTCAACGCCTATCAACTTATCAAATTCATTCAGGACTCCATCGAAATCTTCGACGATATTGTATCCAGCATCATGTGTATGACACGTATCGAAACATACAGATAGCTTATCGTTATGGATTACACCATCCATGATCATTGCCAATTCTTCGAAAGAACGGCCACATTCCGTACCTTTCCCTGCCATCGTTTCAAGGGCAATTTGCACTTTGTCATCTGTAGAAAGAACCTCATTTAAACCTTCAATGATTCTTTTAATTCCGATTTCAGTGCCTGCACCGACATGGGCACCAGGATGAAGGACGATTTGACCCGAACCGATTGCTTCCGTCCGATCGATTTCACTGCGCAAAAAATTGATTCCCAAGTCGAAAGTAGCTGGATTTGTGGTATTGGCAATATTGATTATATATGGAGCATGTACAACAATATCCGTTATCCCATTCTCCTCCATATGCAGTCTACCTGCTTCAATATTCAAATCCTCTATTTTCTTGCGTCTTGTATTTTGCGGGGCTCCTGTATAAACCATGAATGTATTGGAACCATATAAAGCCGCTTCCTGACTCGCAGCAAGTAGCATATTTTTCCCGCTCATTGAAACATGCGACCCAATCTTCAGCATCTAATTACTCCCTTTTATTTCTTTCTTTGTATGCGGCGTTCGCGTTTTTTAAAGTTTTCCACGTCACGTTGAATTTTCTTCTTGTAACCAGGTTTAACTTTAGACGGCTTCTTAACATGCCTGCTTGCCTTTACATCTATCTCTGATTTTTGTTTCTTACGATTTTTCCGTTTGTTACGTTCGTCTATATCTACCCAATCGCCATTTTGAATATCGGCATCATGGAATTCAATCCCCATCTTTTCAAGGCGGTTCAATGCATCTTCATCAGATGTACCATATATCGTTGCTGCAATTCCTGAGTATCCGGCGCGGGCAGTTCTTCCCGTTCTATGAATGTAGAAGTCCAGGTCCGTCGGTAATTCATAGTTAATGATATGACTGACACCTTCAATATCAATTCCGCGAGAAGCCAAATCAGTAGCGACAATGAATTGATACTCCAGATCATTGATTTGCTTCATCATTTTCTTACGGTCACGAGGCGATAAATCTCCATGGATCCGGCCCACTTTCAATCCCTTTTCAATCAGGGAGTTGGCTACATGATCCGCCATTTTTTTCGTATTGGTGAAAACGATAGCCAAATACGGATTATAACGAACGATGATATCATGTAATAACTGCTCCCTGTTACGGTGACGAAGAGGTATCAGAACATGTTCAATCTTTGCGGCTGTCGCCTGTTTCGGATTAACTTGAACATATTTCGGGTTTTCCATATATTTATTCAAGAATGGCTTTAACTTTTCCGGAATGGTTGCCGAGAAAACAAGCATTTGAATTTTTTCCGCCATACGGGAAGCAAATTGGTCAACATCTTCAAGGAAGCCCATATCGAGCATAAGGTCCGCTTCATCAACCACAAGCATTGTAGCTGTATATACCTGAAGGGCTTGAGCCTCAACCAAATCCTTGATTCTTCCTGGAGTCCCAATGACCAACTGTGGCTGGGTCTTCAATTTATCGATCATACGCTGTTTATCGGTACCACCGATATAGCAACGTACTTGAATTTGCTCATCTTCAGGGAAATGGTCCGCAATTTTCAAAGCTTCTTTGTAGATTTGATTCGCTAACTCACGGGTTGGTGCGGAAATAATCGCTTGAACTTCATTTTTCCCAGCATCAAGCTTGTTCATAATCGGCAGCAAATAGGAATGAGTCTTCCCTGTACCTGTCTGCGACTGTCCAATTAAGCTACTTCCCTTTAAAAGCGACGGGAGCACGCGTTCCTGTATTTCCGTCGGCTTATCGAACCCTAAAGTACGAACTGCATCTAGAATGTAGCTTTTCAAATTAAATCGTTCAAATTGGTTTTGTTTCATCAAATATCTCCTTTATTCTTGTCTTTCATTAGACACGTCTTATTATTATAATAAATTTTATACAAAAAGCGCAAGCGTCTTGGTAGCTCGTGAAGAAAATAGGGATTGGCCCATAAGGCGCTTTTTGCCTTATGTGGTCCATCATCTTTTTCACAGCGAGCTAGACGCTGGAGCTGGATTATACAAAAAGCGCAAGCGCTTTGGTCAGTTCTCTTAATGGACTCTTGCAAAAGAAAAGCACCTGTCCTGGTCATAGCGTATCCCCCGCAGACATGGAGCAAAAAGACTACCGTTACCATCTTACCTTCTTTCCGACCACTTCACAACATTCCATCTATCCTTTCCTCAAACCTTTTTTACCATGCTGCATAATTTATAGGGAAGAACACATCAATACCTAAACCATAAAGAGGTGAAACCTATGTTCCAAGATAGAAACCGTTCCCCCGGTCCTGGATTCCAGCAACCTAATAATGGCCAAAGGATGCAGCAACCAAGACCCTTCAGGGGACCACAGTACCCAAACAGCAACCCTTTTCAGCCAATGAGGCCGCCTCAAGGAAGACCACAAGGACCACCGGGACCTCAACAAGGCTTCCGTGGAGGAGCCCCCTTCAATCAACAACAAAGACCAGAACAGCAACTTCCTAAGAAAGAAGGGATTTTAGCCAAGCTTCTAGGTAGGTCCAAACAACAAAATGCCGCTCCCCCAAACTTATTCGCACCAGCCAATTCCACTACCACTAGTTCTTCAAGAAGTAGTGGCGGCGGCATCCTGGAGAACTTAACCAAACCCGATTCACTCAACAATATGCTAAACAACACCCAAAAGGTATTGCAAGCGGCCGAGCAATTCACGCCAATGGTGCAGCAGTATGGGCCAGTAATTAAAAACCTCCCCTCCATGTGGAAGGTGTTCCGCAGCATATCATCAAGTGAAGAAACGGAAAAACCAGCAGAAGAAAACACCAATTTAACCACTTCTCCCAAGATTCAGGAACCCGAACCCGCTGTGAATAGCGATAAGCCAAAAATCGAATTAAACGTAGAACCGGCTGCCGAGGCTCTCCCCAAAAAGACAAGGAATCGATCATCCGGACCTAAACTTTATATTTAAACCATTATAAATTTGCGCCCGTGGCATCATTCATGAAATACGATATTTTGTAAAATCATCTATGGTCTTATATAATAGAAGGGAATACGCGTAAGTTTCTTGCCTTTGAAGGAGGACACATAGATGAAAGTAAATAAAATCTCCCCGCGGGGCTATTGCTATGGAGTAGTTGATGCCATGGTTATTGCCAGGAATGCGGCTTTAGATAAAACCTTGCCACGCCCTATTTACATTTTAGGAATGATCGTTCATAACAAGCACGTTACCGATGCTTTTGAAGAAGAGGGGATCATAACGCTAGATGGCAGTAACCGAAATGAAATCATCAATCAGGTGGAAACGGGAACTGTCATCTTTACCGCTCACGGCGTTTCCCCTGAGATTCGGAAGATTGCGAAGGAAAAAGGCCTTGTCACCCTTGATGCTACTTGTCCTGACGTTACCGCTACACATGACTTGATCAGGGAAAAAGAATCGGAAGGGTATCAAATCATCTATATCGGCAAAAAAGGACATCCTGAGCCAGAGGGAGCAGTTGGGGTAGCCCCTGATGTCGTTCACCTCGTGCAAAATGCTGAAGATGTCGAAGCCTTATCATTGAATAGTGAAAAGATCATTGTGACCAATCAAACGACAATGAGTCAATGGGATGTCCTGGACATCATGGAGAAGGTGAAGGAAAAGTTCCCCCATTCTGAGGTCCATAAAGAAATCTGTTTAGCCACACAGGTCCGTCAAGAGGCCGTAGCACAACAAGCTGGAGAAGCGGATGTCCTTATCGTCGTCGGTGACCCAAAAAGCAATAACTCCAATCGGCTTGCACAAGTATCCGAAGAAATTGCAGGAACCACGGCTTATCGCATAGCCGATATTTCCGAACTGAACCTCGAATGGTTAAAAGATGCCAAAACGGTGGCTGTCACTTCGGGAGCTTCGACGCCTACTCCTATAACGAAAGAGGTCATTAGATTCCTTGAACAATATGAACCTACTGACGAATCGACATGGGATACGGAAAAGAAAACACCCTTGCATAAAATATTACCTAAAATCAAAGTAAAGAAAGCCTGAAAAAAAGGCAGCCACAAATGGTAGTGGCTGCCTTTTTCTATCCTTTTATATAAATGTAAAAGGATCTGTATTGAGCTCAGAAGGTATGAATTCTACTTCCAAATTTTTATTGACGCACATCTCATTCAAGATTCGAGCTACACCTTTTTTCATCACTTTCTCAACATTATGGCCCGGATCCACGATATTCAATCCAATCATCATGGCGTCGTGAGCCGTATGATAATACATATCACCCGTTACATACACATCGGCACCTTTAAACTTAGCGGTCGTGAAGTATTTATTTCCATCACCGCCAAGAACGGCAACTTTTTTTATGGTACTGTTCAGGTCTCCAACTACACGGACATTCTCCACTTCGAGAGTCTCTTTAACATGCTCGGCAAATTGTCCAAGGGACATTTCTTCTGCAAGAACCCCGATTTTGCCTAGCCCCAAGGATTCGCCTTTGTTTTCCAACTTATAAATATCATAAGCCACTTCTTCATATGGATGGGCTTTAATCATCGCAGAAAGTATTTTTTTTTCAATGGGTTCAGGGAATATGGTTTCAATTCGCACTTCTGAAACCCTTTCAATCTTGCCTCGTGTACCAATCGACGGTTCACTACCTTCCCCGGGTAAAAACCTGCCTGTACCCTCAACTGTAAACGAACAGTAGCTGTAATTCCCTAGCGAACCGGCTCCTGCCTTACCCAAGGCTTCCCTTACCTTTTGTTCGTCCTCTTTTGGTACATACACCACTAATTTTCTTAGAGGGATTTCATGGGTAGGGACAAGGACCTCTGTATTTTGTAATTGCAATGCATCAGCAAGTAAATCATTTACACCGCCCTTGGCTATGTCCAAGTTAGTATGTGCGGCATAAACGGCAATATCATGCTTGATCAATTTCTCGATGATTCGGCCACTAGCCTTAGCTGTATCTATTTTCTTCAACGGCCGATAAATCAAGGGATGATGGGCAATGATCAGTTCGACACCTTTTTCTATCGCTTCATCCACCACTTCTTCCAGGACATCAAGTGCAATCATCACTTTTGAAACGGGCTTATTCAATTCCCCGACATGTAGTCCAATTGGATCCCCCTCCATTGCGTATCGTTTCGGAGAGAACTGTTCGAACATTTCAATAATCTGCATACCATTAGCTGTTTTCATCGTTTAAGCACCTCCTCAATGAATGAAATTTGCACTTCCATTTCCTTGCGCTTCGTTTCTAAGCCACTTCGGCCACTCGCATCCAATTGCTCAATGATTCTTTCGAAGTGCGCCTTCTCATGTTGCCATTTCTTTATGAAAGTATCACTGAATTTCTTTAACAGGAATGGCCCGAACATAAGCCCAACTTGCTTATTTTCATGATAGGGCTGAAGAGGATCCCCTTTTTTCGCAATCAAGATTTCATAGATCTTTCCATCTTCCTCCAGAATATCTTCATCGATTAATTCCCAACCGTTATCAATTAGCCAATTACGAACGTTTAGGGCTCCTACATTGGGCTGAAGAATGAGTCTCTCCACCTTCCCCAACTTTTTTTTCCCATTTTCCAATATACTAGCGATTAATGTACCGCCCATTCCTGCGATAGTAACACATGTAGCTTCATCCGGTTTTAATACCTCAAGCCCATCGCCTTTACGGACTTCTATGAGGTCCTCTAATCGCGTTCCCTTCACTTGTTTAAGGGCAGACTGATAGGGACCTTCCACAACTTCACCCGCTATCGCACGGTCACAGAGCCCATTGGATACAGCATAGCAAGGCAGGTAAGCATGATCGGAACCGATATCGGCCAGAATGCTCCCTTTCGGTATATGTAACGCGACATTTTCTAATCTCTTTGATAATTTCTCGTGATTCATTATACTATCAACTCTCTTATTTCAAATTCATATTTATATCATTTCATTTCCCATTTCGATTATAACAAGTTCCAAGGAAAAATTACAGAACGAGGACAACATGGGGGGATCCATCAGGGAAAAGGAGGAGAATACCGAAGATAAAAGAAAAGCTGATTCAAAAACGAATGTACGTTTTGAATCAGCTTCCTGCTTATTTTAATCCGTGAATATACTTTGCCATGGCATCGAGATTCGATTCGTCAACTAAACCAGCAGGCATAGCTCCTCGTCCATTAGCGATGACTTCTTTGACTTCATCTTCGGATAAACGGTCGGCAACACCCTTAAGGGCAGGTCCGACTCCACCTTGATAGGCATCACCATGACATGAAATGCAATTCTGTTTATAAATGTCTTCAGGTGAGGATGAGGCACTTTCCGTTTCCTCTGTTTTTTCTCCGCCTTCTTTTTCTTTAGCAAGATCTTTGGCATCTCCTAAACCTTTGAATGAAAGTAAAAACATAAGTCCAATACCAAAAACCATGATAATAATAAAAGGCATAACTGGATTGCGATTCATAGTATTTCCTCCTCTATGTAGAACCTAAACTTACCATATTTAATATTATATACAAATTACTATATATTATTTTACTTGAAAAGAGTTTCAAGTAAAACCCCAAAAATAGAAGATATTATATTTTTTCTCAAATTTGTCAAAAATTTATGTATATTTACGAACAATTTTGACTTTTCTTGGATTATTTCCATAATACCCCTATTCATGATAAAACAAACAAGCATCTGTTTTTAATTATATCAATAAAAAGTAAGCTATTACAACTAATCCCAAAATTCCAGATATCGAAAAATAGAGCAGCTTATATTTTTGGCCAATCCATAACCATAACCCACAGTTGAAAAATAAGCCTATATACAGGATACTCCTCTTTCCAGCAGCGATTAGCTCGGTTACTTGCACTGTTTCCACTAACACTAACAATAACAATCCTATTAAAGATAATAGTAAAAGGAGTTTCGTGTTCTTGAAGCGTCGAAGAAAGAAAAGAAAAGCAAGGATGGAGAAAGTTGTCACGACTATTTGCATTGTGTTGGATATTTCAGTAAAATAATTCAAAAATATATTAATTAAAAAAAGAGCACCCATTGCAATCCCATTAATCCATTCTTTTTTACGGCTTTTGCTTTTCTGAGGGGTAACAGGTTGTGCCTCCCCCTGGCTATATAAGGCTAGTAAGTAATTGCAATATTGTTCTGGGAGCATGCGACTTTGCTTCCAAGAGTTAATTTCTTGAATGATGATTTTCTTTCTTGTTTCATCCATGAATACACTTCCTCATGCGTACTGTGTTTTTTTATTTTTCGGTTAATCCTGCCTGTCGGATTTGGTGTTGATTTCCTTTAAAGGATTATTCTCCACACCAATGGCTGAAAAAAAGAGCCACTCCCGAACGCTGGGCATTCAAAGAGGGCTCTGTAAAGGGCGTTATTCTATTCTAGGAAATCTTTCAAGCGTTTACTGCGGCTTGGATGTCTAAGCTTTCGTAGTGCCTTAGCTTCGATTTGACGGATACGCTCGCGGGTTACGCCAAACACCTTACCTACCTCTTCAAGAGTGCGTGTACGACCATCATCAAGTCCGAAGCGAAGTCTCAAGACATTCTCTTCACGATCAGTCAGTGTATCTAACACATCTTCAAGTTGTTCTTTCAACAATTCGTATGCAGCATGTTCAGATGGAGAAGTCGCATCTTGGTCTTCAATGAAATCACCTAAGTGTGAATCATCTTCTTCACCAATTGGGGTTTCCAATGAAACAGGCTCCTGAGCAATCTTCAAGATTTCACGAACCTTTTCCGGAGTTAAATCCATATCCTCTGCAATTTCCTCTGGAGATGGTTCACGTCCAAGATCTTGAAGAAGCTGTCTTTGTACCCTGATTAATTTATTGATGGTCTCAACCATATGCACCGGTATCCTGATCGTTCTTGCTTGGTCAGCAATCGCACGAGTGATGGCCTGACGAATCCACCAAGTTGCATAGGTACTGAACTTGTACCCTTTGCGGTAATCGAATTTCTCTACCGCTTTGATAAGACCCATATTTCCTTCTTGAATCAAGTCAAGGAAAAGCATACCGCGTCCTACGTAACGTTTGGCTATGCTGACTACCAGACGTAGATTGGCTTCGGCTAGACGGCGTTTTGCCTCTTCGTCCCCTTCCTCGATTCGCATCGCTAAAGAGATTTCCTCTTCTGCAGATAAAAGGTCGACCCGACCGATCTCTTTCAAGTACATCCGGACAGGATCATTAATCTTAACACCAGGAGGAACACTTAAGTCATTTAAGTCAAACTCTTCTTCTTTAGCAAGTTTTTTGGAATCCGGATCATCTTCATCCTCTTCTTCCTCACCATCCGTGAGAATCTCGATTCCATTTTCAGCTAGCACCTCATAGAACTCATCCATTTGATCGGAATCTAATTCGAAACCGCCAATTTTTTCGGCAATTTTTTCTAAGGTCAAAGAGCCTCTTTTCTTACCTAGCTCTATTAATTTTTCTTTAACCTGCTCAAGGCTAAATTCATTATCAACTTGTTTGGAACGTGCTGGTTTTTCAGCCATTAGTTCCCCTCCTTCCAGGTCTTACACCTAAACAACTACAACATTTTGCGCAACTTAATGATTTCCATTGCAATTCTGGCGGCAGCTTTAGGATCGCTGCGTCTCACTGCATCTTTTTCTTCTGCCTGTTTTTCTTTTATCTTTAACATCTTTTCATATTTCAACACTTGATTTATACAATCAGTCAGTTCTTTATCGGAAACTTCCTCATTAACTGACATCATTTCTATTTCCGAAACGATCCTTCTCAAGTTTGGATCCGGCAAATAAGTAAGGAAAAAGCTTGGATCAGGCTCGTGTCCATCTTCATAGAAAGCATATAAATAGGTGATGATGGCCTGATGTTCATCTACATGAAAGAGTGTTTGTCCAAGCAACTGTTGAATCTTATAAGTCATTTCCCTGCTTTTCAGCATATGGGCCATCAACTTAATTTCAGCATTGTGATGAGCAGGTTTTAATTTATGCTCATACTGAAGGGTCATTTTCTTTTGAGCAGCAGGTTGTGGCAGTGTACCCTTTTTACGTTCCGCAAAAAATACCTGTCGTTGCTGCTGTTCAAGCGCATCCAACGAAAGTGTAAACTCGGAGGATAGCTGCCTAAGATAATGATCCCGCTCCACTGCACTTGGCAAACGAGAAATTTCTTTAAGGACTTCTTCGATATATTGAATTCGATCTCCTTCATTATTTACATTTTTTCCTCGACGTAAATAATGCATCTTGAATGCCATGTAGGTTAAACTGGCCCCTATTACCTCAGAAACAAAGCTTTTCTCACCAAATTCCTTTATGTAGTCATCGGGGTCCATATTATCAGGCATAAGTGCTACCTTAACGGTAAAATCCGTTTCCTGTAGCATGTTAACTGCGCGGTTAGCTGCATTCAAACCAGCCGAATCCGAATCATAACAGATTAAAACCTGGTCCGTATTTCTTTTTAAAAGTTGAATGTGCTGATCGGTTAGAGCGGTCCCCATCGTAGCAACCGAATTCTCCACTCCGGCACGGACTGCGGAAATACAGTCGGCAAAACCTTCGAAAATTACAACTTGTTCCTTCTTGCGAATGTGCGGTCTTGCTTGATGGAAATTATATAAAGTTTTACTTTTATTAAAGATTGGGGTCTCGGGGCTATTCAAGTATTTGGGCTCATCGTCCCCCATTGCTCTACCCGAAAACGCAATCGTATTCCCTTGATGATCCATAATTGGAAACATGACTCTATTTCTAAAACGGTCAAAGTATGACTCATCTTTTTCCCTGTAAATAATCAACCCAGCCTGCTCCATAAATTCTGGCGGGAAACCCCTTTTTAAAAGAAACTTGGAAACAAAATCCCAAGAATCCAGTGAGTAACCAATTTGGAACTTTTCAATCGTTTCTTCGGTAAATCCTCTATTAAGGAGATACTCCAAAGCTTCTTGGCCTTCCTTGGTATTTACAAGAAGATGATGGTAAAACTTTCGAAGCAAGTCATGGGCTTCAAGCATCTGTTGAGAACCAGCCGGCATATTAGATCGTTGGGAGTCCTTATTTATTTCAATGTCCAAAGGTATATTCCCTTTTTCAGCCAGGACCTTTGCAGATTCCACAAAATTATACCCTTCGATATCCATTAAGAAAGTGAAAATATTCCCACCTGCACCACAGCCGAAACAATGGAAAATCTGCTTCTCTGCGGAAACAGAAAATGATGGTGAGTTTTCACCATGGAAAGGACAAAGCCCGAAATAATTCCGTCCTTGCTTCTTCAGCTGGACATATTCTCCAATCAAGTCGACGATGTCCACTGCTTCTCGGATCTGATTTATCTTTTCATCTTCTATACGACCATTTGTCATTTTTTCACCTTGCGATTTTGGTGATAGTTTTTTAATTCGATATTGAATTCTGATTCCCTGCAAAATTCGACAAAATTTTCAAAAGTTTATTTGTAAAACATATTTTGTCATCCTTTGTAAAGGCTTTCGGTCCTTTCGTATGCTTCCCCTGCCTGCGAAGTTTCGCTGACTGGTAGCGCATATCGAGAAGCATGAAAATATTCTCATTTGTATATTCTTTTCCCCTCGGAGATAGAACATAAACGCTTTTAGGAAGCAGGGTACCAGCTAATCCAATATCAGCAGTAATAACAATATCACCCTTTTTTACAGAATTCACTATATAAAGATCTGCTGCTTCTTTATCTGCATCGACGTATACCCATTTGCCTTCAGGGTTGTTCATCATATTTTTATATGATGCAACAAAACAGACATCGACATCGCATTGTCTTGCACAATGAAGAATCTCATCTTTCACCGGACATGCATCGGCGTCAACATGTATTATTGGTTTATTTATCATACCTTTTAATTCTACATCATTCTGCATAATCCTTTTTTCTCCCCTAAACTTTATCGAGATATAATGAAACTTCCAAACACTTATCCTGAAGTCATTCGCAAGAATATACAAACGGTATCCTCTAAACAAGTGTTACACCCTATTTTGCCTCATCAATTATACTGAATGTGTCGAATTTTTTTATGATAAAAAACTTGACTTCTTATAATCCTTAGTTTATTCCTTAATAACCAAGTCTAAACCTCAAGATTACTTTTTTCTCACAATTTTTTATTATAATCTATTTTTTAAAAAGATGCTACCAATTAGATTCTGAATTTCAAACATCTAAAAAGTGGGTTGTGAATTGTTTAACAAAAGAGGAATTATGTAAGTGTCATCCATGTTTTACATTTAAAACCCAACAAACCTTGAGCATGAAAATGTGAGCCGACACTAAAAGTGTCCAGCTCACATTTTGATTAATCTCAATTTTAAGAATAAGAGAAATCTACCGATTTTTATTTTGAAGAATATTCATAATTAAGTTGGCCGTTTCTTCGACAGCTTTATTCGTAACATCAATGATTGGGCAGTCGAGCCTTGAAATAATTTTATCAAAGTATGTCAACTCTTCTTTGATTCGTTCCACATTCGCATATATAGCATGATCATTGAGTCCAAGTGACTTCAATCGCTCTTTCCGAATATGATTTAACTTTTCAGGACTTATTTTCAACCCAATGCATTTTTCAGGCGGGACCAGGAATAGTTCTTCTGGCGGCTCTACCTCTGGTACTAAAGGAACATTGGCCACTTTATAGCGTTTATGAGCTAAATATTGGGACAAAGGTGTTTTGGACGTGCGAGAAACACCAACCAACACGATATCCGCACGTAAAATCCCACGTGGATCCCGTCCATCGTCGTATTTTACAGCAAATTCAATGGCTTCCACACGTTTGAAATAATCATCGTCAAGTTTTCTTACGAGCCCCGGCTCATTAAGAGGTCCTTTAGATGTTCTTTCCTGAAGGATATCCATGAGCGGTCCTAAAATGTCATAAGCAGACAGGTTTTCTTTTTCCACCTGTGCTTTCATGTAGTCTCTAATAGCAGGCTTCACAAGAGTGTAGGCGATGATTGCCCCATCTAATTTGGCCAGTGAAATTACTTCATCCACGTTATGTTCATCTTCAATATACGGAATTCGTTTAATAGTAAAAGCGGAACTAGAAAACTGACTAGCCGCAGCTTTAGTAACTAACTCCGCTGTTTCCCCAACTGAATCCGATACAACATATATAATAGAACCGTTCATATTCTCCGTCATTCCTTTGCAAGCCCCCCTAATAGCCTTCATCAGCTAAAGCTACGAATGCTTTTGTTATATTGGTTTTCGTCACTCTTCCAATTACCTCATAGCCTTTTTCTGTTTCTTTGACGACAGGTAATGAATCAATTTGTTTCTCAATCAATTTTTTGGCAACATCGATCAATAAATCTTCTTTAGTACACATTGTAATGTTAGGCATCCTTGTCATGATGATATTGACCGGGATGGAATTCAGTTCTTGTTTCCCAATACTTGCACGGAGCAAGTCTTTTCTGGACAGTACCCCTACGAGTAAAGCATGCTTATCCACTACGAACATAGTGCCGACATCTTCTAAAAACATCATGACAATCGCATCGTAAACAGATATACCCTCGTCCACAACGACAGGGATCGATTGATGGTCCCGAACATACAGATGGTTCAGACTATCTGTCAATAGCTGTGTACCCGAGCGACCTGTATAGAAATACCCGACACGTGGACGTGCATCTAGAAAACCGGCCATCGTTAAGATAGCCAAATCCGGACGAAGCGTCGCCCTCGTTAAGCTTAACCTATCTGCAATATGCTCTCCAGTAATCGGTCCATTCTCTTTAACAATTTGTAAAATCTGTTCCTGACGTTTATTCAATTGAATTGTAATCACCACCCTACTGCTTTTCGCAGAGTAAAGTAACAAAGGATCTTCATATAACGATTATATACTATATCATTTGATAAAAGCAGTTTTCATCTCTATTAGTTGTAATAATCGGAAACCCTTCATAAAAAGGGTCCCGATCATTTCATTGGATTAAGAAAGGATTATTTTGTTCACAGCCCCAAAGCTGGAAACTAAATCACTAATTTCTTTCATAAGGGATAAACGATTATTACGTACGGCTTCATCTTCCGCCATGACCATTGTATGCTCGAAATAAGCCTCTATTTCGCTTTGAAGCGATATAAGCTGTTCGAAATGCTCCATCTCATCATTCGTTTCGGCATAGGCTGAAGCAACCGTTCCAAATTTCTCATACAACGCTTTTTCTTCTACATTTTCAAAAGCAGCCGGGTTCACTGTCACCTTATTATCGCATTTCCCAGCGATATTCATGACACGGCTTAACGCCTCAAGACTTTCTTTAAAGCCGGCTTCCTCTTTCTTTGCTTCTAATACCTGAGAGCGTTCAACAACAGAATGGATATAACCAATTTCATTAGCCAAAACAGCATCGATTAAATCATAGCGAATGTGTAGTTCCTGAAGCAAATGCTTCACACGGGCTTTAAAGAATGTATGCATATCCGCTTTTACATCATCCATATCACGTTTCAAGAGGCCTTTTGCTTCAAGTCCTTTAAGACCCAAAGTGATAAGTTCCTCCAGTGTGATATCCCACTTTTTCTCCGCTAGAATTTGAACGACTCCACTTGCTTGTCTTCTTAAAGCATATGGATCTTGAGAACCGGTAGGGATCACTCCGATGGCGAAGAATGATGCCAGTGTATCAATTTTTTCCGCTACGCTCACAAGTGCCCCGATTAAGGATGGAGGTACATCGTCATCTGCATGTCGTGGCATATAATGTTCATTGATCGCTGTTGCCACTTCTTTCGCTTCACCTTTTAGAAGGGCATACTTTTCACCCATGTACCCTTGTAATTCAGGGAACTCATAAACCATATGACTCACTAAATCAAACTTGGCTATTTCTGCAGCACGTAGCGCCAATTCTTTATCCACTTTCAGTTTCAAGGCATCCACCAATGCTCCGGTTACCTCTGTTACACGTTCAGTTTTCTCGGCTAGAGTACCGATTTCTTCATGGTAAACGATGCTATCCAGCTTTTTCAAAGCATCAGCAATCTCTTTTTTCTGATCTTCTTTGTAGAAGAAAGCTGCATCCGATAAACGGGCACGCAATACTTTTTCGTTGCCTTTGGATACCATATCCAGGTGACGGTCATCCCCATTTCGAACGGTAACGAAGAAAGGAAGCAACTTTCCATCTTGATCTTTTACAGGGAAATACCGTTGATGTTCCTTCATCGATGTAATCAGCACCTGAGAAGGCAATTCAAGGAATTCTTCTTCAAAACGGCCAAATAACACCGTTGGATATTCAACCAAGTTATTTACCTCTTCCAGAAGATTTTCATCGACCGGGATGATCCAGCCATTCTCCTGTTCCAGGTTTTTGATTTGATCTAAGATCACGGTACGGCGTTTGTCTGGATTGACCATGACAAATTGTTCGTTAAGTGACTTTTCATACTGGTCAGGAGTTTCAATAACTGTACTTTCACCTAAAAAGCGATGACCTTTCGTTTCTCGGCCTGTTTCTACTTCAGCTATGGTAAAAGGTACTACTTCTTTACCGAACAAAGCAATTAACCATTTAATCGGACGGACGAAGCGAAGGTCCTGGTTGGCCCAACGCATATTTTTCGGGAAGGTCATGCCAGTTATGATTTCTTGTAGCTCCGCCAATAACTGAGCTGTCGGTTGCCCCTTGATGAATTTATTCACATGGACATATTCCACACCTTTAAGTTCTTTGAAATAAATATCCTCAGCCGTCATGCCTTGTCCTCTTACAAAACCTAACGCTGCTTTAGACCAGTTGCCTTCGGCGTCCAAAGCGATCTTCTTAGCCGGTCCTTTTACTTCTTCTTCAATGTCCTTTTGTGATTCCGCAACATCTTTTACCAATATCGCCAAACGTCTTGGTGTTGAAAATGCTTCGACTTCACCAAATTCAATCGCTTTTTGTGTCAACCACTTTTGTACTTTGTCGGATAACTGTTTCATAGAAGCTGTAACAAATCGAGCCGGTAGCTCCTCCAACCCAATTTCCAATAACAAATCACGCTTGCTCATTTGTTTTCTCCCCTTTCACTTTCAGGATCGGGAAGCCTAATTTTTCCCGCTCTTCATAAAAAGTTTTGGCAACCTTACGCGCTAAATTACGACAACGGGCAATATAACCCGTTCTTTCCGTTACTGAAATGGCACCTCTGGCATCCAGCAGATTGAACGTATGGGAACACTTCAATACATAGTCATAAGCCGGATGTACAAGACCTTCCTCCATTTGACGATGCGCTTCCTTTTCATACATCGTGAAAAGTTCGAACAGCATATCAAGGTTGGATGTCTCGAATGTATATTTTGAATGCTCGTATTCCGGTTGGCCAAAGATGTCACGAACAGTAAATCCATCCGTCCATTCAAGTTCAAAGACATTTTCTTTGTCTTGGATGTATGAAGCCAAACGTTCAATTCCGTATGTAATTTCGACGGAGACTGGTTTACACTCTAGTCCACCAACTTGCTGGAAATAGGTGAATTGGGTAATCTCCATTCCATCCAACCATACTTCCCATCCTAGACCCGCACAGCCAAGGGATGGATTTTCCCAGTTATCCTCAACAAAGCGAATGTCGTGCTCCAATGGATTGATGCCTAGCTTCCGTAATGACTCCAAATAAAGTTCTTGAATATTATCCGGAGAAGGCTTCATGATCACTTGAAATTGATGATGTTGATAAAGACGGTTAGGATTCTCTCCATACCGGCCGTCTGCAGGACGTCTTGAAGGCTCCACGTAAGCAACACTCCAGGGTTCTGGCCCAATTGCTCTAAGGAAGGTATAAGGACTCATCGTCCCGGCACCTTTTTCGACATCATAAGCATTCATTAAGATACAGCCTTGCTCAGACCAATGCTTTTGCAAAGTTAAAATCATATTTTGAATATTCATCGTACACCTCCAGATTATTTAAAGCGGCTTACTAAATTTCAGATTCAGGGGCGGGAAGCATCTTTTGCCTAGGATTCCTCAAGGCAAACAAAAAACTCCCGTCCCTATGCGTAATGCATAGGGACGAGAGTTTACCCGCGGTTCCACCCTAATTGCCGTTATGAAACGGCCTCTTTTCAAACCTAATCATGCTCCGGAACGCCCTTCCCTGTGTCTTCATATCCCGGCTTGCACCATCCCGGGTTCGCTTTTATGAATTAAAACAGGTACTCTCTTCCATCGACGCATTCTTCTTATTTTGATGATTAAAATTTTATACAAACAAAACCAGAATGTCAATAGTTCGAACCTAAAACATATCTTTCATCGAATCAATCTGTTTGAGAAACTTTTTGGACTTCAGATGTAATCCTGAATATTCCTCATAATAGGCATCAATGATTTTTGACAATTCCCTTTTAGTTTCCGGTTTAACAGATATGTTACCAAGCCTGGATAAATCAAAATAATAAAAGATCCTCAGAAGTTTCACCGCAGAAGGAGAAATTTTATAATGATAAGGGTCCTTGTCCAAACATCGGTGACAAATAAACCCGGCTTCCCTTAGGGAGAAAGCAAATTCCCCTTCGGTCTCCCCACAAACGGCACATTGGTTCAAAACCGGGTTGATTCCATTTACAGGAAGCATTTTCATTTCAAAAATGAATTTCAAAACCTCAGTGTCGTATTCTTCATTTATGTAATGTAAAGTTTGTGAAAGCAATTCAAACAGATATGGATTTGGTTTTTTATCGTCCACACTCTTATCGAGCAATTCGACGATATAGGAAGCATAGGCAGTGGCGAAAAGATCCTCCCTGATAAAACGAAGCGAGTCAACCATTTCCCCCTGCTGAAGGCTTCCAAGTCCACTAGATGTCGAAACAAGGAAATACCCGGAGCAAAAAAGCTGGGTCACGGCGGCAAGCCTGCTATTTGGCTTGCTCGCACCTCTAGCCATGACCCCTATTTTCCCTAGCTCTCGGGTATAAATCGTTATAATTTTATTGTTTTCTCCATATGCCGTCCTTCTAATGACAATGCCTTCACATTTCTGAAGCATAAAAGACACCACCCATACTCGCCTTAGCTAATCCTTAAGAAACAGGAAAATCAATATCAGCTAGCTCTTCATTCGATACTAATGGTCTTTCCTGCCTTTCGACTTCTATCTCCTTATAAAGTAAATAGGTGTCCACATTACCTGTCTCACTAAATAACTCCCAGGTAAAATCCAACATATAAAGCCCACCCTTCATTATGACTAGCAATATCAGATAAATATCCGTCCTTAATGATTAGCTTGACCGTTTTTCACACTTTCATGAAGCGTAAAATTTGTTAATTAATATTCTTTCTCATCAAATCCAAAATCACGTAGCTGACTAGCTTTATTACGCCAATCTTTCTGGACCTTGACCCATAGCTCAAGGAAAACCTTAGAGCCCAATAGGTTCTCAATGTCTACTCTCGCGCGACTACCGACTTCTTTCAGCATTTTCCCTTGCTTACCGATGACAATTCCTTTTTGGGAATCTCTCTCGACAATGATGGTCGCCATAACATTGATCGTGTCACTGTTATCCATTTTTTTGATCGAGTCAATCACAACAGCCACGGAATGTGGAATCTCTTCACGAGTCAAGTGCAGAACCTTTTCGCGGACCAATTCAGAAATGATGAAACGCTCCGGATGATCCGTTACTTGATCGGCTGGGTAAAACTGTGGCCCTTCAGGAAGATGTTCCTTGATTTGGGCAAGCAATGTATCGACATTATTACCTTCAAGAGCTGAAATAGGCACCACCGCTGCAAAAGGATACAGTTTTTGGTACTTTTCAATGATGGGCAGAAGGTCATCAGGATGCATCGTATCAATTTTATTGACTACAAGGAAAACGGGTGTATTAACCGATTGTAGCTTTTCAATGATGAACTCATCTCCACGACCGTAGCCTTCTTCAGCATTAATCATGAATAGAATCAGGTCGACCTCTTTCAAGGTATTCGTCGCAACCTTCATCATAAAGTCCCCAAGCTTATGCTTAGGTTTATGAATGCCCGGTGTATCAATGAAGATCATTTGTGAATCATTTTGTGTAAGTACACCTTGAACTTTATTTCTTGTCGTTTGAGGCTTGTCGCTCATGATTGCGATTTTTTGACCAATTACACGGTTCAAAAACGTGCTCTTGCCGACATTAGGACGGCCGATGATGGATATAAATCCTGATTTATATCCTTTTACCTGTGTATCGCTAACTAATTTATTCATTTAAATCCTCCGGTGAAAAAGCTCCTGGAAGCAATTCCTGTACTGTTAATTCTTTAGTATCACCATTCAAGTTGGTTAAAACAACCATCATATCCGGTTCACATAGTTCTGAAATGACTTGTCTGCAGGCTCCGCAAGGGGATACCGGTCGGTCCGTGTCCGCTACTACCGCAAGTTTGCTAAACTTCTTGTCATTATGTGCATAGGCACTGAATAATGCCGTTCTTTCCGCGCAGTTACACATGCTGTAAGCTGCATTTTCAATATTACAGCCATGATATACCTTACCATCGGCAGTCAATAAAGCAGCTCCCACTTTAAACTTTGAATAAGGGACATAAGCCTTTTCCCTAGCTTTTTTAGCTTCTTCAATCAATTCATTCGTATTCATTATACAATTCCCCCTCTACATTGGATGAATAAAAGAACCTACATACCCAACTTTGGTAAAAAAATAATCAATCCAACTATTATAGAAAATATAGCATATATGAATACAGCCCCGGCTGCAATATCTTTTGCCTGCTTGGCAAGAGGATGGATTTGGTCTGTCACTAAATCAACAACCCGTTCAATGGCCGAATTCACTAGTTCTAATGCAATCGTACCAGCAATTGCCGTCAAAATAAACAACCATTCCATTCCGTTCAATGAAAAATACCAACCAAAGAACACGACGGCTGCCATCACCACGAAATGGATCTGTATGTTTCGCTCGGTCCGTACCGCTTCCAAAATCCCTTGACAAGCAAATGAAAAGCTTTTTACGAGTGGATACCTTGGCTTACCCTTCTCTCGAGAGCCCATATTCCCCCAATATCTCCTTTTGTCTAGAAAACATCACTTTTTCATCTTCTTCAGTCATATGGTCATAGCCTAGCAAATGAAGAAAACCATGTAGGGCTAAAAAGCCAAGTTCACGGTCAAAAGAGTGTCCATACTCCTCGGCCTGCTCTTTTGTGCGTTCAATTGAAATGATGATATCACCAAGCATGCGAGGCATTTCCGCCCCGATAATCTCGACTTCTTCCTCCCCCATCTCTTCCAGTGCAAAAGAAATGACATCGGTAGCCGAATCCTTATTACGGTATTCTTTATTAATCTCCTGAATCCTTTTGTTGTCGACAAAAGTGACGGATAGTTCCGTACCTTCTTCGATCTTCTCTTTATTGGCGGCAAATTGCAAAATGCTTTCAACAAGCTGCTGCCCTTTTTCCGTCACTTCGTTCGTTTCATCGATTAAATCCATTGTTAAAATCATTTTTTCACCTTCTGTCCTAATTTATCCATGTCAGGATACTCGATCCTTGAGTGGAAGATACCATTCAGCGATTCACAAAGCGAATGCTTTACGATACTTAATTCTCTCATAGTAATGTCACATTCATCAAATTGACCGTCTTGAATCCGGTCACTGATTATGAAACTTACCAGTTCTTCGATCTTCTCGGGTGTAGGATGCTTCATCGACCTGACTGCAGCCTCAACACTATCTGCAATTCCAATGACGGCCACTTCCTTCATTTTCGCCATGGGCCCTGGATACCGGTAGTCGACTTCGCGTGTCGCTTCATCTTCCTTACATGCCTTATGATAGAAAAATTTCAATAAAGTCGTCCCATGATGTTGTTCCGCTATATCCACAATTTCCTTCGGGAACTTATGGTTGCGAAGCATCTCTCCGCCATCAACGGCATGGGCAATGATAATGTCCTTGCTCGTTACCGGTTGTAGCCTATCATGCGGATTTTCCTCATTTAACTGGTTCTCGATGAAAAAGTGCGGCCGCTTTGTCTTGCCTATATCGTGGTAATAAGATCCGACTCTTGCAAGTAACCCATTCGAGCCAATTGCTTCACATGCAGATTCCGCTAAATTGGCAACCATTACGCTATGGTGGTAGGTACCAGGTGCCTCAATCAAGATTTTTCGCAATAAAGGGTGATTGGGATTGGAAAGCTCGATCAACTTCATTGAAGATAAAATCCCGAATCCCGCCTCGAAAAATGGAAGCAGCCCCATCGTCAATACAGCAGAACCAAGCCCAGATCCTATAGCCGCTCCCGCATAATATAGATACTCCACTTTTGTGTAATGGCCATCCATAATGAAAATGAGCGAATAGACGAAAGCGATATTGATCACTGACATCATGAGACCCGCTACCAGTACTCTTGATTTGAAGTTGGAACGCGATAATATTATGATGGCCATCAATCCGCTAAAAATGATATAAAGCCCCATAGAGAAGTCAAGATTTCCTGGCGTATCGCCATTAAATATTATCGTACCATAAGATCCTAATAAAATTGTCATGGCAACAGCCAATTTATCATTTAATAATATCTTAATAAGCATCGCTGCCATGGCAGCAGGGAAAATATATTCCAAATTCGAATCTTTCAGTTCAGCGAATATGCTGACTGTTTTCATCGTTGCCATTGCAAAAATAAAAACAAGGCTGAAAACCAACAACTGATTGTACTTATTATCCCGTTTCGTTATGGAATAGTAAAAAAAGTAATAAAAAGCCGTAAAAGTTAAAAAGATATAAAGTAGGAGACCCACATATGGAAAGATTGTGGACTCAGTACTTAAAAACCCAGCCAATTCAAGCTGCCTGTACACGTCCCGATCCACTAATTGATTTTCTTCGACGATAATCTGCCCCTGTAGAATCCTGACTGGTTCCACACTTTCCACTGCTTTTCGGCGTTGTTCCTCCGTTTTATCTTTATCAAAAAAAACATTTTGAATAATCGCCGAACGGGCAAGTGATATGGAGACCTTCTTCATATCACTATTTATACTCATGTAGCTCAGTTCATCTACCACTTTTTTCTTTGCATTTTCAACATCGCTGGCCGAAATCCGCTCACTCATCACATTATTCACAGCGGTTATCGTGGAGTCCCTCGCTATCTCCAGTTCATCTTCATCCGCCTGAATCAATGCCATGAAAACAGATTCTTCTATATCTTTATTGACCTCATCCGTCAATTTTTCTTTCAAGATGGAAACCTTTTGGCCATCCGTCTTTTTAATTCCTTTTTTACCGCCTTTATTAGGATCTGTTTCTTTGTTCACTTCAATCGCAGAATCAAAAATTGAAGAGATCAAATCGACTTTATTTTTGGCATATTCCTTTTTTAATGTATAAACATCCGCCACCTGTTTTGAAATTTCTTCTTTTTCTTTCGTAGTCTTATATGTATCTTCTATAGTCTTGGTGGATCGTATCGTTTGTTCCGCTGGCTTAAAAAGCTCCACTTGGATCTTTTCAGGCTTAACGTTGGATAGCATTAACCCATATGCAAACAAACCAAGTACGACGAACAAGAGTACTTGAAAAAAGCGATGGACCAGCAGGCCTTTTATTTTGGTGAAAAATTTTTGGATACGGTTCAAAGAAGGTCCTCCTAAAAAAAGATGGTTAATATGCTAGATATGTAAAATGATAACAGTTTTCCCTCTACTTTTCATCATGTTATGATAAAACCCTTGCTTTTCACCACAATTTCACATTCCATTCATGATGGGCAAGCGAATCACCATGAAAAAATCCGCCATTTCATTGGCGGATTCCCTCTATTCTTTTGCCTGTTCATATGCGCTGATAATTTTGGCGACGAGCGGATGCCTGACTACATCACTCTGTTCAAAATACACAAATGAAAGGCCTTTGACATTCTTGAGAATCTCCTCAACCCGAATCAAACCTGACTTCATCCCTTTTGGAAGGTCGATTTGGGTACGATCTCCCGTAATGACCATTTTCGATCCAAAACCGAGCCTCGTTAAAAACATCTTCATTTGGGCTTCGGTAGTATTCTGTGCCTCATCCAAGATTACAAAGGCATCCTCGAGCGTACGTCCCCTCATATAGGCCAAGGGAGCGATTTCAATCGTCCCGCGTTCAATCATCCTTTGGGTCTGTTCCATCCCCAGTAGGTCATGAAGAGCGTCATATAACGGACGTAGGTACGGGTCTACCTTTTCTTTTAAGTCCCCAGGAAGGAATCCCAAACTTTCGCCAGCTTCAACGGCAGGTCTCGTCAAGATAATTCGTTTAACCTGTCCGTTTTTCAAGGCATTGATTGCCATCACTACAGCTAGATAGGTCTTCCCGGTCCCAGCAGGACCAATCCCGAATACTAAATCGAGCTTCTTTATGGCCTGAATATAATATCGCTGGCCAATTGTTTTGACCTTAATCGATTTACCTTTAGCCGTTTTAGCAATTTCTTCTTCATATAATTCTCCGAAATATTCCAATGTTCCCTTGCGAGCCAATTCTATAGCATACATTACATCCCTAGAACTTATCGTAATCCCTTTTCTGATCACAGATAACAGCGCCTTCAGGATATCCTGTCCCATCGTCACCCGCTCTAATTCACCGGCAACGCTTATACCTTCCCCGCGGGTGATGACCGAAATGCCCAGCTCGTCTTCAAGCACTTTTACATTAGAATCTCCATTGCCCAATAAAGCGACCGCTTCATTAGGTGATTCAATTTCCAACTTAATAACCTTCACTTCATCTGCCATTCGCTAGTCTCCTTGAATGATTGGTTGTCCTACAGCAATATCTTCAATAACTTGGTAATGTATAGATAATTTCACTTTACCATTCTCCATGCTTTCGTGCAAAACTTTTTCCCCTATAATTTGGTCTTCTTCTTCAAGAAGCTTCCGTAAGTCGGCCTGGGCCATCTTCTTCCCTTCCTTAATCGCTTCTTCCTTCGTATAACTCCGGACGATATCGTCTTTACTCCTTAATGTCTCGACTTTATAGGAAATGGGCAGTTCCCATTGCAGAAAATGAAACGGCCGATCAGTCGATTCTTTTTCCTGCTTTTTATAGCCCGGATCCTTAAACCCCCATATAGGTATAGATAAGCTGCTCACTTTTATATAATGCTTACTGGTTTCATTACCATTGTAGACGGAAAAATTGGTTTTCAGAGGGACTTCCACATTCGCCTTGTACCAAGTTTGCCCCATTACTTTCCCCTGCGCCGAAACAATTTCTGGTTTATCTTCCTTCCCAATCAACCCTGACACAAGAAGTTGTCCTTTACTTACATAATCATGCACATTGACTTTAGGTTGGCCTTTTTCAATGAACATATTGGTGATGACCGCCTTTTTTGAAGCAACCAAATTTTGTGAGGAGGTTTTCTCTATTTCCTTCGGCTGCCGTTTTTCCACCACCTGGAAATGGTAGGTTGTCCCCTTAAGCTCCACACCAACCCAGGTTAGGGCACCGATGCGATCAGAGAGCTTTCGCTGTATCGTATCCACATCGTCCACTAGAAATTGCACCTTTCCAATTTTCACGCCCATTTTGTCCAATTCTTTACGGATGGCATGTTCGGTTTCCGGTTTTGCCCCTTTAACTTCTATCCCCCACACCATATTGGAAAGTACAAAAATGCAAATAAGGAAGGCAATCAAACCCGCCAAGAATCCACTATTTTTCATCACCCGCTTCATGAGAAACGGAAACCCCCTGCCTTGGAGGAATTTCACTTTACAGTCGCTTTTTCGCAGGACCTGACGCAATTTTGAAATTTCCCTGAAATCCATATGGAAAATCAGGGATTCACTTCCTACACGCTTCACATCCCAGATATGAAGCCCTCTCCTTGTCAACATATTGATTAGCCTTTCGGTTCCTCTTCCATATGCCTTCACTTTTACATAGCCTGTATAATAGTTTGTCCATTGGTTTTTCATGGAAACCTCCCGGGATCATTCATTGATAAAATATACTTTGTCAATTTTGCCCTCTAACATGATTTCCTCCGGCAAGATGGTCTTGATGACAAAGCCAGTTCCCTTTATTAGCAGCTGGCCATTTTTAAGCATTAACCTCACTTCACTGTCAGTAAAGGCCAACAAGCCACGATGATTTTCAATATATATATGTAATTGTCCGATCATGGTAATTCGCGGCAGGTCCATCATGACATCTTGCGGAAGGTCCATTGTTTTGGTCATAAGCTGTTTCACTTTTTTTCCCCAATTGCGAGCCATAAAAAAGAACCCCCTTTCATCTCAATGTATGAAATGAAAGAGGGTTCTAGCACAAAATTATAAAGGTTCAATTTCTATTTTTTCATGTTGAACGAATGAACGCGGGATACAAGTTCTTCCGAATTATCTCCTTGACCTTTGCAAGCTACGCTTAGCCCTTGGAGGTCCGAGCACCTCAGACATAATGATTCCATCAATCAACTGTTTCTTAGTGAAGGAAGGACCTTTATGATAGACGGGACTGCTATCGTCAGAAATGGCTGTAGTAATTCGATCTGCCTTTTCTTTTTGTTCCACACGCTCTTGCTCATATTTCTGCTGCAGCCTTCTTAGTTCAGCAATCCTTTTTTCAGCCTGTGCTTTCGTTTCATCCACAGGCCCAGCAGAGTGTACGACACGCTTCTCTGCTTTTTGGGCAGATGCCGGAACAGGGGTTTGCCGTTGTTCCTTTTGTGGCATCTCGCCTTGAAGCTCCTGCATGATTTCCTGCCATTTCTTTTTCGGCGGGTTGTTTGGATTGTTTTGTTGCGGCTGTTTTTTCCTGCCGAACATGGATGTTGCAACAGCTATCAAGATAATCAGAAGGAATGGATTACTGAGAAAGAATTGAATGAGATCTCCCATTTAAAGGCCTCCCTTCTGGGAATTAATTGTTATCCTTGTCCTTTGGGTTATCCGATATCTTACTGATGGAATCCCGCATATCCGTATCCGCCGTGATATTTTGGATATTCATGTAGTCCATTACCCCTAGATTTCCGCTCTTCAGCGCTTCAGCCATAGCCAATGGCACTTCTGCCTCGGATTCTACAACCTTCGCTCTCATTTCTTGGACACGGGCTACCATTTCCTGTTCCAAGGCAACAGCCATCGCGCGACGTTCTTCCGCTTTTGCTTGGGCGATTTTCTTATCCGCTTCAGCCTGGTCAGTCTGTAGGATAGCCCCGATATTCTTCCCGATATCCACATCAGCGATATCAATCGATAGAATTTCAAATGCTGTACCTGAATCGAGACCTTTCGATAAAACGGTTCTAGAAATTAAATCCGGGTTTTCAAGGACATCCGTATGCCTTTTAGAAGCACCGATTGTCGAAACAATCCCTTCACCTACACGCGCGATGATCGTTTCTTCCCCAGCACCACCGACTAATCGTTCGATATTGGCACGAACGGTGATTCTTGCCTTTGCTTGCACTTCAATCCCATTCATCGCTACACCGGAGATGAATGGCGTTTCGATCACTTTAGGGTTAACGCTCATTTGAACCGCTTCCAGTACATCACGTCCTGCAAGATCGATGGCTGCCCCTCTTTCAAATGGCAATGCGATATTCGCACGTTCTGCTGCAATCAGTGCATTGACGACACGGTCAACATTCCCTCCCGCAAGGTAATGGCTCTCCAATTGATTCGTCGATACATTGATTCCCGCTTTGTGGGCTTTAATGAGCGGGTTAACTACCCTGCTTGGTATAACACGACGAAGCCTCATTCCCACTAATGTAAAGATACTGATTTTGACTCCAGCCGCTAAAGCTGAGATCCATAACATAACTGGTACAAATGTGAAAAATACCGATAAGATGATGATGGCCGCAATTACAGCCAACACGATAAATATTGTTCCTGAAGTTATCACCTAAACATTCACCCTTCCTATTTTCATTGATTTGATTCCGGAATTTGCCGAACGACTACTCTCGACCCTTCAGCTTTCACGACTTTGATGGATGTCCCTTTGGAAATAAAGCTTCCTTCTGTCACAACATCGACCCGTTCATCATTAATTAAAGCCGTTCCAGATGGCCTTAAGTCTGTCATTGCCTTACCTTCAACACCTAATAATTCCAAGCGATTCGGAGAACTGACATACCCTTGCTCTGTTTTTGTTGCATCGGTTAATATCATTTTTCTAAAAAAGTTCATTTTTTTACCAAGCACCTTTACAAATAGGATAGAAACCAAAATGGATGCGGTAATCGCAATTAACAAAGAAATGGTCATATGGACCGGATCTTCTGAAGCGAGAAATAAACTGCCTATAATTGCACTAAAGCCAAGCACCCCGATAATTCCTCCAGGGAGGAAAAACTCCAAGAGCACAAGGATGACTCCTAAGATGAATAGCGCTAACGACTCATAGCCCGTGATGCCTGCGACCAAATGTCCATAAAAGAACAATACGAGGCCAGTGATTCCAATAAAACCAGGAATGCCAAAACCAGGCGAAAACAACTCTACCACAATCCCGATGCCTGCTATCGTCAATAAGATGGGAATCACAAAAGGATTGGTCAAAAAGCGAGCTAACTTTTCTGGAAAGCTTTCCTCTATGGTTCGAATATCCGCATCTTCCACCCCGAGTATACTATATAACTCAGCTTTCCCCGAAACGGTCCCTTCACTGTAGCCGGCCTTTTTTGCCTGATCAGCAGTGAATGTCAGTAATTTTCCTTTTTCGGCTCCGTATTTTGGAAGGTCGATATCCTCATCAGCCATCGCTTGTGCATAAATGGGATCGCGTCCATTCTGTTCGGCTGCCGTTTTCATTGCAGCCAACCAATAAGATTCCGCTTTTTTTCCCGCTGCATTTCCCGAAGAGTCAATCACCGCAGCTGAACCCATTGTAGCACTGGGGACCATATAAATTTCATCGGCACTGAGCGAAATATAGGCACCCGCAGATAAAGCACGATTATTGACGTAAGCCACTGTTTTTACTGAGGAATTAGACAGTAACTTGGCTATCTCCCCTGCCGCATCTACGGCACCACCTGGGGTATTCACCTCGAAAATTACAAGATCTGCGTTATTCACTTCTGCAATCGATAGTGCCCGTTGCAAAAAGGCGGCCAAACCCTTTTCCACCGTTTCTTGAATGGGAACCTGGTAAACAATCTTCTCCTTTGCAGAAGCACCCGGCACCAAGAAAGACACTATAAGCAGCAATCCGAATAAGAGAACAGATAGACCACGCCATATTTTCAATGGAACGCCTCCTTTCCCGTATTAAGCGCCTGTAAGCCGGCCTTTCCATTACCTAAAAGGCATATTTCACCCTTGCTAATCGAATCCACTTATTATCGTCACTTACTTAGTTAATACGTATGTATATGAAAAAGGTTTCATTTAAAAAGCAATTAATTTATATAAAACCAATCGGCTGCCCTTTCACTAGTTACTATACGTCTAAAAGAGGCGAAATAATCACGTAAACACACAAAAACCACAGGCTAATGCCTGCGGTTAGGTTTCGAGTTTAAGATAGATGTTGTTGTACTAACTTGTTTACTAGAGAACCATCTGCTTTACCTTTAACTTTAGGCATTAAAGCTCCCATAACTCTCCCCATATCTGCTTTGGATGTTGCATTGACTTCCTCAATTGTTGATTTAACAATTTCAGAAATCTCTTCTTCTGATAGTTGCTCAGGCATATATGCCTCTACGTATCCCAATTCGGTGCGGACTTTATCCACGAGATCGGAACGACCTGCGTTTTCAAACTCCTGGAGGGAGTCTTTGCGTTGTTTTAATTCGCGAGAGAGCACTGTCAATTCTTCATCATCTGTTAAATCTTGTCTCTGTTTTAGGGCTTCGTTTTGAAGCGAAGCTTTCAACATACGAATAACAGATAGTTTGTCCTTTTCCTTGTTCTTCATCGCTTGTTTCATATCATTATTTAAACGCTCGAGAAGACTCATCTTTCCACCCTCTCTTAGAATTTACGTTTTCTTGCAGCTTCAGACTTTTTCTTACGTTTTACGCTTGGCTTTTCATAAAATTCACGCTTCCTAGCTTCCTGAAGCGATCCTGCTTTAGATACAGTACGTTTGAAACGACGAAGAGCATCTTCAAGCGATTCGTTTTTACGAACGACGGTTTTAGACATCTCTTTCCCTCCCTCCGAAAACAACACACTAACTCAAGTTGTCAACATGTTATACATGTACTAAACAATTATAATATATCATCTTTGACAGGTCAACCAATAAAACGAAACTTATTTGAAATATTATCATGTTGTTACCATATTTTTTTCTAATTGCAACTTTGAAGCTTTTTATAGCATGTCTCTCCCCTATGGGCCATAGACTGTTCAAGAGGTGTTGGTCATGTACGAGTTACTTTTATTCCTTTTATTCATCACTTTATTTTTAGCGGGTATGGCCGTTTTACGCATCGGCTTATTCAACCTGTCCGGCGCTAAATTAAAATCCTTTCTTTCTAAGGTGACCGATAAACCATGGAAAGGTTTTTTTGCAGGTACGATTTTCACAGGCATCCTTCAAAGCAGCTCGGCGGTCATGGTCATGACTGTGGGTCTCGTTTCCGCCGGCAGTTTATCCTTTCCACAGACGATTGGCATCATTTTAGGAACGAATATCGGTTCGACCTTTACAGCTGAATTCATGACCTTTTCATTGGACCGCTGGATCATTCCAGGAGTCTTATGCGGTGCCGCTCTTTGCTTTATGCCCAAAATCGCATTAAAAAGCGCCGGAATGTCCCTTATAGGCATCTCTGCCATTTTCGCGGCGATGAGCGGTTTTAAGATGCTCTCCAAGCCCATCGCTGCCTATCCATCGGTTCAGCATGTACTCAGTGGCATAGAAAGCCATCTTAGTTATGCTTTGTTGGCAGGTATCCTGTTAACGGCGCTGATTCACTCTAGCTCCGCGACCATCGGAATCGCCATGAGTTTTTTAATGAGTGGGGAGCTATCCGTCTCTTCTTCCATCATCATGATGCTCGGTTCTAATATCGGTACGTGTATCACAGGCTATATGGCTAGCATCGGTTCAGGTAGACAAGCTGCCTTTACAGCATATGCACATATATGGCTGAATGTGATTGGTGTGGCTGCCTTCCTTCCTCTTGTGGACGTTCTAGAACGAACGGCTGCCTTTTTCACTGAAAATAAAGCGACCCAGCTTGCACATGCTAGTGTCATTTTTAATATTACGACTTCTTTGATCGTTTTACCTTTCGCAAGCCAATTTTCCAACTTCATTTTAATGCTGCATCGTCCTCAAAAAAAATAAGCCGCATTCCTAAGAATGCGGCCATGAAAATTAATAATCAGAATCAGCTGTTAAGCCTTTTACAATGGATACACCAGCACTTGCACCAATTCTAGATGCTCCTGCTTCAATGATTTTCTCAGCATCGCTCGTGTTACGAACCCCACCTGAAGCTTTAACGCCGATATTCGGTCCAACCGTTTTTCTCATAAGCGCTACATCTTCAACCGTAGCACCACCTGTTGAGAATCCTGTTGAAGTTTTAACAAAATCCGTTCCCGCTTTAACAGCTATTTCGCAAGCACGCACTTTTTCTTCCTCTGACAATAATGATGTTTCAATAATGACCTTTGAAAGGGCCTTACCAGTCGCTGCAGCGACAACGGCACGAATGTCCCGCTCAACCAATTCATCATCCTTGTCCTTCAAAGCACCGATGTTGACTACCATATCAACTTCATGCGCACCGTTGCTGATGGCATCTTTTGTTTCGAAGGCTTTAGTTTCAGGAGTGGACGCTCCTAGAGGGAAACCTATTACCGTACAAACCTTTACCTCTGAACCTTCCAATAACTCACTAGCATACTTCACCCAAGTTGGGTTCACGCATACTGATGCGAATTTATATTCTCTTGCTTCTTCACATAAAACTTTTATTTGTTCTTTCGTTGCATCCGCTTTTAATAAAGTGTGATCGATTAAACCTGCTACATTTTGTGTCATTTAGTAATCCTCCTTAATATTCATAAAAAAACTAGTTGTCCGTACCTCTCATGATACCATAATAATTTCAAAATGACGATATATATAAACTATACCCTTATGTTCCGTTATCACTCTAAAAAGAAGAAAAAAAAGACAGCGATAAATCGCCGTCTTAAAGATTAGCTGCTTGTTGTAATGGAAGATCTTTCACAATAGTAACAAACTGTCCTTCACTATGTGGATAGCCGGATTGTGTAATTTTCACTTTTACGATTTCTCCAACCATTTCTTCAGTAGCCGGGAAAATAACCTTCATATAATTATCGGAGTACCCCTCATAAAGCCCATTTTCCAATGGTGTTTCAGGAATCACTTCCAGTACTTCTCCTTCGAATTGAGAAGCATACTCTTTTGCCAGCTGATCGGACAAAGAGATCAGGCGATGAACACGTTCGTTTTTCACATCTTCATCCACTTGATCATCCATGCGTGCCGCTGGGGTCCCTGTACGTTTCGAGTATGGGAATACATGTAATTCAGAGAACTTATATTTCTTGATGAAATTATATGTCTCCATGAATTCCTCTTCGGTTTCTCCAGGGAAACCTACAATGACATCAGAAGTAACGGCAAGGCCGGGAAGTGCCACTTTTAATTTTTCGATACGGTCCCCGAAGAAATCCATCGTATATTTACGTCTCATCCGTTTTAACACCGTATCTGATCCTGATTGAATCGGAATATGCAAATGGCGAACCACTTTTTTGGACTTCGTAAGCACTTCAATGATTTCATCCGTTATTTGACTCGCTTCAATGGAAGATATGCGGATCCGTTTAAGTCCCTCGACCTTTTCCAAATCACGCAAGAGCATCGCCAAATTATAATCCTTCAAGTCGTCACCATAACCACCTGTATGAATGCCAGTCAACACAAGTTCCTTATACCCTGCTTCGACAAGCTGTTCAGCTTGATGGACGACTTCCTTTGGATCACGGGAACGCATTAAACCACGTGCCCATGGAATGATGCAGAACGTGCAGAAGTTGTTACAACCTTCCTGGATCTTTAAAGAAGCTCGGGTTCTGTCCGTAAAAGCTGGTACATCCAATTCTTCGTATACACGGTTTTTCATAATGTTTCCTACTGCATTAATCGGTTCGCGTTCCACCTTGAATTGTTCGATGTATGCTAACAGTTTTCCCCTGTCCTGTGTGCCCACCACGATATCGACGCCCGGGATTGCCATGATTTCAGCAGGCGACGTCTGTGCGTAACATCCTGTTACTGCAATGACGGCATTCGGGTTTTTACGGATAGCACGACGGATGACCTGGCGGCTTTTCTTATCGCCCGTATTCGTTACGGTACACGTATTGATGACATACACATCCGATGTGTTTTCGAATTCAACACGGTCATATCCTTCTGTCTTAAATAATTGCCAAATAGCTTCTGTTTCATAATGGTTTACTTTACAGCCTAATGTATGGAAAGCGACCGTTGCCATTTTTCATCACCTCAAAAGTTCTACATGATAAGAAACAGCGGAAAGTGCATATAAAGGTGCTGTTTCAGTTCTTAATATTCTAGGTCCAAGTCCACATGCTACAAAACCGGAAGATGTTAATTTCTCGATTTCTTTTTCCGCTAGGCCCCCTTCAGGCCCAAAAACGAAAAGAATCGACTGTCCAGCCCTGATGTTTTCCAACACCGACGCTAGCACGGATGTTTCACCGCGCTTTGCCTCTTCTTCAAATGCGATTAACGAATGATCGTATTCAGAAGCAAGCTCCGTTAGTTGAGCGATTGACATCGGTTCGGTCACGGAAGGGACAACTGTACGGTGGGACTGCTCGGCCGCCTCCTTAGAAATCTTTTGGAGTCTTTCTAGTTTCTTGCCGACCTTTTTGTGGTCCCATTTTACCACCGAACGAGCCGCAATAAAAGGGATAAACTTGTAAGCGCCCAATTCCGTCCCCTTTTGAACGATATACTCCAGCTTATCCCCTTTAGGCAGACCGCTCGCTATCGTCACCTGGACGGGAAGCTCTTTTTCTTCATTCTTCCATTCCAAAATGTTTCCTATAACTGTATCACTCGTAATTTCCGAGATTTCCGTGACTGCAGCCATGCCACTGCCCTTTACAGTTATGATTCGCTCTCCAGGTTCCATTCTCATGACTCTGGCAATATGGTGAAAATCATCACCTGTAATGGTCACGGTTTGTCCCTGAAAGTCCATTTCATTAAGAAAATATCGTTGCACAGTGCCACCTACTCCGTCTAGTCTAGAAAAACTCACAGGCTAGCAGTCAAAGGCATCTTCCCTTGAATGCTTTGTGCCTTGCCAAGGTTTGAGCGTAAAAAAAGGTACTCTGATTACCTGTGGATAAGATAATCAGAGTAACTCATCATTCAATCATTTCTTTTAGCAATGAACGCAACCCAATCTTCCATCTGGATGGTTTCCACAATTATGAATCCGGAAGCTTGAATCGCTTCCTTCACATCTTGTTTTTTAGGTTGAATGATTCCAGAGGCAATGAAATGCCCACCAGGTTTCACGATTTTCGCAACATCGTCCGTAAAGCGCATAATCACTTCGGCCAAAATATTGGCTACTACGACATCCGCCCGTTCATCTACTCCATCCAATAAGTTACCTTGCGAAACAGAGACCTTTTCCTGAACATTGTTCAGTTCAACATTTTGAATGGCCGACCGAACAGCCACTTCATCCAAATCAAGTGCCTGAACTCGTTTTGCATCCAACAATGCGGACGCTATGCTCAAGACTCCAGAACCCGTTCCAACATCCACCACAAGATCACCCGGTACAACAGTACGTTCGAGGGCTTGGATACACATGACGGTTGTCGGGTGGGTACCCGTCCCGAATGCCATGCCCGGATCCAGTTCTATGATCAATTCATCACTGCTTACTGGCGTATAGTCTTCCCAAGTAGGGACAATGGTGAATCGCTCGGATATCTTGACTGGATTATAATATTTCTTCCAGGCAGTTGCCCATTCTTCCTCATTCACTTCACTGATTGAAACAAGGTTCTTCCCTAGGTCTATTTCAAATTGCAGGAGATTATTGATGGATTCCTTAATAGCATCAACCGTTTCACCAAGAAAGCTATTAACCGGCAAGTACGCCTTGATCAAAACACCTTCGTCCGGATAATCATCTGGGTTCAGGTGGTAGATTTCGCCAAAGACATTTTCACGTTCTTTGACTAATTCAAGAGGATCCTCAATGACAACACCGCTTGCACCTGCCTCATGAAGGATATTTGAAACAGGTTCAACCGCTTCATTTGTTGTGTGGATTGCAAATTCAGACCACTTCATAACCTACCAACTCCCGATCTCTTCTTTTACTTTTAGTCATCTATCTTTAAAAGCACGCTTTACCTTCGAGAAAAAGCCATCTTCTTGTTCATCAATGCCTGATTGGCCACTGATTTCGCTGAACTCACGAAGAAGTTCTTTTTGTTTTTCCGTCAATTTCTTTGGAGTGACCACCAATACGATTACATGCTGGTCGCCTTGTCCATAGCCCCTGACATTCGAAACGCCTTTTCCTTTTAAACGGAAACGCGTACCAGTTTGTGTACCGGCAGGAATCTTCAATTTAACTTTGCCATGCAAGGTTGGGACTTCAATTTCGTCTCCTAACGCAGATTGGGCAAATGTAATCGGCATTTCGCAATAAATATCATCGCCATCCCGTTCAAAGAATTCATGAGTACGGACATGGAAGACTACATATAGATCTCCGGATGGGCCACCATTGATTCCAGGCTCCCCTTGACCGGAAACTCGAAGCTGTTGTCCGTCATCGATACCTGCAGGTACTTTGATTTGAATTTTTTTACGTTTTTGAACTTTTCCTTCACCTTTACACGTTGAACATTTATTCGGAATGATTTTACCTGTTCCTTGACAATGGTGACAAGCTCTCCGGTTAACGATACGCCCGAAAGCTGTATTTTGTTCAACATTTAACTGACCAGTTCCGTGACAGTGTGAACAGTTTTCGACTTTTGTACCAGGCTTTGCACCTGAGCCCTTACATGTATCACAATTCTCTTCACGTGGAATTTCAATCTCTGTATCTTTCCCAAATGCGGCTTCTTCAAAAGAAAGCGTCATCGTATATTGCAGATCGGCCCCTTGACGAGGAGCATTAGGATCTCTTCTACGACCTCCACCACCAAAGAAACTACTGAAAATATCTTCGAATCCGCCAAAACCACCAAAATCTTGACCACCACCGAAGCCTTGGTTCGGATCAGTATGCCCAAATTGATCATAATGGGCTTTTTTCTGTTCATCGCTTAATACTTCGTAAGCTTCCTTAATTTCCTTGAATTTATCCGCAGCATCGTCTGCTTTATTAATATCAGGGTGATATTGTTTGGAGAGCTTTCGATACGCTTTCTTGATTTCATCCTTCGAAGCACTCTTCGAAAGGCCTAACACCTCATAATAATCGCGTTTACTCATATCTAAATCCACTCCCGATTCGATTCACATAAAGATTATATTATCACTGTAGGAAGATAATAATCAACTAGAAAAGCACAAACAGTTTGAACACCCTTCCATAAAAGAAGTGGGAATGTCCCCTCAAACTGTCATTTCATCTCTTTATAGCCCTATCATTCCTATATTTAGCTCCATCCATTGTAAAAAAAGCCAAAGCCAAGATAACCTGACTTTGACTTTTCTACTTCAGGCAGCATTTCACTACCCACTATTTCAGCATCCCAAAAGGGTTACTTTTTATTTTTTTCGTCTTCGTTCACTTCTGTAAATTCTGCATCAACGACGTTATCGTCTTGAGCTCCAGCTCCAGCTTCACCAGCACCCTCTTGGGCAGCTTGCTGTGCTTTAGCCGCTTCTTCGTAAAGCTTCATAGTTAAAGCTTGAACGATTTCGTTTAGAGCATCTTTTTTCGTACGGATTTCTTCAAGCTCATCTTTCTCGATTGCAGCTTTCAGTTCATCCTTCGCTTCGTTCGCTTTTGTTACTTCCGCTTCATCTACTTTACCTTCTAGATCTTTAAGCGTTTTTTCCGTTTGGAAGACAAGTTGGTCAGCTTCATTACGAAGTTCCACTTCTTCTTTACGTTGTTTATCAGCATCGGCATTTTCTTCTGCTTCGCGTACCATACGCTCGATTTCTTCATCAGAAAGACCTGAAGATGATTTGATTGTGATGGCTTGCTCTTTGTTTGTACCAAGATCTTTTGCACGAACATTAACAATACCATTTTTATCAATATCGAATGTTACTTCTACTTGAGGAATTCCTCGTGGTGCAGGTGGAATATCGCTTAATTGGAAACGGCCAAGCGTTTTATTATCCGCTGACATTGGACGTTCACCTTGAAGAACATGGATATCCACAGCTGTTTGGTTATCTGCTGCTGTTGAGAACACTTGAGATTTACTTGTCGGAATCGTTGTATTACGGTCGATTAACTTAGTGAATACACCGCCCATTGTTTCAATTCCAAGTGAAAGTGGAGTTACGTCTAAAAGAACCACGTCTTTAACGTCTCCAGTTAACACGCCACCTTGAATAGCAGCACCCATTGCTACTACTTCATCAGGGTTAACGCCTTTGCTAGGTTCTTGACCGATTTCCTTTTTGATTGCTTCCACTACTGCAGGAATACGAGTAGATCCACCAACAAGGATGACTTTATCGATTTCTGAAGCTGAAAGTCCAGCATCTTTCAATGCTTGACGAGTAGGTCCCATCGTACGTTCAACAAGACTTGATGAAAGCTCATCAAATTTAGCTCTAGTCATCGTTACGTCCAAGTGAAGTGGGCCAGCATCTCCAGCTGTGATGAATGGTAATGAAATTTGAGTAGAAGTTACACCTGAAAGGTCTTTTTTCGCCTTTTCAGCTGCATCTTTCAAACGTTGAACAGCCATTTTGTCTTTAGAAAGATCGATGCCATTCTCTTTTTTGAATGCTTCTACTAAATAATCAATGATTACTTGGTCGAAGTCGTCTCCACCTAGGCGGTTGTCACCAGCTGTTGAACGTACTTCGAATACTCCGTCTCCAAGTTCCATGATGGATACGTCAAATGTACCGCCACCAAGGTCGAATACAAGGATTGTTTGGTCTTCTTCTGTTTTATCCAATCCATAAGCAAGTGCTGCAGCTGTAGGTTCATTGATAATACGTTCCACTTCAAGACCAGCAATTTGACCAGCGTCTTTAGTTGCTTGACGTTCAGCGTCATTAAAGTAAGCAGGCACGGTGATAACCGCTTTTGTTACTTTTTCTCCAAGATATTCTTCAGCATAAGATTTCAAGTATTGAAGGATGATTGCAGATACTTCCTGCGGTGAATATTCTTTTCCATCAATTACTTCCTTATGGTTAGTACCCATATGACGTTTAATGGAAATGATTGTGTTCGGGTTCGTAATTGCTTGGCGTTTTGCCACTTCCCCTACTTGACGTTCCCCATTTTTAAATGCCACAACAGAAGGTGTTGTACGGTTTCCTTCTGGATTCGGGATAACTTTTGGTTCCCCGCCTTCAAGTACAGATACGCAAGAGTTTGTAGTACCTAAGTCAATACCAATAATTTTGCTCATTGTTACACTACCTCCCAATATTTATATGTAATGATTTCTTTATTCGTTTACCTTTACCATGGCCGGGCGAATCACTCGGTCCTTAAGAAGATATCCTTTTTGGAATTCTTCCACAACGATGTTCGAACCGAAGTTCTCATCTTGAACTTGCATGACGGCTTGATGCAAACGAGGATCGAATTCTTCACCGACAGAATTGATCGGTTCGATGCCTTCTTTCGCCAATGCACCAATAATGCCTTTATAGACCATTTCCATGCCTTGAAGAAGGGACTTTGTTTGCTCATTATCCGCTTCGATTTTAGTCGCTCTTTCAAAGTTATCAAGAGCCTCGACCAAATTCCCGGCAATATCTTGCACTCTATATTTTTGAGCCGCTTCCATATCAAGCTTTGCACGGCGTCTAGAATTATCGAAATCAGCTTGCAAACGAAGGTAACGGTTATCCATTTCTTCGATTTTAGCTTCTAGTTCCTGAATCTTTTCTTGAGCCAACTGTAGCTCATCTTTTTCTACCGGAGTTTCCTCCTGAGTTTCTTCCGATGAATTCACTTCTTCAGCAAAAACCGCTTCTTCCGTGCTTTCCTCGATTGTTTCATTATTTAATGTCTGTTCATTGTTTTTATTTTCCACAATCTCACCTCCCCTAAAGGATTATACAAATTTATGCTTAAGTAATAGGTTGGGCGGTGGTAACCCTTTTACCGCCACCTTACTATTACCTTTGCTCCTATTTTTGATACAGCTTTGTCATCAACGTCGTTAAATCCTTCGAGAAAAAAGAAAGGAGACTGATTACTCTCGAATATTCCATTCGAGTTGGACCCAATATTGCCAAGGTGCCCACTTGTTCCTGCCCGATTGAATACGTCGCGGTAATCAAACTACAATCTTCAAGGACGGTATTTTGATTTTCCCGGCCAATCTTGACATGAATGCCAGATGGGTTTTTCGTAATGAGATCATAAAATCCTTGTTCCTGTTCGATCATGGATAAAAGTGTGCTGACTTTTGCAATGTCATGGAACTCAGGCTGCCTCAAGATATTCGTTTTACCACCGAAAAATATTTTTTCCGGTTTCGTATCCGTGAGGGTGTCCGCAAGAACAGAAACGACCGATCCATAATTATGGATGTGATGGCTCAATAAGACCGCCACTTCCTTATAGATCTTATCCTTCAGCTCGACAAGCGGTACATCCACTAACCGGGCATTTAAAATATTGACTACCTTCTCGATTTCATTGATATCGAAAGAAGGAGGCAGGGAAATCATTCGATTTTCAACATGGCCTGTGTCAGTGATGATGATCGCAATTGCCGTTTCAGGACTCAATGGAATGATTTGAATCTTTTTCAGCTTATGTTCATTGACTTTGGGGCCAAGAACGATTGCCGTGTAATTCGTCAATTCAGAGAGTATCTTAGCTGATTTTTGGACAATCTTTTCCAGTTCATAAATGCGCTCCACGAACACGGATTTCAACAATTTCATTTCATTCTTTTTTGGAGCTTGAGGAGAAAGTAAATGATCCACATAATATCTATACCCTTTTTCAGAAGGAACCCTTCCTGAAGATGTATGAGTTTTTTCTAAAAAACCCAATTCTTCAAGATCAGACATTTCATTGCGAATAGTGGCCGAGCTGAACGTAATTTCATCTTTCTTCGACAAGCTTCGCGACCCGACAGGCTGGGCTGAATGGATAAAATCCTCGATTATCACTTGCAGAATCAATAATTGACGATCAGTTAGCATGTATGATCACCTCTGTTAGCACTCTAACTTCCTGAGTGCTAATATACTAATAAATTATCAAATGAAGCTGATGATGTCAATAATGAAAACCGCTAAATTACCGTTTATAGGACAAGAGATTTCCATCAATCCGTATCAACCACTCCCAAAAACGATTGAAACACTTCATTACCAAGCAATTTGCCACGCTCAGTCAGGCTTACGAACCCGTCCTCAATCGTGAGTAACCCCTTTTTCATTTGTTCTTCGAGCGATTCCCCGAAAATCTCCTTCATTTCTACAGAAAATTTACTTTTGAATGTTTCTAGGGAGACGCCTTTTGTTTTCCGGAGCCCCAAAAACATCTCTTCTTCCATTTTTTCATAGAGCGGCACAGGATGTTCATCTAAAACAGGCAATTCACCTTTTAGCAAAGGAGTGATGTATTTTTTTACCGGACCATGATTGGCCACTCTTTTGCCACCCGTATATCCATGAGCTCCAGCACCGATGCCATAATACTCTTTATTGTCCCAGTATGTCAGGTTATGCTTACTTTCAAAACCAGGCCGAGCAAAATTACTGATTTCATATTGATGCATTCCATGCCTCTCCATCTCTTCCATCAGCCGCTCATACATGGAAGCCTCTAGTTCCTGTGGAGGGAGATTCAATGTACCTTTACGCATTTGGTTGTAAAAGACCGTCTTTGGTTCGACGATCAAGGAATAACTGGAATAGTGAGGAAGTTGCAGGGCAAGGGCTTTTGCGAGTGTATCCTCGAAATCTTCCATAGTTTGCCCCGGTAATCCATAAATCAAGTCAATCGTAATATTGGTGAAGCCCACATCCTGAGCCAACTGAATGGTTTCATACACCTCGGATGCCCGATGTGTTCGGCCGATGCGCTTCAATAATTCGTCATTAAAGCTTTGTACCCCAAAACTTAGCCTATTCACGCCTGCTTGAAAGAGGATTTCAAGCTTTTCTCTCGAAAGGTCCCCGGGATTGGCTTCAAACGTATACTCAGCCTGTTTGGCATCGAAAGGGAGGGTCTCATTGATGGCCTCACAAAGAAAGGATAGCTGCTTTTCATCAAGTGAGGTAGGTGTTCCCCCACCAACAAAGACCGTATCCAGTTCCGTTGTCGGATATTTAGCAAGTTGCATTTCCATTTCCCTTTTCATCATCCGTAAATATTCATCAACGGGCTGCCCTTGTAAGAAAACTTTATTAAAATCACAATAGTGGCAAATATGTTCACAAAACGGGATATGCAGGTAAGCACTTTTAATCATTAAGTTCACAACCTTTATTTAATCGAATGGACCGATAGAAAAAGAGGCTAGATCCTGTCTACCCTCTTTTTTCTACTATCATTTATTTTTTTGGAGTCGTATCATCCATTTTCAGGACAGCCATGAAGGCTTCTTGTGGCACTTCAACGGAACCCACTTGTTTCATCCGCTTTTTACCTTGTTTTTGTTTTTCAAGCAATTTACGTTTACGGGAAATATCGCCACCGTAACATTTAGCCAATACGTTTTTACGCATGGCACTAATGGATGAACGGGCCACGATTTTTTGTCCGATAGCCGCTTGGATCGGCACTTCGAATTGCTGTCTTGGAATCAATTTCTTCAATTTTTCAACGATGATTTTTCCACGTTCATAAGCAAAGTCCTTATGGACGATGAAACTTAATGCATCGACCGTTTCGCCATTCAACAAGATATCCATTTTGACAAGTTTGGATGGCTTATATCCGATTAACTCATAATCGAATGAAGCATACCCTCTTGTATTGGATTTCAATTGATCAAAGAAATCATAGACGATTTCTGACAACGGAATCTCATAATGGATACTTACGCGCGTTTCATCCACGTATTCCATATCGATGAAATTCCCACGTTTGTTTTGGCAGATTTCCATGATGGTTCCCGTAAATTCAGTTGGTGCCATCATGGTCGCCTTAACATAAGGTTCTTCGACGTTTTCGATTTTTTGTGGATCCGGCATATTGGATGGATTATCCACCTTCATGGACGTTCCATCTGTAAGGATAACGTCATATATAACACTTGGTGCTGTCGTGATTAAATCAATTTTGAATTCACGCTCGATACGTTCTTGAATGATTTCCATATGAAGAAGGCCAAGGAAGCCACAACGGAAACCAAATCCTAGCGCTTGAGAAGACTCTGCCTCAAATTGCAATGCTGAATCATTCAACTCCAGTTTTTCTAAAGCATCACGTAAATCATTGAATTTAGATGCATCAATCGGGTATAAACCGCAATAAACCATCGGATTCATCTTCCGGTAACCAGGCAAGGCTTCTGTCGCGGGATTATTGGCACTCGTAATCGTATCCCCTACAGTCGTATCACTGACATTCTTAATGGCTGCGGTCAGGAAACCTACATCCCCCACTGTCAGTTCATCAAGCATTTGGACTTTCGGATTGAAGACGCCCAATTCGGTCACATCAAATTCCTTACCAGTGGACATCATTTTGATTTTATCGCCCACTTTTATAGAACCCTCAACAACCCGGATGTAAGCTACTACACCGCGATAAGCATCAAATACGGAGTCAAAAATAAGTGCTTTAAACGGTCCGTCCGGATCACCCTGAGGTGCAGGAACCAATTCTACGACCTGTTCTAAAATATCCTCAATTCCAATTCCAGCTTTAGCTGAGCATAAAACGGCATCAGATGCATCAAGACCGATTACATCCTCGATTTCACCACGGACCCGCTCAGGGTCGGCACTTGGCAAGTCAATCTTATTGATGACAGGTAAAATTTCCAGGTTATTGTCCAATGCTAAATAAACATTGGCAAGCGTCTGGGCCTCGATGCCTTGAGCAGCATCCACGACAAGGACTGCACCTTCACACGCAGCAAGGCTTCGTGAAACCTCGTAAGTGAAATCTACGTGCCCCGGTGTATCGATAAGATGGAAGATATATTCTTCGCCATCTTTCGCCTTATATTTCAATTGAATCGCATTCAATTTAATCGTAATTCCACGCTCACGCTCTAAGTCCATAGAATCTAACAATTGACTCTTCATTTCACGTTGAGTCATGGCGTTCGTCTTTTCTATGATACGATCCGCCAATGTTGATTTACCATGATCAATATGAGCGATGATGGAAAAGTTACGAATCTTTGATTGTCTTTTTAATTTCTCTTCTCTATTCATAACGTTCACTCCCAATAGTCGACACAATACACTATTTTTCATTATATCAATAGAAAATGCAAGATTCAACAGAATAGTTACAAGGACAGTCCATTATGTAGAAGGAGATAGCAAAAAAGGCTGCATTCAATTTGAATGGAGCCTTTTTCTAGAACTTTCTACCGGCTTATCCTACTACTAAATCATATTAAAGAGTGCGTTAAAAGCTGCTGATACGGTTTCACCCAGACTCTTGCCAAGGGAGGAGAAAAAATTATAAGCTTTCATTTCCTCCAGCTTTTCTTTTTTCGTCTCTATATCATGACTCGTCACTTTTTGCCCAAGGATATCCGCTTCCATTTCTCCCTGCTCCGATTGGTTAATGGTGAAAGCACTATTTAAAGCGGGGTCTTCATACCCTTTCATTTTTTTCATGCCGTCGTTTGCCTGCTGCATCCCGATAAGTACACCTAAAAACAAAATAAGTAAAACGCCCGTGCATTTCAACCAAAATCGAACCATGATAGAGGCTCCTTCCAAATTACTTTGCTTCCGATTCTCCCTTGATGCCATCCACAGCCTTAGCATCCCAATACAATTCGCTGAACACATCAGTGAATGCGTCGACCGTTAAATACATTTCCTCGAATGTATTATCGACGCCTCCAATTTCCAAAAGCATTGCATTACCCGTCAAATCCTGATTGTAAACTCCATTATTTCTTGCCCCGCCCTGTTTCATGACCCCACGCGAGATACCAGGGTATTTTTTTTCTAACGCTTTATGCATTTTATTGGCAAGTGCCGCATTTTTTTCATAATTCGGGTTGTCCCCTCCCACAACAAAAGCTATCTTGGCGTATTGTTTGCCATTAATGGTGATCGTCGTATGTTTTTTCCTTTTGGAATCACGATGGATATCGATGAGATATTCTATATCCTTATTATTCGCCATTGCCGTCTGAACGGTTTTACGTGATTCCTGGTACGCTTTTGCAAAATTCAAGCCCTTGCTATTCAAGTTCCCCATCACATCCGTTTTATTTAGAGAGGCTCCTATACCTTTATCCGCGAGATCGGCGGTCATCCGTGTTCCGAGTTTTGTAATATTGATTTCAGAATGATACGCAAGATCTGGGTCGGTGACACCCTTTAGATAAGGCAGGTACGACTCCCGATTATGGCTATGATATATTTCTACCACCTTGCGGCCATTGGTCGTTTGCTTGGGTTGATTGGGCGTTGTCTTCTTATCAGGTTCTTCTATTTCATCCAGATTTTGCAGAGATGCATCTCTTTCATCATTCATCACCTCTAAAGGTGGTGGAGATTCATACGGCATATTCGTATAGTTCGTTCCTTCACCTGCGACAAGGATCTCGTTATCAAAAATCGAGAACCCTGGTAATTCCCGACCTAGCAAACTACGGGGATCCTCCATTGAGATGTTGGTCGAAAGCTTTACTAACTGCTCCATGACAATCGATTGTTCTTTTCCTTCAGGCAAGGCACTGAAGAAGTAATGGTTTTCATTGGCCAGCATCGAAAATAGCATTTTACCTGAAAATTGGTTAGCGACAGTATGTACGGAATTCGAGGTAATGCGATATTCCGGCCGTAATGAAGTCATGACCCCGCTGACGGAAAAAACAAAAAGAAGCAAGGCTAGGATACCTAGAAACGTTTTTACAATTGTTGATCCGTGAATAGCTGTAATAATACCTGGAGATTTTCTCCTTTTCATCCGTCCACCCTCTCTATAGCTTGTCTACTAATACTTATGACTTTGCTAGAGAGGGTAGAACACCATTTTTGGGCACTAATACCGTTTAGCGGGTGTAGAAGCCCGCATTACCTTGATTGATTGATTCATGTAACGCCGCATTCAAACCGTTGGCTATCAGATTGGCCATATCTTCAATGAATACATCGACTTCCTTTGGTGTAACCATTAAATTATGACCTAGTGGCGAGAGCACTTCATAAATCAATTTACGCTTCTCTTCATCCGGAAGCACACCGACCATTCCCAAGAAAGTTTCTCGTTCCTTCTCTCCTGGCATATCCTCATCTTTTAGCTTTTTCCTTTTTCCGAAGCTGAATCCAGCGGGGGCCAAGGCGCGTGAAGGCCGACCGCCTTCTTTCAGTTCCTTGCCAAAATGCTTCAGGATATAATCGATTGTGTCGCTCGTGATCGATACGGCATCGACGACAGTAGGGATCCCAATGGCGATAACAGGGACGCCTAATGTTTCCTGGCTCAATTCTTTGCGTTTGTTCCCTACCCCTGAACCGGGATGGATGCCCGTATCCGTTATTTGAATGGTTGAATTCACCCGGTCAATGGAACGAGCCGCCAAGGCATCTACAATGATAAGGAAATCCGGCTTGCTTTTTTCAATGACGCCTTTGATGATGTCACTCGTCTCGATCCCCGTGATTCCCATCACCCCGGGAGAAATTGCGCTGACCGGACGATATCCTTCCTTTACCGACTCCGGCTGCAACTCGAATAAATGTCTCGTAACGACCAAGTTTTCGATGACAGCCGGTCCGAGTGCATCAGGGGTGACATTCCAGTTACCCAGACCAACGACTAAGCAACCGCTTTCCTTTGTGAGCTTGTTCCTTTTCAAAAAATACGCTAACTCGTTGGCGAATACCTTTTCCACCCGTTGCTGCGTATCCGTATCCTGTTGGCGGATCCCTTGGACCTCTATCGTTAGGTAACTCCCCTCTTTCTTGCCAATCTCCTTTTCCCCTTCCGCCGTGACCTCAACTAGGGAAATCTTCAAATCATCCACTTCTTTTTCTTTAATGATCACACCTTCAATATGGGAGACATCCTTCTCTTCGACGACACCTTTCATTTCAAGGGCAATTTCTTTCGCTTCAATTGCCAGATCTGTCCGAATACTATAATTACTTAGGTCCAAATGTTTCACCATAGCGCCTCCTGCTGTTTATATGAGTCAAATCTAGTATTTTAATCATCTCTCTTAAACATTCTTTCATTTTAGCTTTTGTATTATTCATTTTTTTGGTACAATACATTATGACGAGATGAATTAATTTCAGAAATTATAATTACTTTTCGATTCTCAATCTGGAGTATTGCATAATCTTAAGCAGTCTGATAGAATATCATTTGTGCTATTTGATATGGATTTGAAAAGTCGAGTTCATATAATCTCGATTTCTTTGTAGGAGGTGAACGGAATGCCAAACATTAAATCTGCTATTAAACGTGTGAAAACTAACGACACAAAACGCGTTCATAACATTACAGTTCGATCTACTATGCGTACTACAGTGAAAAACGCTGAAGTTGCTTTAGCTGGAGAAAACGTTGAAGCTGCTAAAGAAGCTCTTTTAACAGCTGCTGTAAAATTAGACAAAGCTGCATCTAAAGGATTAATCCATAAAAATGCGGCAGCCCGTAAAAAATCTCGTTTAGCGAAAAGACTTAACGCTCTTAACGCTTAATGAAAACGAAACGACCTTCCGGGTCGTTTTTTTTATGCCCAAAAAGGGGAAAGAATCATTCCATCCCCTCCCCTTTAAGCCTTCATCTGAATTTCAGTAGTAGTAATTCTAAAGTGATTGCTTTATCAGCCTGACCAGTTTTCATCCGATAATCCGCCTCAGCCAAGTCATCTATAATGCTAAGCAGCTCTTTCTCTTGAAATTTCCCTGTCTTTTCAAGGGCCAGTTTCACCCTGTATGGATGCACCCTCAATTGTCCCGCGATTTTTTGCTGACTATACCCTTGTCGAGATAGTTCCTTCACTTGATACATGAGCCTCACTTGTCCAGCCATCACACTCAAAATCTTAATGGGCTCTTCATTTTGCCGAAGTAAATCATGGAGAATGGTCATGGCACTTTCCATTTTTCGTTGCAAGACCGAATCAACCAGGGTAAAGATATTCTGTTCAAGCGATTTAGCCACTAACTTTTCGACAACTTCCGTCGTTATCCGCTTCTCATCTTCTACATACAATGCCATTTTATCCAGTTCGTTCGTCAGCATCATCAAGTTTGTACCCGCAAGCTCCAATAGGAGTTCCGTGGCTTGATCATCGATCTGCACCTGATATTCTGCGACCCGTTCTTTGACCCATACCTTAAGCTCACGGTCGCCCAGCTTCTTCGCCTCAATGAGGACGGCCTTACGCTTCAGTTCCTTGGTGATTTTTTTCCGCTCGTCCAGCTTCTCGTAAGGGGCCGTCAAGACCACAATGGAATAAGGAACAGGGTCCGAGAGGTAGGCTTCTAATCTTTTCACATTATGTTCCACCTTGGACTTTGATTTTTCCGCTGTCAGGAAAAATGGGTTCTGCATGAAAACAAGACGCCTTTCCCCAATGAAAGGGAGGGTCTCTACGTCTTCAAGAGCCGTTTCGACTGGCGTCTCCTCTAAATCAAATTGAGAAAAGTTAAAATCCATTTCATCTTCATGAAGGACATGCTCTATCAAGAGTTGCTTCGTTTCATTAATTAAATAGGCTTCTGTTCCATATACCAAATATACGGGAGCGAATTGCCCTTTTTTTATATTCTTCCAAACGTCTAATACCAATAGAATCCGCCTCTTTTTTATGTATTCTTCTCTAATGGTATAGTGGGGGGAACCATTTGACAAGCTATAAAGGGAACTAGCCCCTAAGGTCTAGTTCCGGATCTATATGAACGCTCTCAAGAAAGGCCCTAGGAAAACTTCCTTGAAAACGATAACCATTCATGTAGAACAATTACGTGCTTGCTTTGTTTGTACTTTTATTTTGACCTCAATTAAGCAAACTATTTGTGACAACTCTTGTCAGTAAAGGAAATGAAGAATGTGACCTGTGGATTTTTTTTTGGTAATGTTTTATACTATTAGCAGAAATAGGAGGGGTAAACAATGAACGAATTCGAAAAGAATGTCCAATCGAAGACTGATGACGTGGCTGATTCCGCAATCGGATTCATCGCTTCATTTGTATTTTTCGCTGCCATGTTCACCATTGCTGTCGTCGTTAAAGCAGTAGGATCCTAATTTTCATGCACTTATTTTTCCCTGAAGGAGGCTGCTGATGCAGTCTCTTTCTTTTGGATTTCTACATACTATGGAAGAATCTTCCGAAAGGTTCCTCCCTTTTTAGTATATTTGTAAATGACGGCTCCATCTTCGTCCGTCCTGAACACCATGATTTTATTTGCTTTCATCGACTCCAACACCTGGCCGTGTGGATGGCCATATCTATTCTCCTTTCCTACGGAAATGATGGCAGCTTTAGGGTGTAATTGCTCTAGGAAGGGGATCGAAGAAGATGTTTTACTTCCATGGTGGCCCACCTTCAAAATATCTGCCCGTAGTTGTGGAAATGCATCGATGAGCTCCATTTCCCCCGGTTCACCCATATCACCCGTGAAAACCCAGGAAAGCCCACCAATCTCGGCATACAAAACAACGGAGGCCTCATTCGTATTTTCTTCTTTCTTGTGGGGATTCAACACATAAAATTTAGCATCCCCAACGCTCCAAGAGTCGCCTCTTTTCACCAACTTGATTCTTATGCCCTTGTCTCGGGCTACAGGGACAAAGTCTTTATCCCGATATTGCTCTTCGCCCCAGCTACCAATAATTACTTCCTCCACCTTGAAATTCTCGATCAACTTTTTTGCACTTCCCATATGATCGGCATCCGCATGCGTTAAAATCAGCTTGTCCAAATGATGGATTCCTTTACTTTTCAATAGCGGGATTATGGTATCTTCTGCTGTATTATAGGTCTTTCGCTTCTTCTTCCATTCCTCCAGTGGAAATGTGATTTGCCCCCCTGTATCAATTAGATAATTCCCGGCGTTAAACGGCAGGGTAATCAAAATCGAGTCACCCTGGCCAATATCCATGATCTGCACTTCACCGAAGGGAGATAGCTTTTGAATATTGAATTGAAGAAGTAAAAGTAAAATGAACATCCCCCACCAAGTTTTACTTGCGCGAAAAGAAGTCTCCCAATTCACAAACAAGCCCAAAATCGATACAAGTAGGAACAATAGCATGATAAAGCCTGGTTTACCAAACGAGACCGAGGCCAGGGGAAAATCAGAAGCCAAGTCGGCGGCACGATTGCAGAGCGTGAAGGTCACATTAAGGAGTGTTATGAGCGGGTGGCCGAGAGCTGGCACTAAAAAATTCAAAACGACCGTTATTAATGAAAATGGAAGCAATATCACGGAATAAAGAGGTACATACAAGACATTCAACAAGACACCCAAGAGGGAAACTTCGTAAAAGTGGAAAAGCAATATCGGGAGGGCCGCCAATTGACAGCTTGTGCTAATGATGAGGAGCTGCATGATCTTTTGGGGATAGTGCAAGAAGATGCCCGAGGACATGATGATGGAAAATGTGACAGCGAAGGACAGCTGAAAGCCAATGTTATAAAGCATGTTTGGCTGAAGAAATAACAAAATCAGATAAATGACGCCAATTGTGACACTCGCTGACAGCCTTTTTTTAAAGAGCATCAGGATAAAGAACAACATGGCCATCAAACAGGAACGCATGACAGAAGGACTTCCGCCGGATAATAGTGTATACATCGGCAAAAAGACCAGGATGAGGACGACCATTCTTTCGCGGGTGATGCCGATACGAATTCCCAAATAAAATAACATGCCCGTTAACAGGCTTACATGAAGCCCCGAAATTGCCAAGAGATGCACCAAACCAAGCCGCTGGTAATTGGTAAGGTACTCTTCATTGATTTCACTCTGATCTCCAAAAATCAGGGCTGTGACAAAGCCACTCGATTCTTTAGGAAAGTGTTTTTTGATGTAGGAAATCCCTTTCATCCGAAAATTGCGAATCGAGACGACAAGAGAAGCCTTTGACATTTTACATTTTGAAAAAGAGATCGAATCGGCTTTTACTATCCAGTGGGTGTTCTGACGGGAAAGATACTGCTGGTAATCGAAGCTGTTTTCATTACGGTGTGGCTCAGGGACCTGCAAACTTCCCTGTATCGGACAGGATATTCCCGTGCGCAAGTGCTGATTTAAACCTTCCTTTTCTTGTTCGGAAGCGATTGTATATCGTAAGAGGAGTTGTTCGCCTTGTTCACTTGTGACGAACCCTTTTAGCAAATTCCCATCGAGTTTTGGCTGGGAAGTAAATGTTACGAGGAAGTGACTTTCCGATCCATCATATATGGACTTGTTTCGAATTTCGGTTATGGAAGCGGAGCTTATAAAGATCCCCATGATGACAATATGAAGGATGAGGACCTTCCACTTTCCACCGCTCCAGTAAAAAAGAAAACATAAGAAAAACAAAATGCAGATTAAAAGCTTCATACTTAAATTCGAATGGGCCGTAATGCCCAATGTGGCAGAAACCGCTAAGAAAAGAAGGTGTCTGGTCATGCCCACCCTCCTTTTCATTTATTAATCAAATAACCGCTTGGCCTGCTTTTCCAGGTCCAAAACTACCTCTTTTCCGAGACCGGTTTGTTCTAGTTGACTCAACAAAGATAAAACAAAATCCTGCTTCTCTTTGCCATTCACGTCGATGGCCCCTTTTGCTTCAACCTTTTCCATCTTAACTCCGGCCTGTTCGAACAATTCAATAGCATAAGGATGGTTTTTGTAATCCTCTGCATAGTAAACAGCCTTGATCCCGGCCTGTATCAGCGATTTACAGCATTGTAAACACGGAAAATGCGTCACATAAATTTCTGCTCCCGCTGTCGGCACGCCAAATTTGGCACATTGTAAAAGCGCGTTCATTTCAGCATGAATCGTTCTGACACAATGATTATCGATGACATAACAGCCATCATCGATACAATGGGTGCCCCCCGCAATCGAGCCGTTGTACCCACCCGCAATAATCCGGTTATCCCGCACAATCGTTGCCCCCACAGTTAGACGAGTACACGTGCTTCTTAACGCTAACAAATGGCTTTGAGCCATGAAATATTGATCCCAGCTAATCCGATTCATGTGTTGTCGTCCCCTTTGACTCAGTAAATTTCTTTCTTCAATTTTACCTTCTTCCCGTCCTTTTGTGTACCCATTCTCATTATTTATTGAACCGTAATCGAATCCTTTAACTTTTCAAACGTTTTATCCCCGATACCAGAAACGTTCTTCAAATCCTCTACCTGCTTGAATTTCCCGATTGTCTCCCTATATTCAAGGATGGCTGTGGCTTTTGACGGACCGATTCCAGAAAGCGTTTCTAAGTCCGCTTGTGTGGCTGCATTCAAGTTCACTTGACCTCCTGTACCACCAGCTGCCCCTTCAGAAGCTATGGAACTAGTTGGAGCGGCAGCAACATTCGCAGGACCCTCTACATCTTCTTCGCCTATCTTCGGTACGTAAATGACCATTTGGTCCTCCACAAGCTGTGCCAGGTTTACTTTATCCTTATCCGCCTTATCCGTGAAACTGCCTGCTTCGGTAATCAAGTCAATTACCCTATCGCCAGCTTGTGCCGTAAATACACCAGGAGCCCGGACGGCCCCCTTCACATCGACTTTCATAATTCTGGGTTCCGATTCGGCTTCTGGCTTCGTTACTTCTTCCATCTCTTCGTTTGCGGAAGCGGCAAAGATATCTTCTGTGCCAGCCGTTTCGTCTTCTGGTTGAAAAAAAAGATAAAAACCTATTACCACAATAATGATGGCAACGGCTACCACTGTTAGTTTCTTTTTGAGGATTGTCTCCATAATTAATTGAGCTCCTTCCGTATCATTTCATCATTCCATTGTCATAGGACAGGGTAAACAGCCATAGTGTTTATTGAGAAGTTGTGCTTCTTTGAAGGGAGTTGTAGTCATGAAGAAAATCGGTGTGATCGGTACCGGAAATATGGGGACGATTTTAATAGAATCGTGGCTTGAAGCGGAGGTATTGAAGCCAAAGGATTTAATCATTACCAATCGAACGCTTTCCAAAGCCTCAGTATTGAAGGAAAAGCATCCTGGCATCCAATTGGCGGCAAGTGCAGTTGAAGTCGTCCATCAAGCTGATTTTATCTTTCTCTGCGTAAAACCTTTACAAATCCATAGCCTATTGCAGGGCATCAAACATCATATAAAAAAGGAACAATTACTCATATCCATCACAAGCCCTCTCTCTGTCTCTCAGCTTGAAGCAGAAGTTAAGGGGCCATGCGCACGCTTTATTCCCAGCATAACGAACCGGGTCGGTTCAGGGGTATCGTTACTGAGCTTCAGTGAAACGTGCAGCAAGGAGATGCAGGAGTCGCTACAGAAGCTTGCCTCATCCATCTCAGAGCCAACCATCATCGATAATGACATCACCCGTGTCGCTTCTGACATAGTCAGCTGTGGCCCTGCATTCTTTAGCTATTTAGCACAGGCATTTATTGAAGGGGCGGTAGACACGACGAAAATCGATAAAAAAACGGCAACGATTTTAACGGAGAACATGTTGATAGGATTGGGGGAACTGCTGGGTAAAGGCATTTACACCTTACCGACCTTACAGGAAAAGGTGTGTGTAAAAGGCGGGATAACAGGTGAGGGAATCAAAGTTTTAGAAGCAGAAACCGGAGAGATGTTTCATCACCTTTTTCATGCAACACATGAAAAATTCGCAGAAGATCTTGAAGAAGTCGAAAAACAATTTGGCCATCCTTACTAACTATTCGAGAACCAAAATCAAAACTCCTTCCCAATAAAAAATAAAATAAGGGTCAGACCCCCTTTCGTGCATCGCCGTGCGAAAGGGGGTCTGACCCTTATTATTTCCCATATTATTTCCTGGCTACAAAAAGGATTCGTTCAGTTTCGTTAACGGGCGGTTTTTCTTCTAGGTCCGCCAGTATTTCGAGGGTTTCGAATCCTGCTTGCTGCAACCATTGTTTGTATTGTTGAATCGGATAGGTCCGCTGGTAATGTAATTCATCGAAACGGTCATATAAACCGCTTTGATCGTCCCTGACAAAAAAGCTAAGGTCATGCTCGACACTGTATGGTTCTTCCCCCGGGAAACTGTCCCAAATGTAGGAGACTTCTTCATCATTGACGGCAAACGTATTATTGTAAAAGATCTCTTCCATCTTATAAATCGAATGGACATCGAACATGAATAATCCGCCTTCCTTCAAATGATCATGAACCCGGCTGAAAGTTTTTACAATATCCGCTTCCTCGCGAAGGTAGTTCAGCGAATCACAAAAAATCGTGACACAGTCATATAGACCAAGCCCTTCAAGTTCTGCCATATCCTGCTGAAATAAAGGAATCGATAATCCTTGCTTCGCCGCTTTTTCATTGGCAACCATCAGCATTTCATCAGATAAGTCCACACCGGATACATCAAAACCATGCTGCGCCAGTTCAACGGTAATCTCACCGGTACCACAGGCCAAATCCAGTACTTTCTTTCCTTCTATCCCATATTGCTCTAGCTTCGCCGTCAGAATTAACAACCATTTTTCATAGGGAGCATCCTTCATTAATTCATCGTATACATAGGCAAAGCGTTCGTACGTCATTGAGTCAGTTCACCCTCAAGATCTTCGAAAGGTGCATCTCCCCATAGACGTTCAAGGTTATAATAGTTTCTTTCATCTTTATGGAAAACGTGTGCAACCACATCACCTAGGTCAACAAGTACCCATTTCGCTTCATCAAAACCTTCAAGGCGCTTAACATTGATGCCCGCTTCGTCCGCTTTGCTCTTCATTTCACGTGCGATGGCTTGTACTTGTTTTTCGGAATTACCATGACAAATCAAAAAGTAATCCGCCACCAAGGAAATTCCCTTCATATTTAAGGCAACGATATCTTCCGCTCTTTTATCGTCCGCCGCTTTTGCTGTAATTGTTAGAAGTTCACGTTCAGTCATTACATCTTCTCCTTCAAATTCATGATTAAATCATTATATGTCTTAAATGTATCAGGGTAAATGGCCTGATTTCTTTTCATTAAAAAGGCCACTGTATTTCGCAGAGCCTGTATGACAGCATGATCAAGGTTTTCCTTGGCTGTCTGCCTCACTTCATCGACCCCCGGGAAAGAACGCCCTGGTTCAATATAGTCGGAAAGATAGACGACCTTATCCAAAAGGCTCATTCCCACCCGGCCTGACGTGTGATAGGCGATTGCATCAAGTATTTCACGGTCGGTGATCCCGGCCTCTTTTTCTACCAGGTAAGCACCCACCGGGGCATGCCAAAGCTCCATATTGTATTCAAGTAGGTCCGGTGCCATTTTTTCAGAGATGATGATTTGCTCCATTTCCTCTTTTGGACGAAATTTTGCATAATCGTGAAAAATGGCTGCCAGTTCCGCCTTTTTGACGTCGGCACCATATCGTCCTGCAAGTTCAATCGCAGACTCGACCACGCCCAAAGTATGAATATATCTACGCTCGGTGATTTGTTTTCTGACAAGCGCTAATGCTTCCTCACGATTCATATAAGTCATTCCCTTTTATATACTTCACCACTGGATCGGCTAATAAGTATTTCACGGTTTTCCCTGTCCTTAACTTCCTTCGGATCATGGAGGAGGAGATGAACATCTGTGGGACTTGAACCATCGTAATAGGGTAGTCCGTTTTTTCGTTATAGCCCGGCCTTTTCACCCCGACAAAGTTCACAAGCTTGACTAGCTCGTCAATACGATGCCATTTAGGTAAATACTCGATCATATCCGCACCAATGATGAAAAAGAATTCTGTGTCAGGTTCACGCTCTTTCAGCAATTTCATTGTATCATGTGTATAGGATGTGCCTTTTCTTTCAATTTCAATACCTTCTATATAAAAAGAGGGATGCCCGGCTATAGCATCTTCAAGCATAGCCATCCTGTCCAAATCGGTAACTTCCTCCGTTTTTTCCTTATGGGGAGGAACATGATTGGGCATAAATCTGACTTCATCTAACTCTAGAGCATCTAGCACTTCATTAGCAATAATTAAATGTCCGATATGTGGAGGATTGAATGTACCGCCAAGAATTCCAATTTTTTTCATAAGATAGGTAGGTCCCTTACGGTAATTTAATTTGTTTGTTTTCTCTTGATTCTTTATATAATACGATTGTATTACCGATAATTTGAACCAATTCCGCTCTTGCACCTTTTGATAAAGCACGTCCTACTTCATTACGTTCCTCATCACAGTTTTGCAGAATGCTCACTTTAATCAATTCGCGTACTTCTAGCGCCTCACCAATTTGCTTGATGAGATTGTCATTGACCCCGCCTTTTCCAACTTGGAAAATTGGATTTAGATGATGGGCCTTTGAACGTAAAAATCTTTTCTGCTTTCCTGTTAACATGTGTTACCTCCTAGTTTGTTCAAGACAATATCTGTCATTCTTGTTGTGTCCGGCTTGATTCCGGTCCAAATCTCGAAAGCATACGCAGCTTGGTTGACGAACATGCCAAGTCCATTAAGCGTTACCGCACCTTTTTCCTTGGCTTCACGTAGAAACTGCGTTTGCAAAGGATTATAGATAATGTCACTGACAAATGCACCGGCCTTAAGCTGGTCTAACTTCATTGGGGATTGATCCAACTTCGGACTCATCCCGCAAGATGTTGTTTGGATGATCAAATCATATTGTGATAAGCTTTGTTCCGCCTCGTCAATCGTGAGCGCCTTTGATTCTTTATCATATGGGCAATCAGAAACAAGGTGGGCTGCCCGGTCCTTCGTCCGGTTCGCGATATCAACTTGCTTTACCCCTTCTTTAACAAGGGTAAAGTAAATGGCACGTGCAGCACCGCCCGCTCCGATCACTAACGTTTTTTTAGCCTTAATGTCACCTGATATTTCATCGCATAAAGATCTATAAAATCCTATTCCGTCTGTATTATACCCTATAAAGCGGCCTTTTTCGTTAAAAACTGTATTTACTGCCCCGATGGCAAGCGCCAATTCGTCTACCTCATCGAGTAGGGGAATGACTGGGGTCTTATGTGGAATCGTTATGTTAAACCCTGATACACCAAGGGCTTTCATGCCTTTTATCGCATCAGGCAAACTATCTGGTTTGACATGAAAATGATGATAAACGGCCTGTATATTTTCTTTTTCAAAAGCATCATTATGAATGTCCGGAGACATCGAATGAGCAATTGGATCCCCTATTACACCAAATATCTTCTTCATGGAATCCCTTCCCCTATGGATTAGATTAATGATTTACGGACGATTACGTTAACGCCTTTCGGTACATGCGCAACGACCTTTGCTCCTGGTTCATTGACTGTAACCCAGCCAAGACCTGAAAACACAATATCCATTTTACCTTCTTTTAAAGTAAACTCATGCGGAATCAATTTCGGGAATTCTTCCAATTGAGCCGGACGTGGAGGCGTCAGCATTTCTCCAGCATGATTCTTATATAATTCATCCGCTTTCTCCAATTTCGTACGGTGAATGTTCAATTCATTGGAAAGATAACATGTCAGTGAGCGTCTGCCTCCTGATACATAATCCAAACGAGCCAGTCCGCCAAAAAACAACGTTTGAGCTTCATTCAACTGATAAACCCTCGGTTTGATTTCCTTCTTCGGCATGATAACCTTGAAATCACGTGTATCAACATAGTGGGCCATTTGATGGTGGTTGATGATTCCTGGTGTATCAATCAAAGCTTGTCCGTCATCCAACGGGATCTCAATCATATCCAAAGTCGTTCCAGGGAAATGCGAAGTCGTGATGATATCCCCTTCACCGCTCACTTCTTTAATAAGGCGATTGATGAAAGTTGATTTCCCGACGTTCGTACAACCGACGACATATACGTCCTTACCATTCCGATATTTTTCTATCGCATCAGCCGCTTCAAGGATATGTTTTCCCTTTTCTGCACTGACAAGCAGGACATCGACTGGATTCAATCCCAATTCCTTCGAAGATTTCTTCATCCAATTAATCAGTTTATTCGGCTTTACCGATTTTGGAAGCAAGTCTACCTTGTTTCCAATCAATAGTACGTCATTATGTCCGACAAATCGGTGCAATCCAGGCAACCAACTTCCATTGAAATCGAAGATATCGACGATTTTAACAATCAAAGAATCGGTTTCTCCCACTTTATTCAAGATTTTCAAAAAGTCATCGTCCGTTAAAGAAACATCTTGAACCTCATTATAATGTTTTAATTTAAAGCAACGCTGACAAATGATGCTTTCTTTTTCCAGTGCGGATTGAGGGGCATAGCCCAATTCCTTGGGATGTTCTGACTGGACTGTCACACCGCACCCGATGCATACTAATTCTTGTTGGCTGTTCAATTGTGTTCCTCCCATTCTATCATTCCTTTTCGTTTAAAAAACGCCATGATCTTTCTTTCGAAATAGCGGTTAATTTTCGTTCTGAATTCATCCGTTTGTGCGACCGGTACGACGAGGATCGTATGGAATCCTCCCCTATTTCCTCCCAATACATCCGTCATCAGCTGATCTCCGATTACTACCGTCTCTTCCAACTTCAAGCCCATTGCCTTCCGTGCTTTATGGAAGGCTCTTGCCATCGGTTTTCTCGCCTGATGAATAAAGGGAATCTGAAGGGGGTCGGAAAAAGAACGAACGCGTTTCTCATTATTATTCGATACAATCGTCACTAAAATCCCGTGGGCCCGTAATTTATCGATCCAGATAATCAATTCAGGGGTAGCGGTGGGCCTATCCCACTCCACCAATGTATTATCTAAATCAGTGATCACTCCTTTTATTCCCTTTTCTTTCAACTTTTCAGGATCTATATCAAAAATGCTTTGAACATGTTCACTCGGCAAAAATAATTTAAGCATACTGACACCTCTGTATTTTCTTTGAAATTTACCGTCTCTATCATATCGAATTTTCGGCTTACTTTCAAAAAATTCGTGAAAGAAGGGCTAATCGTAAAGAAACATCATAATGTATGTTTTCTAATATGAAAAGGCATTTTTCAAACAAGCTAAAGAAATCGATAACTTGAATCCATGAGTCACCCTAAAAATTACCAATAGTTTTCGACAAATATTGCCTACAACCAACCTGTGGATAACTTTACTAACATTTTCCATACTGATATGTAACATCTCACTTACTTTGTAAACAACTTAACCACAGGTTATCCACTTTCGGTTGTGGATAACAGAACGATTGTTCTCCAAGTTTATTTCTGATACAGTAGGGGTACACCAAAGATGACTTAATAATATATGTCTAGAAATGCAAAGTATTCCTCGCATTCCAACTGGAGGTGGCAGCCGTAAATGGCGTTCTAATGCAAAAACTATCCGATGATTTGTTGCTTGAATCCTATTTTAAAGCAAGGAATTTAAAGCTGAGCTCTGATTTCATCCGTCTAATTGAAACAGAAATCCATCGAAGGTCCTTAACACATAGAATTCGCTCATTATTTTAATATGGGATACATAGGCTGACAAATCCTGTTAGCCTTTTTATTTTCATACCCCTTCTTGCTTGGCCGCCAAATGTCCAATCGTTTCACCGACCCTGACATCAGCAGGAACGGATAAGCTTTCGGCGAGTCTAAAGCGATCCTTTTCGAAGAGCAGAACGACGGTTGAACCGAAACTGAAATAAGAGAATTCCTGTCCTTTTTTCAATTGCCTTGAATCATCCGTTATGACGATGGAATTGATAAACATGGCGCCGACCTTGACCATGGTTATGCACCCTTCCTCACTTTGTAATTCTGTAATCGTACGATAATTTTTGGCCAAGGGCTCCTTACCATACTTCATCCCCCATTTATTGACAGGGTATGACTTTTTCCCAAGTGTCCACCTTTTGATTACAGAACCGGAAATGGGCGCATGAATCCTATGATAATGGCTCGGGCTTAAGTATAACACGAGATATTTACCGCCTAGGTATTTTTCTAGAAACAGAGCATCCCCCACCATTTCTTCCATAGAATATACCTTTCCCTTAACGACGATTTTTTTATCAGTACGAATTTCTCCCGCGTCCTCGAGAACGCCATCGACCGGACACGCCACCGCAGAGCTGTCGGTCGTAACCGGTCTCGTCCCCTGTTTTAGCTGCCTTGTAAATAAATCATGCAAATTCGTATAGGCATTCATGTCATTGTTGAACTCTTGTTGATCAAGGTTGAATTTTTTCACATATAGAGGAATCAAGGGCCTACTCCATCGTGATTGGCTGAACTGTTTTAATAGGCCTGAAGATACTCTTCCATTCGTGAGTTCTATAAGAATACGATAAAATGTTTGATACAACTATACCACTCCAACTTGTTAAAAAATTCAAAAAGCACTTGCATAAATTGCGTTCATTCCAATATTATTATATAATAAATACTTATGTTTACTATTCTTTACTTTATTTTGCTTTTTTTGAAGGGAGGGAAAAGATGTTTTTATTACATGCCCTAGATCAAACCATAAAAAAATTGAAAACCCAAACAGCCAATATTATAACTCTAATGAACTTATCCCTCGGTGGATTTGCCATAATAGCCGTGATACACGACCAATTAAATCTTAGCTTGCTTTTAATTTTCCTGGCTGCCCTAGCAGATCGATTTGATGGTATGGTTGCGAGGAAGTTTAACATTGAATCGGAATTAGGTAAAGAGCTTGATTCCATGTGTGATATTATTTCTTTTGGAGTCGCACCCGCTCTACTATTATACCAAGGAATATTAATAGAATTCGGTGCGCCAGGAACATTTTTAACTGTTTTTTATATTGGTTGCGGAGCATACCGCCTTGCACGCTTCAATATAAGTGAGAATAATGGATATTTTACCGGCGTACCGATTACCGTCGTTGGCTGCGTGGCCACACTTAGCTACCTGGCGATCCCTTATTTACACCCGGTCTTTTTCTTATTTCTTATGATTCTATTATCTTTACTTATGATCAGTCCATTTAAATTGAGAAAAGTTTAATTGCTGAAGGAAGCGGGCGCCCTATTCGGGCACCCTTTTTTTTGCAATTTTCCGCTTCATGCCTTTCGAACAAGTGGATCCGTCAAATGCATAAATTCCTCAACATCCTGCATACAGGTAGAAACCGCTTCTTGCCAAAAACCTCGTGTGGTTATATCGACACCCAAATGCTTCTTAGCCAAGGATTCCACATTCATCGAACCTGTATCCTGAAGCAGGGCGATATACTTCTCTTCGAATCCAGCAGGTTCATTCAGAGCTTTCGCATAGATACCTAACGAAAATAGGTAACCGAATGTGTACGGGAAATTATAAAATGGAACATCGGTGATATAAAAGTGAAGCTTCGAGGCCCAGAATGTCGGGTGATACTCATCTAACGCATCCCCATATGCCTCTTTCTGAGCATCGACCATCAGCTCATTTAAACGCTCAGCACTTATATATCCTTGTTTTCTTTCCTCATAAAACCTAGATTCAAATAGAAAACGGGCATGGATATTCATTAATAACGACACGGAGCGCTGAATTTTATCTTCTAGAAGAATCAGCTTCTCCTCCTCACTGGATGCTTCTTTCAAAGCTGCATCCGCTACGACCATCTCAGCGAATGTAGACGCTGTTTCAGCCACGTTCATGGCATATGAGCGGTTTAATGGATGGATATTCCCCATCACATGGGAATGGAAGGCATGTCCCAACTCATGGGCCAATGTCGATACATTCGAAGGCGTTCCCGAATAGGTCATAAATATCCGGGATTGATGATCCAGTGGGAAGCCTGTACAAAAACCGCCTGGTCTCTTGCCTGGCCTATCCTCTGCTTCAATCCAGCTGTCTTTGAATGCCTTTTGGGTGAAATCCGCCAATTGACTTCCGAATTTCGAGAATTGTCCGATAATGAAGTCTGCCCCTTCTTCATACTCCATTAATTTCGATGTGGCCGTAACAGCAATAGGTGCATCCAAGTCAGCCCAACTCAGTTTCCCCACTTCGAGCATTTCAGCCTTTCTATGCAAAAACCGCACAAGTGGTTCTTTATTGTCAGCTATGACCTGCCACATGCTTTCAAGCGTCTCTTTCTTCATCCTGCAGATCTCCAGAGGTTCCTTCAAAATATCGTTCCAGCCCCTTTTTTCATTCACGCTGATCCGAAAGCCCGCCAAATGATTCAAGGTCCTTGCAAATAGTTCACCCTTTTCTTCCCATGCACGTTCCCAAGCTGTAAATAATTCGTTTCTGACACGTTGGTCCGGACTGGAAAATTTATTTGCCGCCTGACCGATAGAAAGCTCTTCCCCTTTAAACGGAACCGTCATCGAACCGACGAGCGTATCATACATTTGGCTCCATCCTTCAAATCCGTCCATGGACAGCTGGGTGATCAGCGACTCTTCTTGGACCGAAAGTTTCTCTTTAGCACGATCTCGACGCTCATTCAATATATAGGCCAGTTCATCCAACGGTTCTTTCTTGAGGACATTCTCGAACCAATCATCATTGAACTGGACCAGTTTTTCATCCAGTCTGCTTAAAGTGACTTTCAAGGACGCTTCTACCTTCATCAGTTTGACCCTTAACTGACCTGCTTTTTTATCCTGAACATTTTGGGCCTCAAGGCAACCGATAAAAGCCCCTGCCTGTTCCATTTTCATTTTGGTGACTTTGTAAAGATCAAGAGCCTTGATCAAAGTCTTCTCACTACCCTCTGAATTCAACAGACACACAGCTTGATCCAATTCCGTCACTTCTTGTTTGATTTCATCCATTAGGAGCAGAAATTCCGCTGAAGAGCTTCCCCCTTTAAAAAAGACATCCAAATCCCACGTTAAAGAATATCCCATATATAATTCCCTCCTTATTATCAACAACACCATTATAGAGGGTCCATCCATTTTTTCCTATTCATAAGGGGGATTTAGTAGGTTTTTGTCTAATTATTTTCCCGCTTTCCATTTTATAAGCATGATATGATTGATGTACGTATTAATCGAAAAGTTGGTGGTCCTTTTTGAAGTTCATTATCCACTTTTCAGTCATTGCCCTTCTCCTCTGGACATTGCTCCATTCCTACCAGCAGCATACTCCATTGACCCTTGAAGAGGACCATGACGTACACCTTTTGAAGAAAGTCGAGAACGAGAAGAAGTTTGCACTGATACCTTACTTGAAAGTCAGCTTAATCCTCATCGTTTTGCTAATGAAAGAATCATGGATATTCCGATTCCTTTATTTCCTCTCCGCCTTCCGCCGACGTTTTTTCAATCCTGTCTTTTATCAGGCGAATTACATAGCTTCTCTCACTCACTGATTTTACAAAAAAAATCGAGGAGTGATGGATATGTGGTTCCGCCTAATCATGATTGGAATCTTTTCGTTAACTGCATCACGTCTATTTCTGTTCCAGGGCATTGAAATCTACCATGCCTTTGCAGACCTGATTCGCAATAAATAAAAAACGAAGAGAGTGCGGAAGCAAGAATCCGCACTCTCTTCGTTTTACATCCCATTATCTTTGGCCTTCTTTTCCTTCTCTTTCTCCGCACGATAAAATTCATGGAACATCTTCATCAAGGCACGCTTTTCAATTCTTGATACATAGCTACGAGATATGCCCAGTTCTTTAGCAATCTCTCTTTGCGTCTTCTCTTTCTTTAAATCTAGTCCAAACCTTCCAACGATGACTTCCTTTTCACGCTCATCCAAAACACCAATATACTTCTTCACTTTTTCTATTTCCATATTAAGCTGAATCGTGTCAATGACATCCTCTGATTCTGATTTCAATACATCAATTAAACTGATTTCATTTCCTTCTTTATCTTGACCGATTGGATCATGCAGGGAAATATCCTTTTTCGTTTTTTTTGTTGCACGTAAATGCATCAGGATTTCATTTTCAATACAACGTGCTGCGTAAGTGGCAAGCTTCGTGCCTTTACCGTCGGAATAGCTTTCAATAGCCTTTATCAATCCAATGGTCCCGATTGATATCAGATCTTCAGTATCTTCACCGGTATTCTCGAATTTCTTGACGATATGGGCCACTAGCCTAAGATTATGCTCGATGAGAATATTACGGGCTTCCCCATCCCCTTCACTCATAAGCTTCAGATACTTCTTCTCATCTTGTGAAGATAATGGCTGGGGAAAAGCATTATTTTTCACATAGGAAACTAATAAGTAAAATTCCTTGATGAGATAACCGACTGCAGTAAGTATTCCAGGCATTGGTTTCATCCTCCCGCCTCATTGGGTGTTTCCTTATCCATACCTATGCGATTGTGGGCTTGTTCTTGTCTGTACCACAAAAAGAAATCCTCCGCTTGGTTCATTACGTTGCTAGAGAGTCTCTACATACACGGATATTCTCTGGAATATCCATGTTTTTAGGATTCAAGGATTGATGGACCTTTCTAAAAGATGCCCAGAAAATCACCTAAGCGATTAACAGAAAATATGGGAGGGAAATCATTCAAGAAAACTCCTTTTAAAATCCCAATCAAACATAGACAAACTTACATATAATGATAGGGAATTTAAGCGGAAGGGAGGGATTTGTATGGGATACGGCTATGGACCATACGGATATAATTACGGTGCTCCATGCCCAGCACCTTGTTATGGCGGAGGTGGATTCGGTCTTGGAATCGCCTTGATCGTCGTCCTCGTCATCTTACTGTTGTTATTCGGATTCTGGTTCATTCCTGGTGGATTCGGATTCGGGGGCTGCGGAGGACCGGGGCCATGCTGTTAAAATAGAAAAAACTCGGCCAAGTGCCGAGTTTTTTCTATTTTACATAATCCATGATGCTGTGCAGCGGTTTATCGGCATCGACAGAAACATTTACAGCGATTACTGTTCCAATGACAGTCGTAATAACCAGTACCATTACGATTGAGAACATTCTGAATCACTCCTTATAATTGAACCTATCTTCAATTTACCACGTTTAGGTGATTACCGACCGCTGCTATTTTGAACACTTTTCATACAATCCATGGCGATACTGTGAAGATTGCCTTACATTCGTTAGCCGGTATCCTTCTCCTGCCAGTAGCAACACTTTTCCCCTTTTATAATGGCCCATTTAATCATCTTGATCTCCACCTTTCATTTTAATATTTCTTACGTGCATTTTAGATTAGAAAAAAGGACGATGCCTCATTGCTTTATCTAGGTGCTGCTCACGTAATTTCCTGATTCGATCTTCTTGCAAACATTCCTCAGCAGTCATTTTCCTCATTTTGATCGTGATTGTAAAAAACAGCATATTCAGTGTCATAATATCACCTCCTTTAAGGGGGCGGCTTACCAAAAAGGCATAAAAAGGCCGCAGAAAGTTCCTTCCTCCTGCGGGATTTTTAAAAATATAAAAAGGCCGCAGGGTAAAAGGATTCTCCCTGCGGCCATTATGTCTGAATGATTAATAAAGCCCATTTGCTTTAAGAATATTCCGCATGGCACAGGTCGAATAGTATATGATTGTTTGTTGGCGCGATCCAGCTAATCAGCTTAATGTTGCTTTCAAGTAGATATGTTCTCATCTTCTTCGACCTCCTTTGGAATATTATTTGGTAAGTATATCCAATAATCAACGTTTTGTAAATAGACTTTTTGTAATTTTTAGAAATTTTTTTCTGTTCCAGAACATAAGGTAATAAAAAAAGCCTGATTCCCCAGTTACACTAAGGAGATCAGGCTTGATTGCTATTGTTGTAAAAAATCTTGGTCATCGCTTTCGTCCAAGATTTTTTTATATTTTTTGGATATAAGGAAAAAGAGGATGGACAAACCGAGGAAGAGTACAGTCGCTCCCATATAGACATTGGTGGAAAGGTCCGTTTTTCCGGTTGTAGGCAGTATCGTTCCTAAATAAAAGAACGCTCCTACACATAATAAGGTGATCGCAAATTGTTTAAAATCCGCCATTTTGGAACGTAGAGCAGACGCCGTTTGATTTTTACGGTTTTTCATCCCATTCACCCCTTCTTTCTTCTAGTAAACAATCTATATCTCATTCTACCATATTAATTCCAAATGGTTGGGTGTAAATAATGGGAGGAAGCTGTGTGGATGATGGTTCTATCCTTCTAGCGCCTGTTCTAGATCTTCCAAGAGGTCTTCCACATCTTCAAGCCCTACGGATATTCGGATTAATCCATCCGTGATGCCTAAGGTTGCGCGTCGTTCGGCTGGAATCGAGGCATGAGTCATCAAGGCCGGAACCGAAATGAGGCTCTCCACTGCCCCAAGGCTTTCGGCAAGGGTGAAGTATTTCACTTTTTGAAGCACCCGTTCTGCCTTTGCACCACTGCCGACATCGAATGAGACCATGCCACCAAAACCCCGGGATTGCTTTTTGGCAATTTCATGGTTGGGATGATTGACGAGGCCTGGATAATACACCTTTGAAATCGATTCATGCCCGGTCAGGAAACGGACAATTGCCAAGGTGTTCCTTTCGTGTTCCTCCATTCGGATGCCGAGTGTCTTCATTCCGCGCATCAACAACCAGGAATCTTGAGGCCCCAGCACGCCTCCTGTGGAGTTCTGGACAAAGTGAAGGTCTTCCCCTAGTTTTTCATCATTCACGACGGCAAGACCAGCCACAACGTCACTGTGGCCCCCGAGATACTTCGTTGCACTATGGAGAACGATATCTGCCCCGAGCGTAAGCGGATTTTGCCAATATGGAGTACTGAACGTATTATCCACAATGGTTAGCAGGTGGTGTGCCTTCGCTATTTTAGCTATTTCTTCTAGATTGGTGATTTTCAATAGAGGATTCGTCGGGGATTCAATGAACAGCGCTTTTGTATTCTGCTTGATTCCTTTTTCTATAGAGTCCATATCACTTGTATCGATAAAGGTGGCCTCTAGCCCAAAACGGTTCAGGATTTTTGTCATCACCCGAAAAGACCCACCATATACGTCATCAGTCAGTAAGATATGATCCCCTTGATTAAAGAGCATCATCACAGCCGTCATTGCCGCCATTCCGGAACCGAAGGCAAATCCCCGTTTTCCCCCTTCAAGCTCCTTGATCAATTCCTCGAGAGCATGCCGGGTCGGATTGCCGGTACGGGAGTACTCATAGCCCCTGTGCTTTCCAGGCCCATCCTGTTTGTATGTGCTTACCTGATAGATTGGCACCGATACGGCCCCTGTTTTTTGATCGCCAAAAATGCCTCCATGAATCAATTGCGTCTTCTTCCTCACTTCATAGGCCTCCCCGATAAATATTTTTGCTTAAATAACGCTCGCTGGAATCCGGAAAAACGACGACGATATTTGTACCTGCCCGGGCCTTTTCCGCTTCCATCAAGGCCGCGGCAAACGCAGCACCAGAGGAACTCCCGACGAGCAGTCCTTCTTTCAAGGCTAATTCTTTCACCTTGGCAAAGGCCTCTTGATCGCTTATCGTATGAATCTGATTAAAATACGCCTCATCCATGTACGCGGGTAAAAACTCCATGCCGATTCCTTCCGTTTTATGGGGTCCCGTTTTCCCGCCGTTTAAGATGGATCCCTCCGGTTCGACGATGACGGTTTTGACTGCAGGGTTTTGTTCTTTTAAATATCGGGATGTCCCCATGAAGGTTCCTCCAGTTCCCGCACCGGCAACAAATACATCGATCCTGCCATTGAGCTGCTCCCAAATTTCCGGACCAAGTGTTTTATAATATGTCTCCGGATTCGAGGGATTGGCAAACTGTTGAGGACAGTATGCACCAGGAATTTCGGCAAGAAGTTCCTTTGATTTGGCAATGGCTCCTTTCATACCGTCTTCAGTGGGGGTTTGCACAACTTTTGCCCCAAGAGCACGCATCAGCTCCTGCTTCTCGCTACTGAATTGCTCCGGTACACAAAAAACCACATCGACACCCTGGTTAATCGCTGCCAAGGCTAAACCTATCCCTGTATTTCCAGCGGTCGGTTCGATAATGGTCCCACCTCTTTTTAATGCTCCCGTGGCAAACGCTTGCTTCAAAAGTTCTTGGCCAAGACGATCCTTCACGCTTCCCCCAGGATTGAGGAATTCCAATTTAGCATAAATCCGGACATCATTCGGAATCGTGAAAGAAGTGATTTCCATCATGGGCGTCTTGCCAATCAAATCATGTATGTTGTGAATGACCTTCATAGTGGACATCCTCTCTAAGTTTTCTTAGAAGCTTAGTTGGTTTAAAGGTGGAGATAAAGAATAATCAGCGGAATGGCTTCCGCTGATCACTAGCTGTTTTGTGGCTTATTTCATTTTTTCAACCATTTTCAGAATCAGTTCTGCTGAATGAAGCGCCGCCGTTTCCAGGAATTGATCAAAGGAAACATTGGACTCCTTGCCAGCGATATCCGAAAGCGAGCGAATAATAACAAACGGTGTCTGGAATTGATGTGCAACCTGAGCGATTGCTGCCGCTTCCATTTCTACCGCATATAAATTAGAGAATTTACCTCTGACGAATTCGACACGAACCGGATCATTCATGAACGAATCACCCGTCACGATCAATCCTTTTGCCACTTGGATATCTTTAATTTCTTTAGCCGCTTCTTCTGCTATTGTGAATAGCTTTTCATCCGGGATGAAAGCAGCAGGCAGTTGTGGCACTTGACCATATTCATAGCCAAAAATCGTTACATCCACATCATGATGGCGCACTTCAGTTGAAATGACGACATCGCCGACATTCAAATCAGGGTGATATCCACCTGCAGATCCCGTATTAATGACTGCATCCGGTTTGAACTTTTCCAAAAGGATTGCGGTCGACATGGCCGCATTCACTTTTCCGATTCCTGATTTAAGCAAAATGACATCGATTCCATTCAATGACCCTGTATTGAATTCCGAACCGGCAATCGTCACCTGTTCCAGCCCTTCCAATTTATCGCGTAAAATCGTAACTTCTTCTTCCATTGCTCCGATTATGGCTACCTTCATTAGTAAAAACCTCTTCCTATATTTTTTCCGCCTCCATAATCCAAACAAATGAGTTGCAACGCTCAAAATTCACAGTGAACCCATGTTTTACAAGCACTTTTTCCAAAAAAGGAATCGTCGTGTAATATTCTGTTTGCAAATCCTTCGCCAAATTATGAAAGCCTGCATCCTCTGCATCCCGAATCGCTTGATCATGCGCTTCTTTTGATTGATACATGGTATCCGCAAACACTATTCTACCACCAGCATTCAGTAACTTTCCATAGTTGGCAATGGCTTTTTCTTTTTCTTCATCCGTTAAATGGTGAAAAGCATACGTACTAACGATTGAATCGACCTGTTTCGGCATCGGAAAGTCGATGAAATCACCATCCACGATTTCCGTTTTATCCTGTAACTTTCTGATTGCTATTTCTCTCATGGCTGGAGATGGTTCGATCCCAGATACCGTGAGACCGGCTTTTATCATCCGTTCCGTCAAGTTCCCCGTTCCCACCCCAAACTCCAATACATGGCCATGGGACCGGCTCGCGACACTATCCAATATTTTGTCATAGTGCTTAAAAACCTCTTGATATTCAATATCCTGTCCCTTGACGGATTCATCATACGATTTAGACCATTCATCAAATAGTTCCAAAAACTCTCTGCCCATATTAATCACCTTTTTATGAGAAATAATCATACCTATGAACAGAATATGAGAGTAAACAAAAACGGTTCGCATTTTTTAGGCAGTTTCACCAGATTTGATGGTACACTAACACTATCAAAACCTTGGAGGAATATAGTATGGATTTTCAACTTGATTTAAATTTATTCGAAGATAAAATTGAATTTTTCGAAGCGGAAAGCATCAAGAGCCTAGAAGAAAAGATCCAATCCCAAATCGAGATCAACAAAGCGATCTTGCTACAGGTGCACTCCGTATCACACCAAATGTATGTTAGTGAAGAAGGACGCCGCTTCTATAGCGCCGTCGTCCATTTTAAAGCGAAAAAATGAAAAAAATCCCGGAAAGCCATCGCTTTTCGGGATTTTCATGCTTACTTTTTATCATTCACTTTCAATTCTTCGACTTTGACTGGTCTCCATCCAGAACCGTCCACCCACTCGATATGTACACGATACGTTTGTGATTCGTTTCCATCTGAAACAGTGCCTATGGCCGTACTCGGAGATCCACCGTTTTGTAACCACCATAACTTCATGCTGCCTTCGTCCACACCAGCTCCAAGGGCAATCGCCTTACGCATTTCATTCCAGTCAACCGAACCTTTTTCGAAGCTTGTCGTATGTTCACCCGATTGCTCTGTACCAACCGGTTTCCAGCCCTCACTCGTATAAGCCTTCTCGACATTGCCATCTCCGCTTGCCTCCACTTCTACAAGCTCAGCATCCTTGTCCTTTTCTTCCTCAGTCGTATCTGTCGCTTCTGAATCTTCCTCAGCCGCTTCTTCTTCCTCGACTCCTGGTGCATCTTCTTTTTTCTCTGTTTTCTCAGCTTTCTTCTGTTGTTTTTCAGTGGTTTGTTTCGGCTCGGTTGTCGCTTTTTCCGTGGAATCGTCATCACTAAGGAAAATCGTGGCTGCCACAATGACAATGAGAATGGATACGATGGTAATCGCGATATTATAAATTTTATTTAATTTTCGTTTTTGATCTCTCTGATTGAATCTAGAACTCAAGGTCCATTCCTCCCTACCTTTACTTTCAGCCTCATTCTATCATGATTCAGCTGGAGATAGAAGGGGAAGGTTTCCTACACTTTTCGTCAATTCTCGCGTATATTCTGGTCCTTGCTATATAGAACATTTACAATATCTGAAAATAAAGGGGTCATGCTGGAACTACTTTCATTTGTTTCAAAATTCACCGTGACCAGAGCATATTTGGGATTTTCATACGGAAAATAACCAGCAAACCATTTATTGAGCTCCCCTTTTTCAATGTTAGTCTGTGCAGTCCCCGATTTCCCTGCGACCTCAACAGGAAGGTTCTTTAGAGAAGCCCCCGTCCCTTTCACTTCCGTGACCACCTTTCGTAAAAGTTGTTGCAATTTCATCGCCGTATAAGGCTTCACTGTATCTCCCGCCATCGTTTGTGTAGGAAAGTCGACTACTGTCGTGCCGTTGTCGAATTCTACCTTCGAAACAGCTTTGACCTGTTCTTTCTTCCCCCCTCTTGCAATGGTCGCCATCATATTGGCAATGGCAAGTGGTGTGGTTTGGACATCCTGTTGACCAATGGATGTCTTGGCAATCATTTTCGGATCCTTTTTCAATTGTTCATCATGCCATACCTTTCCTTTTTGTTCATGATACAACTGGGTGACGGCCGTATGATAAACATCCCCCTGCCATCCGGATTGACCAACCAACCCCAACATTTCAGCATATTTATCCAAAAAGTCCGGATCCTTTACGGCAATTTCCTTTGATAACTCGGCAAATGTCCTGTTACAGCTCTGGGCAAAGCTATTCTCAAAATTCAGCCTGCCTAGCTCCCTCTGTTTATCGGCTTCCCCTTCAATCGTTTTATCACAGTCAAACGTTCTAGTCGGGCTCGCAGCCTCGTAATCAATGACAGCTGCTGCCGTTACCGTTTTAAAAACGGATCCAGGCGTTTTTTGAGTGAGCATCGTATTGATGGCACCTTCGCCATTGGGGTCCTTTTTATTAAGGGCGGGGCGGGATACCATGGCCACGATTTCACTTTTTTCAATATCAATCAGCACTAGTCCACCTTTTTTAATCCCGCGCTCATCCACGAGTTTCTCGGCTTCTTCTTGAATGTTCTTATCGATGGTCGTGATCACTTTGACGGGATAAAGAGGGTTGGCTGGTTCCACGTATTTTACGTCCACGCCAAACATCGGACCCCCACTGGCATCGACATGAAATACAAGCTTTGATTCCCCATCGGAAAGCAAGAACTCGTCAAATGTCCTTTGTAAACCCGTATTGCCAATTTTCGTATCTGCAGAAAGCTGCATATCCGGGTAGCGCTTTTTCTTTTCGGCATCCGATATATTCGTTGTACCAATCAATTGTGCGGCGGGTATTTGATCATGATATAGCTTTTCGTTCACCGCAAATACGCCAGGGATTTTCAATTCATTGATTGCCTTGGACTGATCCAAGGTTAGCTCGATCGGGTCATCCCCACCAAAAACAAAGGGATCTTTCGCTTCTGCGATCGACTGTCTCAGTTCCCATTCCGTCCTGCCGATTATGGAGGCGACTTGATCTATAGGCCAGTTCATCTTATTTAAAAACGGAAACAAAACAAGTGTCGGGATTTCTTCATGGGCAAGTGGAATGCCATTTCGGTCGTAAAACTTCCCCCGTCCGTCGTCAATCTTTAAAATTTGCGAGCGTTGGTTTACACTTGCTTCTATTAAATTCACATCATGCTTGGAAAAGGATTCTGTAGACACTAGTTGGATATAAGCTATTCGGCCAATGAGCATCAGCATGAACATAGCCAAGACAACTGCAAGTATCCTCATTCGTTTCTTTTTCATATAGAAACACCTCGTTACCATTGTTGACGAGGTTCGGATTTTTAAACACTAAAAAGAGGATGCCCTCATGGACATCCTCCTGGAAAACGCTATTAGCTAATAGAAACGATTTTGACGCTCATTTCGCCGCCTGGCGTTAGGATTGATACTTTGTCGCCAACTTTTTTCCCAATCAAGCTTTTGGCAATGGGAGAATCATTCGAGATCTTGCCTTCGAATGGATCTGCTTCAACGCTACCCACGATGGAATACGTTTCTTCATCACCATTTGGAAGTTCTATGAATGTTACAGACTTACCAAGAGTTACTGTATCTGTATTCAAATCATTGTCTTCAATGATTTTAGCATTACGAATCATGTTTTCGATGGTAGTGATACGACCTTCAACAAATGCTTGCTCTTCTTTTGCAGAATCATACTCAGAGTTCTCTGAAAGATCGCCAAAACTACGGGCGATTTTGATTCTTTCCACCACTTCTTTACGTTTAACCGACTTTAAATGTTCTAGTTCCTGTTCTAACTTCGCTTTACCTTCGTTAGTCATTGGATATACTTTTTCAATTGCCAAAACCCTTCACTCCTTCAAATTCTTCACAGCTGACATCCCGCCGTGACCAGTTTATGTACTCTATAAGTGCTTACCCGAAAAAAAATATATATAATCACATGCCACTACGGAACAACCGTCCCTTAGTATATAAACCGACTGCATTAAGCAGCCGGTTCGTTCTGTATCAAGAATAGATTATTGTGTTTTCCAACATTTGTCCAGTCTTTCCCTATAAATAATTGGGATTTTTATATATATGAGGTAAAATGGCACCTATCATTATTTATGCTATGTTATTACAAAAAAGACTTTTGTTCAAGGATTGTTTGTATTTTTGTTACCATGAGGTCAATTGCCACATGGTTTTGCCCACCTTCAGGAATGATGATATCGGCATATCGTTTCGTCGGTTCGATGAACTGATTATGCATCGGGCGAACGACGCTGATATATTGATCGATGACAGAATCCAAGGAACGGCCACGCTCTTTAATATCACGAGTCATACGTCGAAGGATTCGCAAATCTGCATCTGTATCCACATAGAGCTTCATATCCATCAAGTCTCTTAGGCGTTGGTCTTCCAATACCAAGATTCCTTCAAGAATGATGACGTCTTGTGGTTCAACCGTTATGATTTCATCTGACCGCGTATGGTTCGCGTAATCATAAACCGGTTTCTGAATCGTTTCATATTTCAATAATGCATTGATGTGTTCAATCAATAAGTCATTATCGAATGCAAACGGATGATCATAATTCGTTTTCAAGCGTTCCTCAAACGGCAAGTGGCTTTGATCTTTATAATAATAATCTTGTTCGAGCATCAAGATGGAATGTCCATTGAAGAATTCAAAAATTGAGCGTGTTACACTTGTTTTACCTGATCCCGACCCACCGGTAACTCCGATGACTACTGGTTTTTTCCTTGTCATGTTAATTCTCCTTACGCATCATATTGTTCACATATACCGGCTTATCTACTTGAATGCGGACAATTTGAAGCGGATGACGTGCTGCGTCCAACTCTTTACCCATTTCATCCCAGATAATGCCGATTTTTTGAGTAAAGTTCTCAATCTCGGGTCCGAAGAATTCCACTTCATCACCAGGCTTGAAGAAGTTACGCTGCTGTAAGGTAGCAATTTGAGTTTCCTCATTATAATCAAGTACCAATCCAGCGAAGTCAAAGCGAGTCTTTACGGTATGATTCCCGAACATTTGTTGTTTATACCCAGGGATTTCCCCCTCCATGAACGATGAAGCCGTCTCACGATTTGCACATTTATCAAGCTCTTCCAACCATTCAGGTTGAATCTCGTAATGATCCGGATCTGCGCAATACGCATCAATCACTTTACGGTAGACACTGATTACCGTTGCGATGTAGTGAATGGATTTCATCCGGCCTTCGACTTTTAAACTATCAATCCCAATTTCAATCATGCCTGGCAAGGATTCGATCAACTTCAAATCTTTCGGACTCATCGCGAATGGTGCATCTTCTTTATCGAATAACGCTTTCTCCCCATCCTGATTCAATTCGTACAAGTCATAATCCCAACGGCAAGACTGACAGCATCCTCCCCGGTTGGAGTCACGTGCCGTCATATGGTTGGAAAGTGTGCAACGGCCTGAATAGGCAATACACATTGCCCCATGTATGAAGGTTTCAATTTCGATGTCGACTTTTTCCTTCATTTCACGGATTTCATCAGCACTCGTCTCACGAGCTAGCACGACACGCTCCAGACCTTCTTCTTTCCAATACTGGACAGCCTTCCAGTTCGTAAGCGATTGTTGCGTGCTCAGATGAATTTCTACTTCCGGAGCCACACGCTTACACGTTTCGATGATCAATGGATCTGCCACGATAATTCCATGAATCCCCGTATCACGAAGGCCTTCCATATATTCTTCAAGACCATCGATATTTTCATTATGGGCATAGATATTCGTAGTCACATATATTTTCGCACCATACTTTTTAGCGAACTCGACGCCTTCCTTCATTTCTTCAAACGTGAAGTTTCCGGCATTCGAACGGAGACCATATTCCTGTCCACCAATGAATACGGCATCTGCGCCATAATGGACAGCGATTTTTAGTTTTTCCAGATTACCAGCAGGAGCCAGCAATTCAGGTTTTTTTACAATGACTCTCTTTCCATCAACTATCTTGGAAATTTTATCAGCAATAGCATTCAAGGCTATTCCTCCTCTTTCCCTTACTTAATAAACCGATTCTTTAAAGAAGAATCCGGTATCTAACTCACGGTTATCAGGTTGAATCGCTTGGATTTTTTCGAACAATTCCATTTTGACATCCTCATAGCGATCTGGATCATCCGCACATAAATCTATCGCCTCACGGTATAATCTTGTGACGGCCACAATGTATTCGGGCGTTTTCAGGACCCCATCGATTTTCAGGGAATCCATTTCCGCTTCCATCAATTCCTGAAGTTCATCAATCATGCACATATCATTCGGACTCATGATATGTGTACCGTTTTCATCTTCATATATCGGGTATTTATTTTCACGTTCCGTATCATGCAGGAACATATTCTTTTGTTCTGTTCGGTTTCCGACTTCCAACGCCTTGCCTTGGTATTCGAAATAGTTGCCAAGTAGCGTACGCTTCGACTGGAACATACATGTCATGCCGTGAACTTGAACTTCAATTTCAACTTCGGCATGCTCCTTCATTTCGATGATTTCGTCCAAGCTGATTTCACGGGCTGCAACGGCCCGCACCGCTCCGCGTTTCCCCCAGTAATTACAAGTGTACCAGTTGGTAACCGTCATCTCTGCGTTCCAATGTAATGGCATATCAGGGGCAACAGCCCTTACAGCCATCAGGACTGCGGGGTCACCGTAGATGATCCGGTCAGCTCCTGCTTCTTGTAGGAAAGCTATATAGTCTTCAAGCTCGTCCACTTTATCATTATGAAAGATTGCATTCATGGACACGTATACTTTTTTACCTGCAGTATGCGCCATTTCAATTGCCTTCTTAACGTCCACACGAGTGAACTCCCCCGCTAAACGAAGCGCATAACGCTGCTCACCGATTACAAATGCATCAGCACCCGCTTTGATCAGTTCAGCTAGATGTGCGATATTTATCGGAGTCACCAGTAATTCAGGCTTTTTCATGTTTGTCACCTCTATGTTTACTAATAGCTACACCATCACCAATCGGTAAAATCACGGTATCGTAATGAGGATGGTCATGCAGCCAGATATTAAAGTCTTTTATTTTTCTAATAAGCGCTCGCTTACGTCTCGTCATTTCCATCTCTTCGATGTTTTCAGCAACCAAGCCTTTAAATAATACATTATCAGTAATGATTATGCCAGCTTCATTCAGGAAAGGTTCGAACAGCTCAAAGAAACGCTTGTACTGTCCTTTCGCTGCATCCACAAAGATGATGTCGAACGGGCCATGATCCTTCACGTGAGGCCCTGCTTCTAGTGCATCGCCTTCTATGAGTGTGATTCGCTCCGAAAGACCAGACTTGGCTATGTTCGCCTTCGCCTGTTCAATACGCGCTTCATTCCGTTCCAGCGTGACAATACGCACATCCGGTAAGGTTTCTGCCATTCTAATCGCCGAATATCCGATTGCTGCGCCCACTTCCAATATGGCCTTCGGTTGGTGAAGCCTCAAAATCTGTAGCAGCACCTCTATTCCTTCAGGCTCCATGATCGGTACATTATGTTCCCTTGCAAAATCCTCTAGCTCCTTAATCAATCCGGTACGTTCCGGAAGTAAGTCGTGAAGATATTGGTCTATTTTTCCGTTCAAGACATTTCCTCCAATGATAAAAAAAACGAAAGCGTCTTGGCCGGCTCTCAATGAAATTCCGCATCATATACAAAACGAACTAGAACCAGCATCACTTGACTATCTACGTTTCCTTATCTTTTCAAAATAAAACCCGGCAAAAGCCGAGTTACAGTCATCAATAAAATCGGATCTGAAATTTTTACGTTTACTATTCTATCATAAAAACAAGGGGAAAGTAATATCCCTCTCCCCTTAGTCCCTATTGCCCTTGCCATTTATTTATTGGTAATATGCTGTGCCTTTTTATTATTGTGCTCTTCCAGTGTTTTGGAATATAGAACTTCTCCTTCAGGTGTAGCCAAGAAATAAAGGTAATCGGTCTTCTTAGGCTTTAAGACCGCTTCAATCGAGGACTTTCCGGCGTTAGCGATCGGACCTGGAGTCAGGCCTTTGTTTTTGTACGTATTATATGGTGATTTCACCTCAAGGTCTTTGTATAGGACCCTGTCTTTGTGTGAGCCTTTTGCATACAAAACGGTAGGATCCGTTTGTAATGGCATATCTTCCTTGAGTCGATTATAAAAGACCGAAGCTATGGTTTTGCGATCGACCTGAGCTGTTGCTTCTTCTTCAACGAGTGAGGCAAACGTCAGTAACTGGTGGGCCGTATACTCTTTTTTCTCCATCAGTGATTCGAATGGCTGAAGGGTTTCCTCCGTTTTCTGGAGCATCTCCACTACCATGGATTCAATAGATGGTTTTTCTTCATAAAAGTCATAGGTTGCCGGATACAGGTACCCTTCAAGTGGATATACGACATTTTCATTATCGATTTCCGATGTCAGAAGCTCAGGGAATCTCGTTTGCATGGATTTTACGAATTCCTCATTATTCAATTTCTTAAATATCTCTTTAGAGTCTTGATCTGTCTTCACAGCGATAATATCGGCTATTTGGACTAGCTGCTTGCCTTCCGGAATCGTTATCCTAAGGACGGCCTCTTTCATCAGTTTCCCGGTTTTGATGCTCGTCACAATATCCTTGATTGGCATCGATGGAGAGAGCTTATACTCTCCTGCCTGAAAGCCGGATTCATTTCGGAACTTAATATAATATTTGAAAACACGCGCGTCTTTGATGATTTCCTGCTCTTCAAGCAAAATCGAAATATCACTAATGGATGAACCAATCGGTATTTTCACCGTCTTGATCGTATCATCCTCTGGATCAAAGGGCTTCATCGCCGAGTTAATATAGAAGAATCCCACAAGGACGACTATCCCTACAATTAAAATAAGTGCAGCAATCGTAATCATGATAATTTTACGGACAAGCTTGGCCTCCCCTTGTTGTTCTAGCATCTTCATTCGAATATGTTGTTTTTTAGATAGTTTTTGATCCTTTTCATCCATTTCCATTCCCCCTGCAAACTGCACACCCACTACAGATTGTTTCTAGAAGATGCTTTCTCTAAGAATAACTTTGCTTCGAATATTATACTAAAACCTACAAATAAATACATGTTTTTTGTATAACTACCTTCGTTCCTACTCTATTTATGGCAAAAGAAGGCCAGTTTTGTCAATAGAAGGTGGTTATTTTATAGGAATAAAGTGATAGGTTCCCGTCTATATAAATACAATGAATTTTCCGAACTTCGTTGTATCAGTTCCTTTAATTCATACAACTATTTGGATATTCATGATAAAATCCTTTTAGTGTGGAAGGGTGTGGAAAAAATGGATAATTCCTATGTCATGGGGTGGGGCACATTAGCATTAATCAATGCCGGAATTGCCCAGGGTAAAAACAGAACGGGTTTAAATTGGTTTCTATTATCATTAGTTTTAGGTCCAGTCGCTACTTTTATTCTCTTGTTTGTGGAGAAAAGATAAGGGATGGGGACATACTAAAAAAAACTGGCCTTGGGATACAAGGCCAGTTTTTGAGAAATTATCTTCCTTCTTCTTCTGCTTCTTCATTATCAAGGAATGTATTCAACATTTCCTCGACTAGATCCCACTCTTCTTCAGTTTCGATTGGAGCAAGCTCACCATCTTTGCTGTCTTCACTTGGTGTGAATGATGAAGCGTGGATTTCAATTTCTTCCTCGTCATCTTCAGCAGACATTGGGTAATAAAGTACGTAAGATTTGTTGAATTTCTCAGAGTCAAATGTGAATAAGATCTCACAAAGCTGTTCGTTACCATTCTCATCTACTACTGTAATATTGTTTTCACCGTGTTCCATTTATCTTCACCTCATATTGAATTTGTTTGTCTGTCCAAGAACCCTTGTAGAATCATGACAGCTGCCATTTTATCAATGACTTTCTTGCGTTTACTTCGGCTCACGTCCGCCTCGAGAAGGACACGTTCAGCTGCCATCGTTGTCAACCGTTCGTCCCAGAGAAACACTGGCAGCTTGAATTTCCATTCTAAGCGCTTGGCGAATTCTTGACTGATTTCGCCGCGCGGGCCAATGGTTCCGTTCATGTTTTTCGGGAGACCAATGACAATCTTAGAAACTTCGTATTCTTGTATGATTTCCTTGAGACGTTTTAAGCCGAATTCGTTTCCAGCTTCGTTAATTTTGATTGTTTCCAATCCTTGTGCAGTCCAACCCATCGCGTCACTCACGGCGACACCGATGGTTTTTGAACCTAAATCAAGACCCATTGTGCGCATTAGTATTCCTCTCGATGGTTCTTAAGATACGATTTGACCAATTCTTCAATGATTTCATCGCGTTCCAGCTTGCGGATTAAGTTGCGAGCATCCATATGGCGCGGGATATAGGCCGGGTCACCTGATAATAAATAACCGACAATCTGGTTAATCGGATTATACCCTTTTTCCTGGAGAGCCACATACACTTTTGACAAGACTTGCTGAACATCTCTTTCGAATGGTTCTTCAGGGAAATTGAACTTCATCGTTTTATCAAAGGAACTCATTATCATACACCTCTCCTCAGCGTCTTAGAATTCCATCATTACCTCATTGTACAACACTTTTCACTGATTATGAAATCGTTAGGACCCATTCTTCAACAAAATTAAGTGCCGCATCCAATTTTTCTGGGTCTTTCCCACCTGCTTGTGCCATATCTGGGCGTCCACCGCCTCCGCCACCGCAACGTGTAGCGACTTCTTTAATCAATTTACCTGCATGGAAACCGCGATCGATGTAATCTTTCGTAACGCCGGCTATTAAGTTGACTTTATCTCCTTGAGCCGATCCCAACACGATAATGACTGAATCAAGTTTTTGTTTTAACTCATCTGCCATCGCACGTAAATTATTCATGTCAGTAGCTTGGACTTTGGCCACAAGGACTTTCACGCCATTGATTTCTTTTACGTTCGAAACAAGGCTTCCCGCTTCGATATTGCTTAATTTAGCAGCAAGGCTGTCGTTCTCACGTTGAAGTTCTTTAGCATCCGCCAAAATGGTTTCGATTCTTGCAGGAACATCTTTCATATTCGTTTTCAATTTAGACGCTGCATCCTTCAATACATGAATCTGTTCAGCCATCAAGTTGTAGGCTCCCGCTCCTGTAACGGCTTCAATCCGGCGTGTACCTGCCCCGATGCCACTTTCAGAAACAATTTTGAATAAGCCGATCACTGCTGTATTCGGTACATGGACACCACCACATAGCTCAAGGCTATAGTCGCCTATTTGAACGACACGGACAATCTTGCCATATTTCTCACCGAATAGGGCCATCGCACCCATCGCTTTTGCTTCTTCGATATTTTTATATTCCGTATTCACTTGTAAGCTTTGCCAAATTTTTTCGTTTACAATCATTTCGATTTGTTCAATTTCTTCTGCCGTAATCTGACCGAAGTGTGAGAAGTCAAAACGAAGGCGTTCCGCTTGTACAAGCGAGCCGGCTTGATTGACATGCGTTCCTAAGACATCCTTCAAAGCTTGGTGTAGAAGATGTGTAGCCGTGTGGTTTTTCGTAATCTGGATGCGGTTTTCTTGATTGACCGCTGCCATGACTGTTGCATCAGTTGTTAATGTACCCGCAGTAACCGTGACACGGTGTAGGTTTTGGCCATTCGGTGCTTTTTGCACATCAAGGACATCCACTTTCACCAATTCACTCACAAGCGTTCCTTTATCGGCAATCTGCCCGCCACTTTCCGCATAGAATGGCGTTTTATCCAGGATTACCTGTACATCTTCGCCTTCATGTGCTTCCGTCGTAAGCTCACCATTTTTCACGATGGCTACGATTTTCGCTTCAATTGAAGCTTGATCATATCCGACAAATTCACTTTCGACTTTAATCTCACCTAATATTCCACCTTGGATTTGCATGGAGTCTACATCTTGACGAGCAGAGCGTGCACGTTCGCGTTGTGCTTCCATCTCTTTTGTGAAGCCATCTTGGTCAACTGTCATGCCTTCTTCTTCCGCATATTCCTCCGTCAATTCAATCGGGAAGCCGTATGTATCATACAAACGGAATGCATCGCTACCAGGAATGACCGTGTTGCCTTTTTCTTTTTCCTTCTTGATGACTTCAGAAAGGATTGCAAGACCATCATGAAGCGTTTCATGGAAACGTTCTTCTTCATTTTTGACCACTTTCGCAATGAAGTCCTTCTTGTCGAGAACTTCTGGGTAGAAATCCTTCATGATTTCGCCCACCACTGTCACAAGTTCAAACATGAATGGACGGTTGATGTTGATTTGCTTAGCATAACGAACCGCTCTGCGCAGTAAACGGCGTAATACATAGCCTCTTCCTTCATTGGATGGAAGTGCCCCATCCCCAACAGCGAATGCCACGGTCCGGATATGGTCGGCGATGACTTTGAATGCCACATCTTTCTCGGGATCGACACCATATTTCACATCGGCGATTTCTTCTACCGCATGAATGATCGGCGTGAAGAGGTCCGTATCATAGTTGGTTGCTACATTCTGCACGACAGAAGCCATACGCTCAAGCCCCATGCCTGTATCTATATTTTTCTTTGGAAGCGGTGTGTAAGAACCGTCCGGATTATGGTTGAATTGAGAGAACACAAGGTTCCAGACTTCTAGATGACGTTCATTTTCGCCACCTGGGAATAATTCTGGGTCATTCGGGTCATCTCCATATTCAGGTCCACGATCATAAAAAATCTCCGTATTCGGGCCACTCGGACCTTCACCGATATCCCAGAAGTTTTCTTCCAGACGAATGATTCGTTCAGCAGGAATGCCGATTTTCTTGTTCCAAATCTCGAATGCTTCTTCATCTTCCGGATGGATGGTTACGGCTAACTTTTCTTTGTCGAAACCAATCCACTTTTCGTCGGTCAGGAATTCCCAAGCCCATGTGATCGCTTCTTCTTTAAAGTACTCACCAATGGAGAAGTTACCAAGCATTTCAAAGAATGTATGATGACGTGCTGTTTTCCCCACGTTCTCGATATCATTTGTACGGATTGCTTTTTGAGCATTCGTAATTCTTGGATTCTCAGGAATCACCCGTCCGTCAAAATATTTTTTCAATGTGGCTACCCCGGAATTGATCCATAGCAATGATGGATCTTCATGCGGAACCAATGACGCGCTTGGTTCGATATTATGACCTTTTTCACTAAAGAAATCTAAATACATTTGGCGGATTTGAGCACCAGTTAAATACTTCATCTATATATCCTCCTCTAAAAAATATGTAATTTTGCGCACGACAAAAACTCCCATCCCAAAAACAGGGACGAGAGTCAACTCGCGGTACCACCCTGATTATGGACACATAAAACACCTTGTCCATCACCTTCATAAATGCCTTAACGCGGCAAGACGGCAGGTATTAACTGCTCTCCGGACTAGCTTTCTGCTGCTCTTCACCTCGCCATCCCTTTCAGCCTAAGGGGATGCCTCTCTTTTAGATGGTCTTCAGCATACTTCGTCCTTCAACGAATTATCTTATGTATTGGATTATATTCACAAGAGTTTTATTTGTCAACAAGCGGCGGCCTCTTTCTGAAATGAACCCTGGCATGCTGCACGAAAACTTTCAAAATGGCCAAAATCGGGATCGCAAGCACCATTCCAATAATTCCGCCTACCTCACCACCAGCCAGGAGGGCAAACATGATGAAAAGTGGGTGCATATGAAGGCTTTTCCCGACAATGAGTGGCGACAAAATATTCCCTTCAAGAAATTGCAGGATGGCCACGATGACAACGACGATGATCACCATTTTGACAGAAATGGTAGCGGCTATGATGACCGCTGGAATGGCCCCGATGATGGGACCAAAATAAGGGATTACGTTCGTTATCCCGATGATTGCACCCAATAATAAAGGATATTCCATCCCGGTGATCCAAAAAAGCAAGGATGAAATCACGCCGATCGCAGCACATACGATAATCTGTCCCCGGATATATCCCCCAAGAGAAGCATCGACATCTTGGACAAAGGCACGGCCCTGCTTGCGCCACCTTTTCGGCGTCATGTACCAGGCCATCCTTTTCAAAGAAGCAAAATCTTTCAGGATATAAAAAGCGATGAATGGGATGATGCCAATTAAAAGGACAAAATCGAATAGTTTCAAGGCGAAGTCCATCAGCTTTTCCGGCATTTCACTTAACCAATTTTCAAATAGGACAACGCCTTCCTCGAATCGTTCGTGGATCCCGAACGGCCAGTCTGCCGTTTGATGATTAAGCTTTTCCACCCTGCTCCGATATTGTTCAACCAGTTCCGGAACACTCTCCGAAAGTTCCCGTACTTGACTGGTCATCATGGGAATTCCCTTATATACCACAAATCCGATTCCTCCGAAAAAAACCAAATAAATAATCACAATCGATAGCCAACGGCGCAACCCTTTTTTGTTCAAAAATTCCACGACCGGATGCAGCAAGTAACTAATGAACGCTCCGATGAAAAATGGCAGTAGGACCGTTAAAACCACCGTAACGACGGGCCCCCACATAGGCTTCAGTTTCATAAAAATATAGATGATGAAAAATAAGAGCAACAAAAAGCCGAGCCGATAAAACCATTTCATGCGAATACTCACCTTACCCACCTCCCTAGCCCACTTATTATTCGAAGGGGAAGGGTTTTTCATACCCATATACTAGAAAAGCGATGCAATCAATGTGATTACATCGCTTTTTAAATGGGGTTAGAGCATCGATTTTATTTTCTTTCGAATTCTCTTCATTTTTTTGTTTATCGTTTTAGAATTCATCATGTTCATGAATCGTCTAGCCATAACATGCACCTCTTCCGTTAATTACATTTGAAGCGGCGGTCATTTTCCTCGAACAAATCATCCAAAGAACTTAAGCTTCCATCTTCTTCGACCTGATGCGTGTTGATCAAACCTTCAGAAATGGTCATTTCTATAAAACAATTCCAACAATAAAATTGGTTTACGCCAATTTTCCCGACATCCTTACTGCGACAATTCGGACATTGTATTTCCAAAATGGACACCTCACTGTTCATAAACTGAAACAATGATGGCATCCTTCCCTAAAGTAGGTGGTTGTTTTGACTCAATCACTGTCGATTCCGAGAAAAAACCATCCGTTGTTTCATACGCTATAATCGTGCCCATTTTTTCCAGAAAATATACGTCCTGCAGTAAGCCTAGCTCGTCGCCCATTTCTGAAAGAAGCATTCGACCCACTACCTCATCCTTTGAAAACCAGATGGAATCGTCCATCATTTTCTTTGGTGTCATATCCTGTTGCAGGACGACCCCATCGGGACCAAAGGAAAAGACATCTTCCAGTGCCAGAAGAAGATCCTTCTTGAATAATGCTTGCCGATGGATGACCAGACCGTTCACCAGCCCAGCATCTGATAGTGATAAATCGTGAACCATCCCGATTTTCTCACCCTGGGCAGTAAAGACCGGCAACCCCTTCAATACAGAAAACGTCCGCAAAGTCATCCCGCCCCTCCGAACATTTTTAGTATTTCTTCCTCCCCTCCATTAGATGTACTGAAAGGTTTTCCATTCCTTTTTTCAGCAAAAAAAAAACGGTTTCCCGATCTATACTTTTTTATGGCTTGTACAATGTGGACGTTGATTTCCACTCCAGGTACTCGCTTTCCGCAGGCGGTCCGCGAGCCTCCTCGGCTTTCGCCTGCGGGGTCTCCCGTAGACACGCTTTTCCCGCAGGAGTCTCGTACCTCCCGTCCCAATCAACTTTGTTTTAACTCATAGATAAAACCCTATTCCCCCTAAGTCATGATTGTTTTACAATAGAATTATAAAACTTGAGACGATGAGGATACTTTCTAAACACGAGTATATTCAGCGAGCTCGACTTGATATGATTACGGAAAAATCAACTGGTGGCATCGAACATTTGGTTCATAAAATGGAGGCTGCCCTGAATGTATAGAAGATGCCCAATTGGACATGGCAAGTTTAGGCAAAGATTCGAAAGGAATTTCAAAAGGGGAGCGGAACTTAATAATTCCACCCCCCTTTTGTCTACACTCTGAAGACCGGTTTCCCGGTCCTGCCTTTCTACCAACCCCTGCTGGAACCTCCGCCTCCCGAGCTTCCTCCGCCTCCGCCTCGAGGACCGCCACCGCCACGGCCGCCCCCTCCGCCTCCGCGACTGATGAACATCAAGAGGATATTGAGTAAGGTTTGAAGGAAAAATCCTTTGAAAAGTTTAGCATCCAAAAAGACCACAATAATCGCTACGATGATGATGAGGAAAATCTGAATGCCCGATAGCTGAGTGTTTTCTTCCGGTTGTACGGCATAATCTTGATAAAAGTCTTCCCCTAGATTGTACTCTTGTAAAACCTCATTATAGACGGCCTTATATGTTTCAGTCAGAGCAAGATTGTATTGATTCGCCTTCAAATGCGGAATGGCCACATTGTCCAATATCTGTCCTGATTGGATATCCGTAATGGCCCCTTCCAATCCGTACCCCACTTCGATCCGAATTTTCTTTTCCTCGACAGCGAGGACAATAAGGACTCCATTGTTCAATTCCGCATCGCCGAGTTTGAATGACCTTAAAGCTTCCACAGAATATTCTTCGATTTCGGAGCCTTCCATGGAATCGACGGTCAACACGGCAACCTGTGCTTTGCTGGCATCCTCCAACCTTTTTCCCAACTCAATTAACTCGGCTTTTTCCTGATCATTCAAGACGCCGGCAAAGTCCTGGACATAGATGTCACCAACTGGTTTTGGGATATTCGGTTCTGCTGCGACTACGTTTGCAAAGTTGAAAGTGAAAAGGAAAAGGAGCGCAAACACAGCAAGCTTTTTCATTACTTATCGCTCCCGAAATCAACCTTTGGTGTTTCTTTGTCTTGTTCACTCACTTCATAATACGGTCTCGCATCAAAGCCGAATGCACCTGCCATCATGTTCTTTGGAAAACGTTTAATTTCCTTGTTATACGAGGTGACCTGGTCGTTATAATCTTTTCTCGCCACAGTCAAGCGGTTCTCCGTTCCTTCCAAGCTATCCATAAGACTTTTGAAATTCTCATTGGCCTTAAGGTTTGGATACTTCTCCACTACCACCAAGAGGCGGCTCAATGCCCCGCTCAGTTCTTGATCAGCACCGATCGCATCCTCGGTGGTATTGGCACTGGCTAACTTCGCGCGTGCATCACTGACCGCTTTAATGGCCTCCGTTTCATGTGAGGCATAACCTTTTACCGTTTCCACAAGGTTCGGGATTAAATCCGCCCTTCGTTTTAATTGGTTATCCACCTGTGACCACTTATTGTCCACATCTTCACTGCTGCTGACGAGGCTGTTATAGGAAGTCGCGCCAAAAATGATAAGCAGGACCACGACAACTAGTCCGATTAACCAACCTTTTTTCATACTGTTTCCCCCTTATTTTGTTTCTAAGTATAATTACATTCTATATTTATTCCACTAAAACTATGAGTTATAAACTAAATCTAGACAAAAAGCCGAAGATTTAATCTTCGGCTACATAAAATCATATGGCGTAACATTGCCCATACCGATCATTGGATCTGCATGCAGGAGTACATCAAGATAGCTTTCCTCATGTTCCGGCACTCCTGCTTTTCCATCCAATCCTACAACTTCCTTAACAGAGAAATCCCCATCCAAGGTTTCCCGGAGCTTTTCAAGCAAGGTCGTTTTCCTGCGCATTTCATCGTTGCGCTCGATACCCAGGCGGAAAGCATCTTCTTCACCACACAGGATCAGGAAGCTTTTGCTTCGCGTTATGGCTGTATACAATAAGTTCCGGCGTAGCATCCGGTAGTAACTTTTCACGACAGGTAAAATCACGATCGGAAATTCGCTTCCCTGTGATTTATGGATGGAACAGCAATACGCGTGCGTAATCTGGTTCAGGTCCTGCTTCGTGTAGGTCACTTCAATGCCTTCAAACGAGATGATCACCTTATCTACATGATCCGTATTTTCCTTTGCGAACAGAATCGAGATGATTTCACCCATATCTCCATTGAAGACGCCCTCCTCCGGCTGATTCACCAGCTGGAGAACCTTGTCACCCGTCCGGTAGACGACATCACCGAATTTGATTTCGCGACGCTTTTCATCCTTATTGCTATTGAATACTTCTTGCAGCATCTTATTCAAAGCGTCAATTCCTGCAGGCCCCCGGTACATCGGCGCCAGCACCTGAATATCCTTGGCCGTGAAGCCCTTCGTCCTGGCATTCGCGACGACCTTCTCGATCACCTGAGCGATTTGTCCGGTCTGACAACGAATGAACGAGCGATCCGCCTGCTGCTTCGTCACATCGTCAGGAAGCCGGCCTTTTTTAATATCATGAGCGAGTTCAATGATCGATGAACCATCTGCCTGACGGTAAATATGTTCAAGACTGACAGTGGGCACACACTTTGACCCGAGCAGATCCTTGAGCACTTGACCTGGTCCCACCGATGGAAGCTGATCTTCATCGCCCACCAAAATCAGCTGGACATTTTCCGGCAACGCTTTAAATAACTTCTGAGCCAACCACGTATCCACCATGGACACTTCATCAATGATGACAATTCGTCCTTCGAGTGGATTATCTTCATCATGAGCAAAACCCTCGCTTCCGTTCCATCCAAGCAATCGGTGAATGGTCACCGCCGGAAGTCCAGTGGACTCTGCCATCCGTTTTGCCGCTCGACCTGTAGGAGCCGCTAGGACGAATGGAAAAGGATCTGCCCCTTCTTTTTTATAATCGTGGATGTCCATCGAAACCCCATGAAGTTCCGCATACAACTCGACGATTCCTTTAATGACAGTCGTCTTCCCCGTACCTGGACCACCCGTCAAAATCAACATCGGCGATTGGAGCGCCGTTTGGATCGCTTCTTTTTGTGCAGGAGCATAGGAAACATTGAGCCGTTCTTCCAGCTTTCCAAGCGCAAGTAGGAATTCCGATTCTGGAAACTGGTCTTCGTACTCCGTTTGGGCTAGCAAGCGCTTTATGTTCGCTACGATTCCCTTCTCCGAATAGTAGAGGGACGGCAAGTAAATACGTTGGTCTTCAACAATAATTTTGCCCTGCTCGGTCAATTCGATTATTTCCGAGGAAATATTCGTAAACTCTATTCGGTCCCGCTTATTTTCCTCTAGCAACCGTTTGACGGCTTCTAATAACTGCTCGGCCTCTATGTAGATGTTTCCATCCTGTAAGCATTGAGATTCAAGCGTATATAAGCAGGCAGCCTTGATGCGATCGGGATGGCTGCCTGAAATGCCTAGCTGGTGGCCAAGCTCATCGGCACGTCCAAAACCGATCCCTTCTATATCCTCCACAAGTTTGTAGGGATTCCCCTGAAGCATCGTGACGGTATCCTGTTTATACGTTTGATAAATCTTCATCGATAACTGTGGACCAAAGCCATATTGATTCAGGGCAATCATCACCTGCTCGAGGCCCTGGTGCTCGACCAATGTATCGTAAAGGCTCTTCGCCTTTTCACCTGTCAGCTTCGGAATATCATCAAGAATGGATGGCTGGGCCAGAATTTTGGAAATGGCATTCTCCCCAAGCTTTTCAACGATGCTCTCGGCCGTCTTTTTCCCGATGCCCTTGAATAGTTCACCGGATAAATAACTGACGACGCCTTCCTTAGATTGGGGAAGGTCTTTCCGGAATTGTTCCACATGGAATTGAAGGCCAAACCTGGGATGCTCCTTCAGGGCCCCATAGAATATATACACCTCGTCTTCATGCATCCTCGGAAAATACCCGGTAACTACCGCTTCCTTCTCATCATAATTCAAATTTGTTTCATCCAAACGGATTCTGACAACCGAATACATATTATCTTCGTTATGAAAAATCGTCACCAAATGGCGGCCTTTCATAAACATCTTCTCTTCAGAAAACAAATCCATCGAATCCTGCTGAGCCAACGCTTCTCCCCACCCTTCCCATGCTTTTTTCCATTCTATTTATTCAGCAGCCATTTCTTCCATCAGCTTCTTACCATGGGCCGCTAGCATATGATCTGGCTGTGCTTCCAGTGCCTTTTCAAAATAACCGATGGCAGCCTTGGAATCTTCCTTATGCCCTGCATATGCCACACCTAGATTATAATAGGCATCCGCATGACCAGGATCTTGTTCCACCACGATATTCAACTGTTTGATTAACTCATCATATAATTCCGCATTGGCCAGGCAAAGCGCGAATTGGAACCTCGCATCCACATCTTCGGGACTCAATTCCACCGTTCTTTGCAGATAAGGCATCGCCAATTTCGGCTGGTCCAACGCCATCAATGTCAGTCCAAGCATAAAGTAAGCATCACTGTTATCAAGGCCCAAACGGATTGCCTTTTCAAACATATCCTTCGCTTCAACCAACTTAGAATCCACTTCATAATATAAGTTCCCTAATGAATAATAAGCAGCCGCTGCATTTTCATCGAGTTCGATCGCCTTTTTATAGAACTTAACGGCTTTATCCGTCTCGCCAACCGCAGTCAGCACATTCCCAAAGTTTATGTAAGCAACTGGCTCAGTCGGGTTTTCCTCAATTGCCTCATTAAAAACCTTCGCCGCTTCCTCATATTTTCCTTGCTGCATAAACTCAATACCTTGTTGATTCTTATCCATCCTATTTCACGCTCCATTTTTTATTGAAAAGTATATAGCATATGCTATCACATTTTTTTATGTATATCATTGACGCCATTTAAGGTCTTTCTACAATGCAAACAAAATCCCCAACCGCAAATACAGCTGGGGACATGCTTATTTTACCCTACGTAGGTCAGTTTTTCACCTTTTTTAAACACTTCATCAATCGTACCGCCGCCTAGGCATACTTCACCGTCATAGAATACGACGGATTGCCCTGGCGTAATTGCCCGGACCGGCTCGTCAAATACGACTTCGACATCCCCGTTTTCCAGGACTTTCACCGAAACGCCGCTATCCACTTGGCGGTACCGGAATTTAGCCGTACACGTAAATTCAGTGGCTGGCATGTGTTCGGCAACCCAGCTCATCTTCACGGCTTTCAGTGAATCAGAGTAAAGTACATCATTGTTAAAGCCTTGGCACACATATAAAACATTGCGTTTCAAGTCTTTACCCGCTACGAACCAAGGTTCGCCGCTTCCACCGATACCAAGGCCGTGGCGCTGACCGATTGTATAATACATCAAGCCATCATGTGTACCCATGACCTTTCCGTCCATCGTGGTCATTTGACCAGGCTGTGCCGGTAGATATGTGCTCAAGAAGCCTTTGAAATCCCGTTCCCCGATAAAGCAAATACCGGTTGAGTCTTTCTTCGTTGCCGTCGCAAGACCCGCTTCCTTCGCAATTTCACGGACTTCCTTCTTATCGATATGTCCAAGAGGGAACATGACTTTTTCCAGCTGTGTTTGCGTTAACTGGTTCAAGAAATATGTTTGGTCCTTATTATTATCCACGCCGCGAAGCATCTTGTACTCGCCATCTTGGTACTTGACCTGTGCATAGTGACCTGTCGCCACATAATCGGCACCCAGGCTCACCGCATGCTCAAGAAAAGCCTTGAACTTGATTTCCTTATTGCACATCACGTCCGGATTCGGTGTCCGGCCCGCCTTGTACTCCTCCAAGAAGTATGTGAAAACCTTATCCCAATACTGCTTTTCAAAGTTGACCGCATAATAAGGAATTCCGATTTGGTTACAAACCGCAATCACATCATTGTAATCTTCCGTTGCTGTACAGACCCCGTTTTCATCCGTATCATCCCAGTTTTTCATGAAAATCCCGACCACGTCATAGCCTTGATTTTTCAAAAGCAGGGCAGACACAGAAGAATCGACGCCCCCTGACATCCCAACGACGACGCGGGTGTCTTGTGGTGCTTTCTTCATTCTGTCACCTCATCTATTTACAAAAATTTATTGTTGTACTAATCTTTTAACGATCTTCACGGTTATTTCTGCCGCTTCCCTGACTTCCTGCTCGGTATTGTTCAAACCAAAGCTGAAACGAATCGCATTCTTCGTCCGCTCCGAACCTTTTCCAAACATCGCGACCAAAACATGCGACGGTTCAATGGACCCCGCCGTACAAGCAGATCCGCTTGATACCGCGACGCCGGCCAAGTCCAAATTCACGAGCATCGATTCAACATTCGTACCAGGAAAACTGACATTCAACACATGTGGAAGCGCGTGCTCCCTCGATCCGTTAATTTCATATTGTACCTCTGCCTTATCAAAAACGGCAAGCAATACGTCTTTGAAAGAGTTGTATTGCTCCGTTTTACTCTTCATCGTACTTTGGGCAATGGACACGGCCTCGGAAAAACCAGCGATTGCCGGGACACTTTCCGTACCCGCGCGCCGTTTCCGTTCCTGTTCCCCACCGTATAAATGAGGGGCGAACTTCAATCCATCACGCATATATAAGAAACCGGTTCCTTTTGGTCCATTGATTTTATGAGCGGAAACACTCAATAAATCCACGCCCAGCTCCCGGACATCGATAGGAATCAAACCATATGCCTGCACCGCATCCGTATGGAAAAGGGCTTGGTGCTCCCTTAAGAGTTGTCCGATTTCAGCAATCGGCTGGATCGAACCCACTTCATTATTGCCAAACATGACGGAAACCAAAATCGTATCGTCCCGCAATGCCGCTTTTAAATCAACAACCGAAATGAGCCCCTCTTCATTCACAGGTAAATACGTGACCTCAAAGCCAGACTTCTCAAGGAATTGACAGGTATGCAGAATTGCATGATGCTCAATCTCTGTTGTAATGATGTGCTTGCCTTTTTTCTCATTCGCATGCGCAGCCCCGATAATTGCCGTATTATCCGCTTCCGTTCCACCACTTGTAAAAATGATTTCATTCCGTCCCGCATTGATACTTGCGGCAATATTCGAACGCGCTTCATCTAAAACATGACGCGCTTCCCGCCCGAACGCATGAATGCTCGACGGATTCCCAAAGTCATGGCTCATGACCGTCATCATCTTATCAATCACATTCGGATGCATCGGTGAAGTCGCAGCATGATCTAAATATATTCTGTTCACTTTTTTGTCGCCTCCATAGAATAGTTAGGCAATGCTCTATGATTAACCTGACTCTCGTGTTTACTAATAAAATGAAACTTGCAAAAAAATGCCTATTCACATAGAATTTTACCTTTAAATCAACCGGTAGTCCAATAATGGTTGTAAGATAGAACCCTTTTGAATAGGTATTTTTGCTTCATATTAATCTGTAGCCCCAATTAAATATAGTACATATAATCGTTTGTTTCACCATTGTCCTTGTAATTCGCCAAATCCACGAGCGTGGTATTATCGAGGACTTCTTTAACCGCATCGCGAATCCGGATCCAAAGCTGGCGTTTCACCGGCTCTTCATCCTCAATTCCCTCAACCGGGGTAATCGGTCCTTCCAACACGCGAATCACATCACCAGAAGTAATCTCATGAGGATCTTTCGACAAGACATATCCGCCATATGCACCACGAACACTCTTCACCAATCCTGCATTGCGAAGGGGCGCAATCAACTGCTCCAAATAATGCTCAGACAAATTATGCGTTTGAGCGATCGACTTCAAACTCTTCGGACCTTCACCATAATGCTTAGCAAGCTCAATCATGATCGTTAAGCCATACCGGCCTTTAGTAGATATCTTCATTTATATACACCTCAAATTATTAATCCGTTACTAAATTCTCTTGAAATTATAGCATATACCCAGTAGAAATGCATTCACCCACCCTCCATTTGTCAAATTATTCTAATTGGAGAGGTGGGGAAAGGGGGTGGATTGTAATGCCGGTGGTTGGATTACTCCCTTGCCTGGTTGAATTACCAACTAAGGTGGTCGAATTCCTAACTCGTTCTAAAATTTGACATATTTACTTTTGAAAAGAATAGGAAAAATAGTAAGAATTGAAGAATCTATAGGTAAAAGATTGAGAGGAGAAATTACTTTGATTGTTAAAGATTGCGAGATTCCTATAAAACTTCAGATGATACAGGCGCTTATTAAACGCTTGCCCATCACCCATCCAATTCACCCCGTCCTAAGTTCAGACTTTAACAGAAACATGGCAGGTTACAAAGGCGAACATCGAGTGATTCATGCTCTAAAATCCCTTCCTGAAAAAGAGTATCTAATCTTTCATGACCTTCGTCTACTCGCCTCTCCCTATCCCTTTCAAATGGACATTTTGCTACTCACTCCATGCTTTATCCTAATTCTTGAAGTGAAGAACATTGCTGGTGAGCTATACTTTGACAAAGGGTTCAATCAACTAATCCGCACTAAGTCAGATGGTCAAAGAGAGGCCTTTGATGACCCTATTTTACAAGTGAATCGCCAGCGCTCCCTACTAATCGAGTGGTTAAAAACAAAAAGCTGGTCAATCCCAATCGAAACTTTAGTAGTTAGTTCGAACTCATCCTCAGTAGTAACTGCTGAAAATAAAGATATTACTACTAAAGTAGTCATACGCCGAGATTTTCTATTTCATAAAATTAGAGAGTTCATAAAAAAGCATGACGAAGAGAAATTAACAAAAAAAGAGCTGAAAAAAGTTACCAATCATTTATTGAAGGCCCATACACCTCTTATACCTAATCTTCTGGAGAACTATAAAATTCCTATAACCGATCTAAAAACAGGCGTTTTCTGCCCTCGATGTTCGTCCTATCCAATGAAAAGGAAAAATGGAATCTGGATCTGCCATTCCTGCTCAAACAAATCAAAAGATGCTCACCTTTCATCGCTTCAAGATTATTTCTTCCTCATAAAGCCCACCATTACTAACCAACAATTAAGGGAATTTCTCCATATCCATTCTGCATCAACTGCAAATAAACTGCTTAAGGCTATGGACTTGCCTCATACAGGTGTTACGAAAGGACGAGTATACCATTTAAAATTGAAGACTTAACATTGTGGTTGAATTATATTCTTCCGTGGTTGAATTACTGCCTCGCGTGGTCGAATTATCTCTTGTTGTGGTTGAATTATTGCCTCACGTGGTCGAATTCTCCCACACAACCGTCGAATTCCCCTCCACAAACGCATATTCTGAGCATTTTCCCCTTTGTTTGTGATACCTTATATAAAAAGGAGAGGTGCGTCATGAATATTAAACCGCTTGCTTTCCGGATGCGGCCCCGTTCGATTGATGAAGTCATCGGGCAGGAGCATCTCGTCGGTGAAGGAAAAATCATCGCGAGGATGGTCAAGGCCAAACAGCTGTCTTCGATGATTCTGTATGGTCCTCCCGGCATCGGCAAGACGTCCATTGCGAGCGCCATCGCCGGCAGCACGAAGTTTGCCTTCCGGACACTGAATGCTGTAACGAATAATAAAAAAGACATGGAAATCGTCGCTGCCGAAGCCAAGATGTCCGGCAAAGTGATCCTGCTGCTCGATGAGGTCCATCGCCTGGATAAAGCGAAACAGGATTTCCTCCTTCCCTACCTTGAAAATGGGATGATCACCTTGATTGGTGCGACGACAAGCAATCCTTATCACGCAATCAACCCGGCCATCCGCAGCAGGTGCCAGATTTTCGAACTAAAGTCTCTGGAAGTCACTGATATCATCAAAGCCCTCGAACGTGGATTACAAGATGAGGAACGTGGTCTCGGTCACTATCAAACAGATGTCAGCACCGATGCTCTGGCACATTTTGCGACAGCTTCGAACGGGGACGTCCGCAGCGCCCTTAACGCTCTAGAGCTCGCGGTCATTTCTACTGAGCCTGACGAATCCGAAACGATTGTCATCGATGTAAAAATTGCCGAAGAGTGCATGCAGAAAAAGAGCTTTTCGCATGACAAGGATGGAGATGCCCATTATGACGTCCTATCTGCCTTCCAAAAATCAATCCGTGGCAGCGACGTGAATGCGGCCCTCCATTATTTGGGCCGATTGATAGAAGCCGGTGACCTTGTCAGCATCGCCCGTCGCTTGGTCGTCATCGCGTATGAGGACATTGGCCTGGCGAACCCTCAAGCTGGTCCTCGCGCCCTTTCTGCAGTCGAGGCAGCCGAGCGTCTCGGTTTTCCGGAAGCCCGGATCCCGCTTAGCAATTCGGTGATTGAGCTTTGTCTATCGCCTAAATCGAATACCGCCTATAAAGCAATTGACGCGGCACTCGCCGATATCCGCGCCGGCCATAGCGGCGATGTACCCGATCACCTTAAAGATGCCCATTATAAAGGGGCTACCGACCTGGGCCGCGGCGTCGACTATCTCTATCCGCACGATTATGAAAGCGGATGGGTGAAACAACAGTACCTACCGAACAAACTACGCAACAAAAAATACTATCAACCGAAAAAGAGTGGGAAATTCGAACAAGCCCTCGCATCGGTCTATGAGAATATAGAGAAAAAGAAATAACTCCGGATCGTAGTAGATCCGGAGTTATTCATTGTGGAAACTGAAAGCTCTTCACATGCCGCATATTTACATAAAACTCTTCGCCTTGAGCATCCATCATATGGATGAGACCATCCTTCAATTGTATGATTCTCCCTATGTCCATCGGGTGCTGCCCTAAATCGAGTACCACCAATTTATTTGTCAATTTTTTCAGTTGTTCCTCCAAAGTACGCGCCCAGCTAAGGCTGGAAACTTGAAGAAGCTGCTCGCTTTTACTCAATCCGTATGGCCCCTTTTCATCATCACAGACCGTTAGCCACTTTACATGCTCCATGGAGATGAACATCGTTTTATAGGCAGGAGAATGAAAAATGAAATAATTATTCATGATACCCACGATATAGCCATGGATGGGTTTGTTTTTCGTGAGCAAAATCTCAACAAAGAGCCCTTTCGCATTCATCAGCATCTTACGAAATGACGTCTCACTGATTTCCGGGTCCTCTCCTCCTTCAATCCCTTCATCTATTATGGGAAAAGAATAATTCTTAATGTGTCGCTGCGGTACATAACGGTACACCTCTCCCGTGTATAGGACTAAGATATCCGTACTTTCTTCTATTAAATTCCCAAACACAAGAATATTTCCTGAGAGTTCTAGCTCCATATACTGTCCAATATATTTAGAAAACAAATATAATCCACCTTTCCTTCCTTATGGCGAGGAATCGTTCTTGAATCCTGTCCTAATTTGGGACACTCCGACTTGTTTCAGAGATTCGCTATAGGAATCACCCCTAGGTCTAGTCCAATAATCGCCCATGCCCTTGATCACCTTTTGGACAACCCATATGCCTGTCCCTTTTTAATAAGAAGGCACAACAACTTCATTGGTTGCTGTACCTGTGTGGTCGATTCTTTATAGAGTTGTCTTTGAAACTTTAATTAGGTTCTCAAGCCAGATTTTCTTAAACGTATTGACACGCGTACGGTTTTTATCCTTTCTATGACGGCGACGACGTTTCTTACATTCATCTGAACTTTCAGGTGAGCTGCTGCTTTCACATGAGGATGAACTTTCAAACGAGCTGCTGCTCTCACATGAGGATGAACTTTCATACGAACTACTGCTCTCACATGATGATGAACTCTCATAAGAGCTGCTTTCACTTGATGAACTTTCAGGGGCTATACATTCACATGAAGAACTTTCATGAGAGCTACTTTCACATGATGATGAACTTTCATAGGAACTGCTTTCACTTGATGAACTTTCACTGGAACTGCTTTCACTTGATGAACTTTCACTGGAACTGCTTTCACTTGATGAACTTTCATGAGAGCTACTTTCTCTCGAGGAACTCTCATGGGAAGAGCTTTCTTTGTTTTTATCTTTGTCCTTATCTTTCCCCCCACCATCATTCTCCCTTGGGAAAAATAGTCCGATGGATTGGATTTGATCTGTCGTGATATAAAATATTTCGTCTTTATTCACGACAACAATATAGTCTTCTTCAACTTGTATCAAGACACCCTCAACCTTTTCAGGGCCACCTGCATGAACCGAAATCCAGGAGTAAATCAATTGAGTAAGAGCTCCATTCAGGGTATCGTTAGGAACATCCGGAAACTCCGGCCATGTGGAACGGAAGGAAACCTCCACAATCGCTACGCTCTTAATAAGAGCAATCGGGAATAGAACGAGCCCGTCCTTCTTAGTCGATAACACGATATATTCTGTAGTTACCTCGACGATCTGGCCGATTTTTGAAGCTGGGCCACCGCCGTTCACCTGAACGAATCGGTTATCTAATGTTTCCAATAAGCCGACGAACGTTGGCGGAAATGCATAGCCATCATCAAAAGGAGGGAGTACATCCTCTTGAGATTTTTTTGCATTAACAACCACGATTTTCAGTTGGGCAATCGTATAATACACGAGTTGCTTCTCTTCAGTCAGAAGGACGATATACTCATCATTCACTTCTATCAGCCTGCCTTCTCTTGAATCAGGCCCGCCTTTAAATACTCTTACAAATTTCCCCTGCAAAGCTTGAAGGTACGGTAAACTAATTATTTCTGCCATTTTTCCTTTAGCCTCCAATAGTTATTTATACTTTAGTGATATCCGTACTGCATATATATGCGCCTTCTTTCTATTGCGGACTCTTCTAAGCACCCATTTTCTAGTAAATCGTCGTTTACCTAGAGAGATTACACGTAAAATAACCATGAACAGGCCTTCCTAAAAAAAATGACCCCGGATTTTCATCCGAGGTCACCTCTTATTTTTCTTTTTTATAGGAAACAGCCACTCTCCCGCTTTCCTGCTGTCCTGACTTGGTTACTGTCACGTACACTTTGCCCGATTTCTTACCGAGCTGCTTTATAGAAAGAGTTAGCTTTTTGCCTTTCGCCGTCCCTTTCACCAACATGCTTCCTTTGCTTTTTGCCTTGTAAATCTTCACGACATCGCCTTTGGCAAGGGAACTGATGACCACGGTATCGGCTTTTCCCTTATGATTCGTCACCTTGACCTGGCTTGTTTTCACAGAAGGCGAGGTTTCGCCCTTAAACGTTTGGGCGACACGATCACTTTCCCTCAAGGGTGATTTCATCACGGTCACGTAGACCTTACCTGTCTTTTTGCCAAGCTGGCTGACCTTAAAACTCACTGAAGTGCCTTTCGCCGTCGTTTTCGCTATGACATTCCCTTTACTTTTCACATCATACACCGTGACGACATCACCTTTTTTCAGGCTGCTTACCTTTACACTATCCGCTTTGCCTGTATTGTTCGTCACATTGATTTGGGAAGCCTTTAATGAACTGGTCCTATCTGAAATCGTAAACTCGTACGGAACATCGACGGAATCATCATAGTTTTCCATCACGAAGTAATAGGTCCCTTTTTTCATATAGGTTGTGAGACTTCCATTTTCATTCGAATTTAATTCTGCCAACTTTTTATTGGAACGATCTTGGATAGATCCACGCCATATCGTGTCCCGTTTTTGTTTCATATTCAATGTGACATTTCCATTTTGCGGAACGACGAATCTAAAGTAATCGCGATCATCAGAGTGACTAATGACCCCTTTATATGTGGCATTCAGGTTGATGGCATTCGCTGTAGCTACCTTATCATTGGACTCTTTTTCGTAATACTGGCTTTTTGTATATTTCGTGGAAAATTGATAATCCGCTTTGGAGCCTTGCCCGCCACTATTGTTGATCCGCACATAATACGTCCCTTTAGGCAAACCTACTTGCACTTCATCAAACCCGGATGTATCATCCTGTCTTTTCGTATAAACGAACGTATAGATGTAGCCTTTACTATTCTGGATATGTCCCTCAAAAGAGGTCTTGGCATTCCGTTTGATCGATAACGTGACATTTCCCGGCTCAGTTAAAATTACTTTATACAAAATCTCCTTCTTATTAGCTAAAGAACCCTTATACATCTTGTTCATGTTAATCGTTTTAGCTTGATTCACGGTCGAAGCCGCATGTACATCCGCTTTTCCTGCCACTGAGAACATAAAGATGCAAGCACCAAACATCATCAAAAACCTTATATACCTCTGTTTCCGCACACGTTTCATTTCCCTTCATATGTAAATTAGTAGTTAAATGATATTAGTTATATTTTCCTATTAATCCATAAGTTTATCAACATTTTCTTATGTGGTAATTATACCCAAAAGCTTTTTTACAATAAAAAGACCCCAAATCCTCATTTGGAGTCCTACTAATCACCTATAATGTGCTTTCATCCATCCCACTACCGATTCCCCGTTTCTTTCACGGATGCCTTCCACTTCCTCTTTGGCAATGATTTGCCCATCCTGGATCAATAGCACTTCATCCAGGACCTTCTCGATATCATCGATTTCGTGCGTCGTGATGATGACCGTTTGTTTTTCAAAATCAATATACGTAAGCAGGCTGCGAACAATCTCTTCACGAACCATCACATCCAAGCCTGAAAATGGTTCATCCAATAATACGATTGGTGCCTCCCGTGACAACGCCAGCACCAATTTAAGACGGCCCCTGTTTCCCTTCGACATAGAACTGACTTTCTTTGAAACATCCAGCTTCATGAATGCCAGCATTTCCATGGCCTTTTTATGATTGAAATCCGTAAACTGCGAAGCATGAAAATCAATATAATGACCAACCGTAAACGCGGGGTAGAAAAAATCTAACTCCGTCAAATACGACACGCAAGAGGCAATCCTCCTGCTTACCTTATCTCCCTCGACCGTCACCTCACCATGATCCGGTTTCACCAAACCGGCAATCAGTTTGAGCAGGGTCGACTTACCGCTTCCATTGGCCCCTAACACACCATAAATCTTTCCTACATCAAACGAAAGTGAAACACGATCCAGTGCCACAATTTTTCCATACTTCTTCGTCACTTCCTGCATTTCAATCATCATTCCACATCACCCCGTTCTGTCAAAAATGCCTGTACCGCCGTGAGCATTTCCGGCTTTGACAAGCCAATCTCTTTCATATTTTCCACGAACGTTTCCATGATTTCCGTTTGGATCCGCACCCGTAACGAAGCGATCAAGGTTGGATCATTTTTAACGAATGTTCCCTGCCCCCTTTTTGTCTCCACAATTCCATCCCTTTCAATCTCAGCATACGTGCGCTGTATCGTATTTGGATTAACGCCTGTTTGAATAGCCATCTCCCGAACCGATGGTAGCTTTTCACCACTTTTTATCTCCCCGCGGACAATCGAATAACAAATTCGATCCGCTACCTGTAAATAAATCGGCTTTGTCGCATGAAACTCCTCTGTCATACACTTACACCTCGATCTTTCGGTCCAGCAGCCAACATGAAGCTAGGAATAATAACACTAACGTGATGATATCCAACCCGGTTGTCAGAAGGGATATGCCTCCCGTATTTAGATAAAATTTCAAATTATCAGCCGACATGGTAAATGAAGAGTCACTCAAAACGTCCACGACCCAGACCGTATCCATTTGTTGATAAACAGCCGTACTTTCATACCAGCTCCCCACCATGACCATCCCTATAAATAGAAGGGAAACGATCAGCCAACGAAACGGTTTAATGGCTGACACCCGAGCCAATGCATGGTAAACCACCCATAAAAATAACATGACCAGGGCAAGGAAAAGACTGACCGCCATCAAGAAAATACCCATTTGGAGTAAATTATAGAATGACATCATACTCTCCGTGTGAAAACTCACACCAAAATTGCTCGTCGGAATCCTCATGGTCACAAAAGTGAGCAGGCAGGCAAACAGCAATGACATCCCCTGGAACAGTACACTGATCAACAATTTACTACCTAGTAGCATCCCGGAAGACTGTGGATTATACAACCAGACTTGTGCCTTCCCTTCCACATTCAAACGACTACATATAAGGAAAATCATTATCAGCGGATGCATCAACATGACCATCGGTGAACTGATGTAAAACAAACCAGCCACTTCGAAATACTTCGCAAGTAAATAGGCAACAAACACTAACCCCGCCTGGGCCAGCAGCAACCAAAGAAGAACCGACTTCCCGATCAGCCACTCCTTTTGCATCAATCCTCTAAACGCTTTCACTTCCCCATCCCCTTTACCACTGTGTTAGTTAAATAGTACACGACTACACATGCATTGTCAAATATACTATAAAATACCAAAAATCCTATTATTTAAATAACTAATTTATTATAATAGATTAAGTGATTATAAAGCGAGGAAGGAAGTAGACGATGAGACATGAAAAGAAGAAAAAAAAGAAACGAACATGGCCAAAAGTAGTCGGCATTATCGTCCTTCTTTTTATACTAGCCGGGGGGACTTTTGCATTCTCCGTATGGAATTCCTTAACAAAGACAGTCGAAACCATGCATACACCTATAGAGCGCAGTACAGATAAACGGACCAAAGAACTCGTATTATCGGATTATGAGCCTTTTTCCATGCTGATGCTCGGTGTCGATGAACGGGAAGGCGACAAAGGCCGCTCGGATACGATGATTGTCTTGACCGTCAATCCAAAATTGAAGTCCGTGAAGATGCTGAGCATCCCACGAGATACTCGTACTGAGATTGTCGGACATGGCACCCAGGATAAAATCAATCACGCCTTTGCATTCGGTGGCGCCGCGATGGCGATGGATACGGTCGAGAATTTCCTTGATATCCCGATCGACTATTATATGAAGATCAATATGGAAGGCTTTAAAGATATCGTGGACGCAGTTGGCGGTGTCACCGTCCAAAATGATTTGAACTTCACTGAAGAGGGGACGACCTTCAACAAAGGCATGATCGAACTGAACGGTAAAGAGGCGTTGAGCTATGCCAGAATGAGATATGAAGATCCAAATGGTGATTTCGGGCGTCAATCCAGACAACGTGCCATTATCGAAGCTGTCATTAAAGAAGGGGCGAGCGTATCGACCTTAACGAGTTACGACGACGTATTCGACGCACTAAGTAAAAATATCCAGACTAATTTGACGTTTGATGACATGATGGACATTCAAAAGAACTATAGAGACGCAAGCAATGACATTTCCCAATCATCCATAACCGGTACCGGAACGAAAATCGACGGAATCTACTACTATATTGTGTCGGAAGAAGAACAAAAAAAGATTCAAACAGAATTAAAGGAACATTTAACCGTCAAATAACGCAAAACGAAAAAGCTGCCTGGACCGCATCCAGACAGCTTTTTCATTTTACCCATCCAACATTCTGACAAAAAACGGACACCCATTGTAGAGATTTGTTGGAATTTTTGTTGTTTATTAGAGGGGAAAAGACGGTATAATCTAATAAGAGCTAAGAAATTCCTTCTTCCCCTTGAACCTTTCATTACGAGAATCAACTTTCATTAGACACAAGGTCATGTGAATCATCATGCTTAGATTTAAACATTTCAAACAAATAAAAGGAGTGGATTGTATGAAAATCAAGGCAGGTAGTTGGGCAATGTTAAGCAAACAAGACAAAATGTTTATTCTGAAGGCCATCAGTGATCGCTCTAGAATGAAATATGCTTCATGATTAATACTTTAATCCGTCAATTCCCTTATAAATATCCTCTCCCTTTTCGATAAAAGGAGCGAAATGTTGAAAAAGGAGAGGCATCTATTCAAATCGATAATCCCAAAACAGACGCCATTCGTCTTTTTCCTTCACTACATAACAATCCTGTTCGATGGTAAACACACCAAAGTGAGACTCAAACATCTGTGTGACAGGAACCCTGTACGCTGTTTTATGGACCTTGCCACCTTTCCCCATGCTCCAATCCTTCACTTTCTTTGAACGTCCCACTTCATACTGAAAGGTTTCCACATCCATATGCTGCAAGAAGACATGAGCCCGATTTTGCACATAATCAGCACGAACCGGAAACCGCAGCTTCATTTCAGCACTCAATAAATCCCACGACTTCCCGAATTCCGCCTCACTCTCGTACGCATAGAACTCATCCACTAATCGTTCTGGTCCACTGGGCCAAAGGAAAACAATACAGCCACCGAAAGCTACAATCAGGGAAAAAAGAGCCATCATTCCTGCCATTTTCCTATTATGTCTTCTTATCTTCATCACCTTCAGAAAGGCTATCCTATCCTTACATTATATCCATGAGAAAAACGACAAAAAAAGAAGCTTGCTTATTAAACATACTTCTTACGGCGCCTCCACCATCTATTGACTATAAAAAAACACAAAATACCTAACAGTCCCCCGAACGTATCGATTATAACATCCTGCATCAAAGGCGTTCGCCCACCGGTGAATTTTTGATGCAATTCATCAGCACTCGCATAAAATAGCACGCAAACAAGTGCACCCGAAAGGCTAATAAACTTATTCTTCACAAAATCCCGCCAAACACCAAATGTCAAAAATCCGAATACAAAAAAGATAAAAAGATGCGCACCCTTTCGAATGAAAAACTCGAAAAAACCATCCACCCCAGCGGTATGAGCACTCACCTCAACACCACCATACAAAAAGGAAATACCCTCAAGCAATTCATACCAATAGGGCGTATTGAACCGTCCTAAAAAAGAAGCAAGACTCTGTTCTTCATATGTCTGTGAGGAAAAGGAGAAAATCAGCATTGCCCATAAAATAAGCAAAGCCGGGAATACCCACTTACGATTCATCATTTGATAGTCCTTCCATGAACTCTTTTAGTTTTATCCTTCAATCTTAATTCAACTTTTGAGAGCATCTATTAAATAAAAGTTAACTTCTAAAAAAATTTGGGAGTGTCAAAGAGGTCTTATGTATGGTTAATTACGGAAACGATTATTTAAATCTCTTTGAAAGCGGCGAACTTTACCCTAGCTAAACTTTCGGTGATTATGATTTTTCTGCCATCTATCTCCTCTGAAAATGAGAATGTCAAGTATTTAAAAAATCCCTCTGCCATTGCAGTCTTTTTTATCGTTATTTTAGTTTAATTTACCATTTTTTGATTTTCATAACAATAATATTGTTTTTGAATATCATGGCATTAAAAAACCATCTATTACATTTCCCTGAATTTAATCTTTCACTATTAACTAATTTTTATTGTCCAATTTACCCGGACTGTTAGTAGTATAGTTGCCTATTTCACCTTGCATGGTTGAATTATTGCTGTTTGCGTGGTTGAGTTATCCTTTTATTTATGAAGTGACAATGTTTAATCATCTTATATTAAACAGCCCCCGGTTAATTCCGGAGGCTGTTTCTGTTTATTTTTTCGCTTTGACCACAGTTACGGTTCTTGCTTTGCTGGAATATCCCGCTTTGCTTTTGGCCGTAACGGAAAGCTTGGTTCCTGCTTTTTGTTTTGTCTTCATCGTAACTTTAAATGTTCCCGCACTGTTGGTTTTTGCTTTTCCGAGCTGGCTGCTTCCTTTTTTAACGGTAACGGTCGAGCCTTTTTCAGCTTTTCCTGTAATTGTTTTAGCATTGTCCTTGACTGTATGAACGGTTGGCTTTGCGACGTAGTTCACGGCCCTTTTGGCATTTATACGCCCATTTCCGTAAAGATCGTCTTTTCCCTTTTTACCCAGATCATCGGACGTGCTGAATAGGCGTTCTTCGACCTGCGTATTCTTCAAGGTGGGCTTGTTCCCCCAGACCAAGGCTGCGACCCCAGTGACGATAGGCGCGGCCATCGAGGTTCCTGTCATATACCCATACGATTTATAAGGAAGCGTTGAATAAATCGAATCACCTGGTGCAGCCAAGTCAATATTGGTTCCATAATTGGAATAGTCGGCAATTCGATCTTTCTTTGACGTCGCACTGACGGAAATGACGTTCTCATAGGAAGCGGGATAACTGTTCCAGTAAGTATCTTCATTTCCAGCTGCGGCAACGATGACCAATCCCATATCATGGGCATACTGGATGGCTTGATCTTCACTATAAGAATAATTGAAGCCTCCTAAACTCATATTGATAATATTGGCCCCATATTCCACGGCATAATAAATGGCATAGATGAGATCAGAGGAATAGCCATATTCTCCCCTAAATATATTGATTGGCATGATTCTAGTATTCGGGGCGACACCCGTTCCGCCAGCTCCATTATTCATCGTAGCCGCAATGATTCCGGCCACATGTGTTCCATGTTCTCCTGCCGGCAAATGGGGGCTAAAGTTCACCATGTTATAGGGAGCAAAGAATTTTCCTTTTAAATCGGGATGATTAAGGTCTGCCCCGTTGTCAATGACGGCCACTATAATACTTTTCGAGCCCTTCGTCTTGTCCCAGGCTTTCTCGGTTTGGATCAACTTGTGATGATATTGCTTCGTATAATGGGGATCACTCGGTTTTTTCATCAATTGAATGAGATGATCTGGTTCCACGTACTCAATATTTTTATCTTTTTCTAGCTTCCTTATAAAACCAACTAGGCTTGTGTCATCCGGGACTTCCATCGTTTTCAACAGACCCTGTTGATCTATCGTTTTCTCGCTCACCTTGTACTTTTTCAAACTACCTTCTTTGGCTGAAGGCTTCATCTTGACAATGACCCGATCTGTTTCAATCGCGGTTGGATTGGCTTGTTCAGCTGCTAGTGTAGGTGGACCGTTACCAACGCCAATTTGGATGCAAAAGGCGATGATAACCAATAAAGAAAACATCCGCTTCATACTCATCCCCTCTTCCCCGTACTCATGAACTATAAATTTACCAAGTTATCAACTAATGCATATACTTATTTCACGGTATTTAGTACAAAAAAACCTCCAAGATTCTCGGAGGCTTCCTTTCTATTATAATTTTACTTTTTCACGGTCACTTTTCTTGACTTACTTGCATTCTTTGCCTCGTCTTTTGCGTAGACATACACGATTTTCCCGGCACTTTGCTTGGCAATCTTGACCGTGAAGCTACCTTTGTTCGTAGCTTTGGCAGAGCCAATGACTTTGCCCGATGCTTTGACATATACGGTGGAGCTTGCTTCTGCCTTCCCTGTCACCTTTGTTGTTTTAGGCGTGACTTTATTGACTGTCGGCATGCTTGGGGCGGTTTTATCCTTGACCGTCACCTTTTTGGCAGGGCTTTTGTTTCCTGCTTTATCGGTTGCGATTAAAGTCAGCACTTTTCCAGCCTTTTGCTTTTTCGTCATCGTCACGGTGAATGTGCCTGAGCTGTTGGTGGTTGCCTTTCCAAGCGTAGTGGTTCCCGTTTGGACGGTCACTTTGGAACTCGCTTCCGCTTTCCCCGTCACCTTTGTCGTATTGTCACCCACAGCATTTACTGTCGGCTTAGGTGGTGCGGTTTTATCGGTAACGGTAAGGAAGACCGGCACGCTTTTATTACCTGTTTTATCGACTAATCGTACATACACTTTCTGGCCAGCCTTCTGTTTTTCAACCGTCGCTGAAAATGTCTTTTCCCCGTTGATTTTCACCGTGGCTAGTGTTATTTTCTTCGTATAAATGGAGACGGTTCCGGTTGTAAACTGGCTAGGTATCGTCCCTTTAATCTTTGTATCCCTATCTGAGATGCCTGTCACAGAAGGTCTACTGAGGGTCTTCATCTCAAGTGCCTTTTTTGCATTGACACGCCCGTTACCATAATAGACATCTTTTCCTTTTGTGCCTAGATCGACAGCCGAGTCATATAATCGATATTCCACCGCTAATTGGGAAAGTTTCGGTTCATTGGACCAAATCAATGCGGCTACACCGGTAACAACGGGTGTCGCCATGGACGTTCCGCTCATAAAGGCATATCGATTATAAGGAAACGTTGAAAGGATTTTATCCCCGGGGGCTGTAATATCCACCGATGAATCGTAATTGGAATAAGTGGCGCGCTTATCTTTTGATGTGGTGGCACCCACCGAAATGACATGACTGAATGCGGCAGGGTATACACGTTTGTTGCTCTTTTTCAAATCCCCTTCATTTCCAGCCGCCGCAATAATCAGAACCCCTTCTTTATACGCCTCCTGGACCGCTTTATCTAGCGCTTTTGAATAATAGGTCTCTCCTAGACTCATATTAATTATGTCGGCTCCGTTTTCGATTGCATAATGGATGGCTTCTATGATATCGACCGTATCTGCATATTTCCCATCAAAAACGTTAATCGGCATAATTTTTATAGTAGGGGCCACACCTGCGCCTCCTAGTTTATTGTTAGCAGAGCCGGCAATGATGCCCGCAACATGCGTTCCATGTTCTCCTTTGGGCAGGATATTCATTCTCTCCCGTACGGTATCATAACCTTTATAAATCTTCCCTTTTAAATCTTCATGATTACGGTCAATGCCATCATCAATGATGGCCACGATCATTTCTTTTGAGCCCATGGTCTTTTTCCATGCAGCTTTCGTCCCGATTTTTTGATGATGCCATTGATCCTTAAAAATGGGGTCAGACAGACTTTCCATCTTTTTAAAAAGATAGTTTGGCTCTGCATACTCTACCTTTTTCTGATCTTCAAGCTTCTCTATTAGTTTTTCTGTGGTTTGCCCTTTAGGGATGTCTACCGCCTCGATTAATTCGCTGATAGGCTCATCATTTGTTTCTCTATATTTTACAATGACACCATCGGCATTAGGAGCTTCCTCTGCAAAAACGGCTTCTGGCTGTTGAATCGGCAAAAATGTTAAAAGAAGTGCGATAGGTACGATGGACCGAAATAACTTTTGCATGGAATCACTCCAATAGATTATTATGGGTACTTTTCATTAGTTCCCTCTATCTAAATTGTATACTGATAGATATAGATTTACTAATCTTTTCATCTAGTCAATATGAATCATTTCCATTTTTATCAAAAGAAAAAACCGCAATGCGGTTTCAGTGTCCTCCTAAATAGGCATTCTTTATTTCTTCACTCGCCGTTAGTTCCTCAGCTTGACCAGAAAGGACGATGCGGCCCGTTTCCACTACATACGCTCGATCTGCAATGGATAATGCAAGATTCGCATTTTGCTCGACAAGCAGAATCGTCGTACCCGTTTTATTGATTTCTTCTATGATGCTGAAAATCTGTTTTACCAGTAACGGTGCAAGTCCCATCGAAGGCTCATCCAATAAGAGCAGACGCGGCTTTGCCATAAGGGCCCGACCCATGGCGAGCATTTGCTGCTCTCCGCCAGAAAGGGTTCCCGATTGTTGCTTAAGTCTCTCAAGCAAGCGTGGAAATAGTTCGTATACCTTTTCCATATCCTTTTTGATCTCTGCCTTGTCTTTTCGTAAATAAGCACCTAGTTGAAGGTTTTCTTCCACCGTCATGTTGGCGAAAACACGGCGTCCTTCCGGGACATGCGAGATTCCCATCTTCACGATCGATTGGGCAGGTTTGCCACCGATTGATTGATTCTCATAAAGAATCTTTCCTTGTTTCGGTTTCAATAAGCCGGAAATCGTCTTGAGCATCGTACTTTTACCTGCTCCGTTCGCCCCAATCAGGGTGACGATTTCACCTTGGTTGATTGTGAGGGAGACACCCCTTAATGCCTGTATGTTCCCGTAATATACGTTAATATCCTCGATTGTTAACATTATGAAACCTCCTCGCCCAGATAGGCCTCGATGACTTTTGGATTGTTACGTATTTCTTCCGGCTTTCCTTGAGCGATCAACTGGCCATGATCGAGCACATAGATACGCTCGCATACACCCATGACAAGAGGCATATCGTGTTCAATCAACAGCACGGTCAAGTCAAATTTCTCACGGATTAGCGCAATCAATTTCATGAGTTCGTGTGTTTCCTGGGGATTCATGCCGGCCGCCGGTTCATCGAGTAAGAGCAGTTTTGGGTTAGCGGCAAGGGCACGGGCAATTTCCAAGCGCCTTTGCTGACCATACGGCAGGTTTTTCGCCTTTTCATCCTTGTATCGATCCAGATTGAAGATCTTCAGGAATTCAATGGCCTTTTCCTCCATTTCCTGTTCCCCTCTAAAATGGGTGGGGAAACGCAAGATGGAACTGACAATGCTATGTTTCGAAAGAGAATGATAGGCTACTTTTACGTTATCAATCACCGAAAGTTCACTGAACAAACGGATATTCTGGAACGTCCGGCTGATTCCTTTTTGCGTGATTTTATAGGGCGGACGTTTCCTTAAGTTTTCCCCGTCTAGGGAAATGGTGCCCTCAGTCGGGACATAAACCCCAGTCAATAGGTTGAAAAATGTCGTTTTCCCAGCTCCATTCGGTCCGATTAAACCGACCAATTCCCCCGGATACAACTCGACGTTAACATCGGATACCGCTTTAAGCCCTCCAAACTGGATGCCGACCGAGTCGACTTTAAGCAGCGGTGTTTTTGTTGTTGCCATGGCTGCTGCCTCCTTTACGATTGAACATGGACGTTATTTCTTTCGTTCCCATCAAGCCTTGTGGACGATAAATCATCATCACAATCAGAACAAGGCTGTAGATGATCATTCTTGTTTCTGGATAGTCTTGCAGGAATGTCGTGACGACCGTAAGAAGGATAGCTGCCAATACGGAACCGGATAAGCTTCCAAGTCCACCGAGTACGACTAGAATTAAGATATCGAATGATTTCAAGAACCCAAAGTTCGACGGTTGGATAATATAGAAGTTGTGGGCATATAACCCTCCAGCGATTCCAGCAAAGAAAGCACCGATTGCAAACGCGACAACTTTATAATAGGTTGTGTTAATCCCCATCGAGTCGGCTGCCGTTTCGTCCTCACGGATCGAGATGCAGGCCCTTCCATGTGTCGAACTTGTAAAGTTCCGGATGACAAGGACCGTGATTAGTACGGAACCGAACACCCATGGCCATGTAGTCAAATGCGATACTTGCATTCCGCTTGCCCCGCCTACATAGTCAATATTCAAGAGCACGATCCGGACGATTTCTCCAAATCCCAAGGTCGCGATTGCCAGGTAATCCCCTTTAAGACGTAAGCTTGGAATCCCAATGACCAAACCGGCAAGCGCTGCGACCAACCCACCTATAATCAATGCCAGGGGAAACGGCATTTGCAACTTCATGGTAACGACCGCTGAAGCGTATGCACCGACGGCCAGAAAGCCGGCATGTCCGATTGAAAATTGACCGGTAATCCCGATGATTAAATGAAGGCTCGTTGCCAAAATAATATTGATCCCGATGAACATGAGCGTATTTTGATAAAAAGGATTCAAAGAACCGCCGCCGATCAGTACCTGGACCACGGCGAAAAAGATCAGTGATAGGACGATCGAGAGCCAAAAACCTTTAGCTCGCTTAAAAGTAGTCATAGCTTTGTCTCCCTTATACTTTTTCTTTTTTGTTTTTACCGAACAAGCCTTGTGGCATGAAAATCAAGATAAGAATCAGTACGATAAAGGCTACGGCATCCCGCCATAATGAATAGCCAGCGGCACTGACCAAAGCCTCGATGACTCCAAGCAATAATCCTCCGACCATCGCACCCGGGATAATTCCGATTCCACCAAGCACCGCGGCTACGAATGCCTTCAACCCTGGGAGCACTCCCATCAAAGGCTCGATTTTTATATAATAGATACCAAAAATGACCCCTGCTGCTCCCGCTAATGCGGAACCGATTGCAAATGTTGCTGAAATCGTATTATTGACGTTGATCCCCATCAGCTTAGCCGCATCTGCATCGAAAGAAACGGCACGCATCGCCTTCCCGATTTTCGTTCTATGAACAATGATTTGTAGAACGATCATCAATGCGACGGCTACGCCAAAGATCAATACCGACTGGCTGTTTATCGAAGCACCGAATATATTGATTTTATCCGAAGGCAATACATCACTCGGATAAGCTTCCGGCTGTGCACCACGGACATAGATGAATCCATATTCGATCAAAAGGGAAACACCGATGGCGGTTATAAGAGCGGCAATGCGCGTTGCATTGCGCAATGGCTTGTATGCGATCCGTTCAATTAATACGCCAAAGAGTGCACAGACCGTCATTGAAATGAGGAGGGCTGGCACAAACGACAGATCCAAAACCGTTATCGAGTAGAAACCAACGAATGATCCGACCATGAAGACGTCACCATGTGCGAAGTTTATCAGTTTAACAATTCCATACACCATCGTATATCCGAGAGCGATAAGGGCATAAATGCTACCGAGTGAAACTCCATTTATTAGCTGTTGTACCAATTCCATATTCGACTCTCCTTGAAAAATCTAATTTTATAATGCGGCACGTCTATTTTTTCAGTGGGTAAAAAATGAGAAGTCGCCAGCACCTTCTAATCGAAGAAGGGCCGGCGAAGGCTAAAACCTTTCCCAGATCATTCAGGATTGATTTTTGTATTGAATACCTGTTTTCCTTCTTTAAACTCAAGGATCGTAGCGGATTTGATTGGATTGTGTTTTTCATCTAATGTAAATGTTCCCGTCACAAGGCTAAGATCTTTTGTTTTTTCCAAAGCATCCTTGATCTTATCCGAATCCGAAGATCCGGCACGTTTAATGGCATCGGCAAGGAAGTAGCCAGTATCGTAGCCTAAAGCGTTAAAAGCATCAGGGGATTTGTCTTTGTATTCAGCCTTGAATGCCGACACAAAGTTCTGGATCTTTTCGTCAGGGTCACCTGAAGAATAATGGTTGGTGATGAATGTATTATTTAGAGCCTTCTCACCAGCAATTTCAACTAGTTTAGGAGAATCCCAACCATCGCCGCCCATGAATGGAACGTCAAGACCTGTTTCACGAGCCTGCTTAACGATCAATCCAGCTTCTTCATAGTAGCCTGGTAGGAAGATGAAATCCGGTTTTGCCGATTTCAGGCGAGTCAGTGTAGAACGGAAATCAGTATCCTTGGCAATATAAGCTTCTTCCGCTACAACTTTTCCACCATTTTTTTCGAATTGTTCCTTAAAGGCTGCCGCTAACCCTTTTGAATAATCGCTTGCACTATCAATATAGATGGCTGCGCTTTTTGCTTTGATTTCGCTAGTGGCGAAATTCGCTGCCACGGTTCCTTGGAAAGGATCGATAAAGCTTGTTCTGAAAACATAATCATTCAATTTATCATCTTTATATGTGATTTCTGGGCTTGTCCCAGAAGGAGAGATGACCGGAACCTTATTATCCTGGGCAATCTGCACCTGTGCGATTGTATTCGTACTTGTTGCGGCACCGACGATTGCTGTCACCTTATCTTGAGAAGTCAGCTTTATGGCACCACTTGTCGCTTCAGCCGCTTCGGATTTATTATCAACTGGTATAAGTTCGATTTTTTTTCCATCAATGCCTTCTTTGTTAATTTCTTTAGTCGCAAGCTTGAGACCTTCTGAAATCGATTGTCCGTAAGAAGCAACTCCCCCTGATAATTCAAGGTTCACCCCGATTTTAATCGTGTCTCCCTCTTCACCCTTTTTTGTTGTTGAAGCAGAGTCCGAACCGGAACAACCTGCCAATACCCCTGCTACTAGTGATAGCGAAAGAAATGCACTTGCTAATTTCTTCTTTTTCATAATGAACCCCCTATTTTGTAATCTTTATTTGTGGCGCATGAATATTTATTCAATACGCTGTCTAAATAATAGATAAATATAAATATTTACAATTTAATAAATATTTTGAAAATAGTGTACCGCATAATTTTCACCACGTCTAGACGTAAAATGCATGAACATTTTGTCCAATAGTCTATATCTCATAGACCTTTGCAAGCTATTATTATATTGATATATGCCATCATCGTTTTTAACAGAGAAAAATCAAAGAGTTTCGTTATTTCAATGTTATAAATCTATGTTTATCATCAGTCGTTTTTTATTCCGTCATTAGTAACATCCAACCTTATCATTTCCTTAATTTTCTATTCTCGAGTATCCTGATAGGTTTTTACACCTACATCCAGCGCGTATCTTTTATACAGATTTCTATTTCGAAATTGTATAATACTATATAAATATTCATGTATTTCTGCTGGTCATTACAACAAAAAGACCGCCATATGGCGGTCCCTTTGAATCAAGCGAGATCACGGATCAATCTTCGTATTAAAGGTTTGTTTACCATCCACATATTCCAAGATGGTGGCCGATTTAATCGGATCATGGTTTTCATCCAAGTTCAAGGTTCCTGATACTAATTCGAAATCCTTCACTTCTTCTAATGCTTTTCTGATATTTTCAGATGTTGGATCTCCGGCTCTTTTAATGGCATCAGCCAAATAGTAACCAGTGTCATAGCCTAATGCAGCAAAAGCATCAGGTGTTTTCTTGTATTCCGCTTTGAATGCTGAAACGAAATCTTGAATCTTAGCGTCTTCATCTTCCGGCGAATAGTGATTAGTGATATAGGTGTTCTTCAAAGCTTCTGCTCCGGCAATTTCCACGACTTTTGGTGAATCCCAGCCGTCTCCACCCATGAACGGAAGGTCCATTCCATTTTCCCGAGCTTGCTTCAAGATCAGACCGACTTCTTCATAGTAACCTGGAAGAAATACGAATTCTGGTTTTGCGGACTTGATACGAGTCAATGTCGCACGGAAATCAGTATCTTTTGTCACATAGGCTTCTTCCGAAACGATTTTCCCTCCATTTTTCGTAAAGGCTTCCTTAAAGGCTGCAGCTAGTCCTTTTGAGTAATCGCTTGCACTGTCAACATAAATGGCAGCGGTCTTCGCCTTCACTTCATCTGTTGCAAAATTGGCTGCAACGGTTCCTTGGAATGGATCGATGAAGCACGTTCTAAACACATAATCATTCAATTTTCCAGCTTTGTTCGTAATATCGGGATTTGTTGCGGTTGGTGTAAGTAGAGGAATCTTGTTATCCTGTGCGACTTGAACTTGTGCTAACGTGTTTGTACTTGTAGCGGATCCTACAATCGCCACTACTTTATCCTGACTGACAAGTTTAATCGAACCGTTCGTTGCTTCTGCTGCATCCGATTTATTATCCACTTTTTTAATTTCAATTTTCTTACCATTGATTCCTTCTTTATTGATTTCATCGATGGCCAATTGCAAACCATCCATTGCAGACTGACCAAATGAGGCCGTCCCACCTGACAATTCAAGGTTGGCACCAATTTTTATGGTGTCTTCTGAACTGGATGATCCTCCGCCAGAACTACTGGTTTTCGAGTCACCATTGCAACCTGCCAGTGCCCCTGCGATTAATGATAGTGATAGAACCATGCCTGCTAACTTTTTCTTTTTCATTTGAAACCCCCTTTTTCTTTAGAAAACAAAAAGAATATTCTGAAAATAATGTATCTCATTCTAGGTAGTTTGTCTATATTTTTCGGTAAAATAGTAAATATATGTAATTATCAAAACAAAAAACTGACCCTAGATCAGAGTCAGTTTACCGCTTATTAATCGTTAACACGACGAACTTCAATATCTTTTAATAGGTCATTGATGACCCAGCTTGCCGCAATTAAGCCGGCTACAGATGGAACGAACGCATTGGAAGATGGAGGCATTTGAGCTTTACGGATTTTCGCCTCATCATTACCGACCTCTTTCCGGACATCCTCACGTATCACAATTGGGCTTTCATCGGAAAATACAACCGGAATTCCTTTTGTGATGCCTTCTTTACGCAATCTTGTGCGGATGACTTTCGCAAGCGGATCGGTATGTGTTTTGGAAATATCGGCAATCTGGAAGCGGGTTGGATCCATTTTATTTGCGGCACCCATACTTGCGATGATCTTGATATTTCGTTTCAGGCACTCTTTCATGACATGCATTTTGTAGATGACCGTATCGGATGCATCGATGACATAATCGAGATTATAACTGAAGAATTCCTCGAAGGTTTCTTCTGTATAAAACATCTTCAAGGCGATGACTTCACACTCCGGATTAATATCCTGGATGCGCGCTTTCATCAATTCGGCTTTTGGCTGACCCACAGTCGAAAGAAGCGCATGGATCTGTCTGTTTACATTTGTGATGTCCACATCATCTTTATCGACAAGGATAATCCGGCCAACACCTGTACGTGCCAACGCTTCGGCTGAAAAAGAACCTACTCCGCCTACACCAAGGACAGCGACCGTCGTGTTTTTCAACCGGTCCATGCCCTCTTTACCAATCGCTAGTTCATTTCGTGAAAACTGATGCAGCATATATTTTCAACTCCAATAAATTCTGATCTTATTTGTGTTCCCAATTAACAATATATCATAAACATCGGGGATGACAAGCAAATATGACCAGTTTTATCGGAATTGGCAGGCTAGTTCATTCGAGACAATTTTTCGAGCAGGGTGGCTAATAGGAGTGTGCGTTCTAACAGGCTTTCTATCTCTAAATATTCATCTTCGCTATGGGCATGGCCTCCAATCGGTCCGAGTCCGTCAATCGTTGCGATCCCTAATTCAGAGGGGAACGACGCATCCGAGCCTCCGCCCGTTTCCGTATCGGTGATTGTGATGCCCATTTCCTCACCCGCTTGCCGGATGATTTCCAATAAGACGGTGGTTTTCTCCGTCTTTTCCATGGGCGGCCGGTCCATCTTACCGCTCAGGCTAGTTTTTGTTCCCGCTACAAACGTTTGGGCACAGATATCCTTCATTTGCTTACAGACGAACTGCGCCTGGTTTCTTTTCGAGATTCGCACATCTATTAAAGCTGATGCATGGGGTGCAACTGTATTGACCGCCACCCCGCCTTCTATGATTCCAACATTTACGCCGATGCCTAGTTGATGATCCGTTAACCGATGCAGGGCGAGAATCTTATGAGCCAATTCTTCAATCGCACTCTGACCTTTTTCCGGTTCAACCCCAGAATGTGCAGATTTTCCTACAACCTCCACCTTGAATTGGCCGCAACCTCTTCTCGCGGTGACAAGTGAACCATCTGCTCTCGCTGGCTCTAACACAAGCGCGAACTTCTTGTCCTTGGCTTTTTCCGAAATGAGCGCGGCAGACGATGGCGACCCTATCTCTTCATCGCTGTTTAGGATGATCTGTATATGTTTATAGCCGGTTTGTCCAGTCAGCTTCATGCAAAAAATCGCATATAGAAGCTCGACCAAGCTTCCCTTCATGTCAATAACACCTGGCCCATATGCACGCAGACCCACCATTTTGAACGGACGTTTCTTCGCCGTCCCTTCCGAAAAAACGGTATCCATATGGCCAACAATGAGAATATGCGGAGACATTGCTTCACGGTGCTGGATGACTAAATGATCGCCATATTTCTCCTGTTTAATTACCGTCACAAGAAAATTAAGATCCTCAAATTTCTTTTTTAAAATCGCTCCGATTTCATCAATGCCTTTTTTTGTATAAGAACCGCTATCGATATTCACAAGCTGCTCCAATAATTGGAGCATTTCTTTCCTTTTCGCGTGCAATAAGTCCTTCAAAGCCCTCACTACTTTCTATCCTCGCTAAAGATTTATACTCCTACTCATAATTTACGAACGTACATCACGGAATGTTCCATAAATAGTGCGGGTATCAGTCGGTTTGATGTTTTTACCGGTCAATTTTGCACTTTTATCGGTCAATTGAATACATTTATCGGTCAAAACTCACTTTATATCAGTCAACCTCCCATTCAAGAACATATTCTCGCCCTTTATATGATCCGTAATGATCGACCTTCATTCCTGACAGGATACGATTGGCAACCGTTCCTGATTCAATTTGCAGAAACGAACGCACATCTTTATTCGTTACCGTAGGACGGAAAAGGAGGGCATAATCATGCAATGCTTGTAAGTGAGCATTCTTTGAGCTATGTGAACATGAAGGGCATATCCATTTTCCCCGCCCGCGTTTCATGGGAAGAGCCATACATTCCGGACATTGGACACCTTTCAATAATTCAGTTTCAGGGATTTGATACACGTGTAGGATATTCTGATTGAGCGGGGTGTTTTTTTGGAGGAAGCTATTAGAAAGTTTGTTGAATTGCCTTTGCGTCAGTAAATGGGAAGGATACTTATTTTCAAGGGTTCGTATTCTAGCGTTGAGGGTTTCTTTACCAGTAATTTGGTTGAAAATCGAAGTGTGCCCAGGCGTAGTTTTGATGATGGCATTCGGGTTGGCATTGGCAATGAGAGTTTCTATCGGAATCTCCGGGAATTTATGAAGCCTCATCCAATCGGTTAAGCGGGATTTCTGGATATTCACCTGTAGAAGCGGGTCAAGGTAGGCTTGTTCCTGCCCGTCTTTCGTACGGATCAATTGAGGATAAAGTCGATCAAAATAAAGTGAACCGGCAAAGTTTTTCACCTCTATAATGATCATTACGTTTTTGGACAAAAGCAATAGATCCAGTTGAAAAAAACGGGTTGCGTCATGCTGTAATCGCAGATCATGAAAGATGTAAAATCCCCCTGATAGATAGGCTAACTCAGCACCAATTGCTCGTTCTCCCTTATGGCCCGTCCGTATTTTTCGATAATCACTCGTTATAAGGTGATGCTTAGGATGGTGTTCAGGTAGCCTCCTCGTCAACGCTTCTAGTTTGAGCATCTTAATTGGCTTCTTGCATGGTTTTTTAATCAATTCATCACTCTCCTTCCATGCTTTTTTCGACATGTCTGCTGAGGAATCCTGCAAAAAGGGTTCTGCACGTCTTTTATCGGTCCGTTTGTGTTTTTATCGGTTAAATCAGCACTTTTATCGGTCAAATGAATACATTTATCGGTCAAAACGCCTCTTTTATCAGTCAATATCCAAAGCACACAAAAAAACCCATGTTTTCTCAACATGAGTTGCTTTGTTATGAGTAAGAGTCCCAATTGTGCCGTTTATGCCTTTGTTTTGAACCCGCTCTCCGCAGGTGGGTGCTCGGTTCCTTGCATTTGTAAGTCCTCTACGAAGGAGGCATTTACGCGGCCTGGAAACTAGTGCTCCCGGTAACTATAAGTGTTCGGTCAAAACTTATAGGTTAAAGAACGAACACATCAGGACTCTTACTTGTTGAAATCATCATAGCATATCACTTAGCTCTGTTTCAAGAGAAAGCATCTAGGTATAATTTATCATTTTTTACCAATTTACTTACTTTTCTTTGCAGCCAATCTGATGCTTAGTTCTGCTAATTGCTTGTCGCTTACCGGACTTGGAGCATCTACAAGCAAATCGCTAGCGCTAGCTGTTTTCGGGAACGCGATGGTATCGCGAAGGTTTGAACGACCCGCAAGCAACATCACCATACGGTCTAATCCAAGGGCAATTCCGCCATGTGGAGGTGTTCCGTATTCAAAGGCATCCATTAGGAAGCCGAATTGTGCTTTTGCTTCTTCTTCAGTGAATCCAAGTACTTTGAACATTTTTTCTTGAACATCACGTTCGAAAATACGTAATGAACCACCGCCAAGCTCGTATCCGTTCAATACAAGGTCATAGGCTTGTGCGCGGACATTGGCTGGATCGGATTCAAGAATATCCAAGTCTTCACGGAATGGCATTGTGAATGGATGGTGGGCTGCGTAGTAGCGGCCTTCGTCTTCATCATATTCAAATAATGGCCAGTCTGTAACCCATAGGAAGTTGAATTTGCTTTCGTCGATCAAGCCTCTTTCTTTACCAAGCTTGTTACGAAGTGCACCAAGTGCATCCGCTACGATTCCTTTTTTATCAGCAACAAATAGGATAAGGTCTCCTACTTCCGCTTCCACTGCAGCTACTAGTTGTTGTTGATCTTCAGCGAAGAATTTAGCGATTGGTCCTTTTACGCCGTCTTCTTCGACTTTCAACCAAGCAAGGCCTTTCGCGCCGTAAATCGCTGCAAATTCTGCCAATGCATCGATATCTTTACGGGAATAGTCTGCATTTCCGTCCTTAACGACGATTGCTTTTACTTGTCCACCGTTCGCTATAGCTCCTGTAAATACTTTAAAGTCGCTATCTTTCACGATTTCAGATACGTCTTTCAATTCCATTGCAAAACGTGTATCCGGTTTGTCAGAACCAAAACGGCTCATCGCTTCGTTATACGTCATTTGCGGGAATGGAAGGGTAACGTCCATTCCTTTTACGTCTTTCATGACTTTTGCCATCATGTTTTCAGCCGTTTTAATGATATCTTCCTGGCTCATGAAGCTAGTTTCAATATCAATTTGCGTGAATTCGGGCTGTCTGTCAGCACGTAAATCTTCATCACGGAAACAACGGGCAATTTGGTAGTAGCGTTCGAAGCCAGATACCATCAACAGCTGTTTGAATAGCTGTGGAGATTGTGGCAAGGCGTAAAATTCACCATCATGGACACGGCTTGGTACTAAATAATCACGTGCGCCTTCTGGTGTGCTCTTTGTTAAAATCGGTGTTTCGATATCAAGGAATCCTTCTCCGTCCAAGAAATCACGGATTGCTTTAGTCGTTTGGTTACGCATTTTCAACGTTTCGAACATTGCCGGACGACGTAAGTCCAGGTAACGATATTTCAAACGGATATCTTCTGAGACTTCCGTTCTTTCATCAATGATGAACGGAGGTGTTTTTGCTTCATTCAAGATTGTTACGCTTTCCGCTTGAACTTCAATCGTACCTGTTGTCACGTTTGGGTTGATGTTCGCCTCATCACGTTTGATGACCGTTCCTTGGATATCAAGAACGTATTCATTACGGATTTTTTCAGCGGTTGCCAAGGCTGCTGCCGAGATATCCGGATTGAAAACGACTTGTACGACTCCGCTTCTGTCACGAAGGTCGATAAAGATGACTCCACCTAGGTCACGACGTTTTTGTACCCATCCTTTTAATGTAACCTTTTCACCAATTGCTGCTTCTGTTACTTCTCCATTGAAGTATGTTCTGCCAAACATGGTATTTCCCCCTTAAGCCTGTAGCTTTTTAAATTGTTCAACGAATGTAGCTAGGTCCATTTGGACCTGTTCGCCCGTTTCCATGAACTTTAGACTGATTTTATTGTTTGCCAATTCATCGTCTCCGAGAGTCGCCACGTATTTCGCTTCTAAACGGTCAGCTGATTTAAATTGGGCTTTTACTTTACGGTCCTGGTAGTCCTTTTCGACTTTGAATCCAGCATTACGCAATTGATAGGCAAGTTTGACGTTATAATCCTTAGCCGCTTCACCTAATGAAACAAGATAGCAATCGATGCCTTTCTTAATCGGAAGTTGAACATTTTCCGCTGAAAGCGCAGCAATGAGACGCTCGATGCTAAGGGCAAAACCAATTCCTGGCGTTTCCGGACCGCCAAGCTCTTCGGCAAGACCGTTATAACGTCCTCCACCACATAGAGTCGTGATGGCTCCAAATCCTTCGGCATCACTCATGATTTCAAAAGCTGTATGATTGTAATAATCCAAGCCGCGAACAAGTGTTGGATCTTCGATAAACTCGATGTCCAAATTTGTTAAGTGTTGCTTCACTTTTTCAAAATAGATACGTGATTCCTCATTTAAATAATCAATGATGGAAGGTGCCGTTTGCATCAATTCATGATCGTGGTCTTTTTTACAATCAAGAATACGTAGTGGGTTTTTTTCCAGGCGTTGCTGGCAATCACCACAGAACTCGCCGATGCGTGGCTCGAAATGCTGGATTAAAGCATTGCGGTGCGCTGTCCGGCTTTCTTTATCCCCTAAGCTATTAATGACCAATTTCAGTTTTTTCAATCCAAGTGCCTTGTACAGACTCATGGCCAATGAAAGAACCTCTGCATCAATGCCAGGATCCTTACTGCCCAAAGCCTCGATCCCAAATTGAACGAACTGGCGGAAACGTCCTGCCTGTGGTCGTTCGTACCGGAACATAGGTCCGATATAATAAAGTTTGACCGGTTGATTCGCCCAACCAAACATTTTGTTCTCAATGTATGAACGAACGACAGAAGCTGTTCCTTCAGGACGAAGCGTCAGATTCCTTTCGCCGCGATCCTGGAATGAATACATCTCTTTTTGCACGATGTCGGTCGTATCCCCTACACCCCGCAAAAATAATTCCGTATGTTCAAATATCGGCGTACGGATTTCTTTATACTGATAACGTTGACAAATTTCGCGCGCAGTCTTTTCAATATACTGCCAAATCTCCGTTTGTTCAGGCAGTAAATCCTGTGTCCCTCTTGGAATCTGAATCGACATAATTATTTCCTCCTTTACAGCAAACGCCATTTTATCCCAAACAAAAAACTCCCGTCCCTTGTAACATAATCGTTACAAGGGACGAGAGTTGAATATCCCGTGGTGCCACCCTAGTTGAAACACAATAAATACGTGCCTCCGCTTAAAAGCAGTTAACGCCTGCTTACGTCCATCTCCTACTAGTGAAATCGTTCAGAGTGAAACCTACGGAGGGTTCTTTCATTAAGTCATCATGTGGAATGCTTTCAGCCTCGGCATTTCCTCTCTTGTTCATGTGTTTCTTAATTACTCTTCTCCATCATTGGTTGTTACAGTAATAGTTCTGATATTGTATAATCATACGGACGTTGCCTTCAAATGTCAAGATTCCTTGAGAAATTTGTCGAAACTTTCATTGATTGAGATTCTTTTTCAAGTTTTTGATTGTCCGGACGTTCACTTCGAATTCGGATGCTAATTCAACAAGATTTGCAGTTTGTTCCTTTTGGATGAAATCATGAAAATCGACGCCTAATACTTGATTGCCTCCATTTAATGTCGTTTGGGCCTTCTCGCTGAATTTCATTTGTACCCCTCCATCGTTTAGATATGATTTAGTCTTTCCAAAAATAAATCTTTTTTGCATAATAAAGAGGGAAATTTTTTATTGAACGAGAATAGATACAGATAGACGGAAAAGGGAGAGAGACAGCCATGAAAAGGAAACCAGGATTCATTGCCCTTGCCCTGTTGCTGATGATGACGGCTTTTTCACCGGTACAACACGTACTTGGAGAAAGTGAAGGAGAAATTATCGTGACGTCAAAGGTGGTCAATGTCCGTGAAGGTGCGGGCCTTAGTTACCCTATCGTCAAAAGGCTTTCAAAGGGCGACAAATATGAAATCGTAAGTGAAAAAGATGATTGGTACGAAATACGGATTGGTACCGGTAGGACAGGCTGGGTGGCCAATTGGCTTGTGGAAAGAAATACGGAGTCGGGTCAAGTCAGGATGAAAACTGGTCAAGGTACCATTACCGGCGATTCCGTCCGTGTCCGTTTTGGTCCAGGCACCACATTCCAAACGGTAAGTACATTATCAAAAGGTACACCAGTGGACATAATGGAAAAGAATGAAAATTGGGTCCAAATTAAAAAAGGTGACATCGAGGGATGGGTCGCAGCTGACTATATTCAGCTTCCTTCTTCTTCAGCAGAGAACAAGGTGAATCAAGATGTTAAGGAAGAATCGGGAAAGAACCTGAAAACCGGTTTCGTCATGGTCGACAACCTTAATGTCCGTTCAGAACCATCCAAAAACAGTGCCTCATTAGGTAAGCTGAATAAGAGTGCTTCGGTCACCGTTTATCAAATCAATAATGAATGGGCTGAAATTAACTTTCAAGGCAAAAAAGGATGGGTCGCTGAATCATACATAGAAATTGGCAAGGATAAAGACGTTACCAAGGAAATCACGGCAGGCACGGCCATAGCAAGAATAACCGCCACAGGTTTAAATGTGCGGAAAAAAGATTCTTTGAATAGCGAAGTCATCGGTTCGGTCAATAAGGATGAGACTTATCCAGTTCTCCAACAAAAAGGACAAATGACACAGCTTCAACTTTCCGACGCAAAAAAAGGATGGGTCGTCAGCTGGTTCCTAGAAATTGAGAATGAGGAACAAACGTCCAAGGAAACGAACCATCCTATCAAAGGTACTAACATCACAACCATACATGACGGCACCATCCTTAGAAGTAAACCGAATACGGGCTCCGACATCGTTGGACAAGTTAATGCGGGTGAAACCTTCCACGTCCTTGGCATGGAGGGAGATTGGTACTCCATTAAGCTTAAGAATGGGGAAACCGCATATGTAGCAGGCTGGATTGTTAAAGTGGAGGGCAACGCCGATCAAGTTAAACGACCAGGTGTTGAAAAATATTTAGAAGATAAAGTCATCATCATTGATCCAGGCCATGGAGGCCGCGATAGCGGGACAATCGGAGTTGGTGGTACTCTTGAAAAGAACTTGACCATCCAGACGGCTGAGTTGCTTCGGGACAAGCTTCAGGCCGCTGGTGCAAAAGTCATCCTAACAAGAAGCTCCAATACGTATGTGGCTCTTCCATCACGTGTCAACATCTCTCATATTCATAATGCCGATGCATTCATCAGCCTCCATTATGATAGCACCATCGATCAGATCACAAGTGGGATAACCACGTATTATTATCACGGCTATCAGCAGGCCTTGGCCTCTTCCATAGCCCATTCACTCGGTTCCACCATGCAGGTGCCTAATCGCGGGTACCGGTTTGGGGATTATCATGTAATCCGTGAAAACAAACGAGTCGCTGCACTGATTGAATTAGGTTACTTAAGTAACCCTGTCGACGAATTGACGATTACAACGAACGAATACCAAGAAACTGTCACCTCTGCCATCTATAATGGTTTGGCAAGGTATTTTAAATGATGAAAAGCCGAGACTCCAATATGTGGGGCCTCGGCTTTTCCCTTTTCTTGAATACAAAAAAGTAAATCCCTGCACAATGCAGGGATTTACTTTTTACTTTCTAATAGCAACGTTACTGGACCATCATTGGTGAGCTGAACATCCATCATGGCACCGAATTCACCTGTTTCGGTATGGACGCCACGTTTGCGTAGCTCTTCATTGAATAGATCATATAAAGCTTTCGCCTCATCAGGACGGGCGGCGTCCATGAAGTTCGGGCGACGGCCTTTTCGGCAATCGCCGTATAAGGTGAATTGTGAAACGGAAAGGATCGAACCACCAACATCCAGTAGTGAATGGTTCATCTTTTCATTTTCATCTTCAAATATTCTAAGATTGACAATTTTCTCAGCCAATTGGACGGCGTCAGCCACGGTATCCCCATGGGTGACTCCGACTAAAAGCACGAGCCCTTTATCAATTTGACCAATTGTTTTGTCTGCCACAACGACCTTGGCAGCTTTGGAACGTTGTAAAACAACACGCATAGTGATAAAACTCCTTAGTTCATAATCCTTCTTACGGAATAGACATCTGGTATTTGTTTTATACGGACGACGACCTTTTGTAAATGGGCAATGTTATGAATGTAAATGGACATATTGATGGTGGCCACTTTATTACGGTCTGACTTACCTGAAACGGCTGAAATATTTGTCTTAGTTTCATTGACCGCTTGCAGGACTTCATTCAATAAGCCTCGTCGATCATATCCGCTGATTTCAATCTCAACAATGTATTCCTTGCGATCGTTTATGCTGCTTTCCCACTCAACAGGGACCAGACGGTGATCCGATTCGCCACTTTCCAAGTTAGGGCAGTCTCGTCTATGAACGGAGACTCCACGTCCTTTGGTAATATAGCCGACAATTTCATCGCCTGGGACCGGATTGCAACATCTTGATAAACGTATGAGCAGATTATCAATGCCTGGTACACGAACCCCAGAGTCACGTTTTTTCGATGAGCTAGGGAAGGTTTTGAGATCTGAAACCGCTTCTGTGATGTCCGCTTCTTGCTCGACCATTTTCTGCTTACGCCATTTTTCAGTAAGGCGATTGGCTACTTGAAGGGCTGTAATCCCGTTGTAGCCGACTGCTGCATACATGTCCTCTTCATTAAGGAAATTGAATTTATCCGACACGCGCTTAATGTTTTCGGGAGTCAGGATTTCCTTCAGGTCAAATTCCATTTCCTTGATTTCTTTTTCAACCAGCTCTTTGCCTTTTTCAATGTTTTCTTCGCGGCGCTGCTTTTTGAAGAATTGGCGGATTTTATTTTTCGCCTGGGACGTTTGGGTAAGTTTTAGCCAGTCCTGACTAGGTCCATATGAATGCTTCGAAGTCAGGATTTCAATGATGTCACCTGTTTTCAGCTTATAATCCAGCGGTACCATTTTCCCGTTCACTTTGGCACCTATCGTTTTATTACCGATTTCGGAATGGATACGGTAAGCAAAGTCAATTGGATTAGATCCTGAAGGAAGCTCAATTACATCGCCTTTAGGTGTGAAAATGAACACCATATCGGAGAAAAGATCGATTTTCAGGGACTCCATGAATTCTTCGGCATTTGTAGCGTCATCTTGGAATTCTAGGATTTCCCGGAACCATGTCAATTTTTCCTCTAGGGACGGCTGTTCACCGACATCCTTGCCTTCTTTGTAAGCCCAGTGAGCGGCTACCCCGAACTCGGCAATGCGATGCATTTCCGATGTACGGATCTGCACTTCAAGCGGATCGCCTTTTGGTCCGATTACCGTCGTATGCAACGATTGATACATATTCGGCTTTGGCATTGCAATATAATCCTTGAATCGGCCAGGCATCGGTTTCCAACATGTATGGATGATCCCCAGGACTGCATAGCAATCCTTGATACTGTTAACCACGATTCGTACCGCTAATAAATCATAAATTTCACTGAATTGCTTGTTTTGGAGAGCCATTTTCCGATAGATGCTGTAAATATGTTTCGGTCTGCCGGAAAGGTCGGCATTTATATGGACTTCCGTAACATTCTTACGCACTTCTTCAATAACTTCTTCTAAATACTCTTCGCGCTCCGCACGCTTTTTCTTCATGAGATTGACGATGCGGTAATACTGTTGCGGATTCAAATACCTTAGTGCGGTATCTTCCAGCTCCCATTTAATCGTGCTAATTCCTAGACGGTGTGCAAGCGGTGCAAAGATTTCCAGGGTCTCATTCGAAATCCTTCTCTGCTTTTCCTGTGGAAGATGCTTCAACGTCCGCATGTTGTGCAATCTATCGGCTAGCTTGATTAAAATGACCCGAATATCTTGAGCCATTGCAACAAACATTTTCCGATGATTTTCCGCTTGTTGTTCTTGCTGTGATTTATATTTGATCTTCCCTAATTTGGTTACGCCATCGACGAGCATGGCTACTTCAGGACTGAAATTTTCTTCGATATCCTTTAGCGTGATCTCCGTGTCTTCAACAACATCATGTAAAAAACCTGCGGCAATAGTTGCAGGATCCATTTCTAGGTCCACCAGTATACCAGCGACTTGAATCGGATGAATAATATACGGCTCCCCCGATTTACGGAATTGTTCTCGGTGAGCATGCTCTGCATATTTAAACGCTCTATGAATAAATTCAGCTTCTTCCGGCTGAAGATATAAGCTGGCCCGTTCTACAACCTGCTCGGCAGTCAATATTTGATCATTAGCCATTTAATCACCTTAACCCCACTTTAACTGCCACCGGATACTTTTCCGTCCGGATTGAGTATGATTGGTAACACTTTCCTTCTTTCAACAAAAACCTACATTATTTGCTAAAAAAATAAATCCGCCTAAACGGATACATGTGCAAATTGATTTAGTAGAAGAAAAACTCTTTATTATTACTATTATCGAAAAAAAATGCAAGGATGTAAAGGGTTAAACGTGTATTTTCTTTAGAATGCTTCTTTTTTTCATTGGAAATTCGACAAAATCACTGAAAATGATAAAAAAAAGAAGGCACTCTGGTCAGAGCGCCCTTGTTTTTAGAATGTCATTAATGTTAAAACATCATAACCTTCTAATTTATCTTTTCCATCTAGGTCTGTTAATTCAATCAGGAATGCAATTCCCGCTACAATTCCACCAAGTTCTTCTACTAATTTAATCGTCGCTTCGATTGTACCGCCAGTAGCAAGTAAATCGTCGGTGATTAGAATGCGTTGGCCCGGTTTAATAGCATCTTTATGGATTGTCAATACATCCGTTCCATATTCTAAACCATATTCGACTTTGATTGTTTCCCGTGGAAGCTTACCTTCTTTTCGTACTGGTGCAAATCCCACTTCCAAAGAGTATGCGACTGGGCAGCCGATAATGAATCCGCGCGCTTCAGGTCCAACAACTAAATCAATCTTCTTATCGCGGGCGTACTCCACGATTTGATCTGTTGCGTATTTATAAGCGGCACCATTATCCATTAATGTTGTAATATCTTTGAAGATAACACCCGGTTTCGGCCAGTCTTGCACAATCGTTACAAATTGCTTTAAATCCATTGCTTTGTTTCCTCCTCAAGGTCTATTGCCTCATGAATCAATATATGATTGAACCAATCGAATAATTGCTGATAGGAAGAATAAACTAGCTCTTGCTCGAGCTCAAATTGTTCTTTCTTTCTTATAAACGAAACAGATTCACTGAAATCGCGTTTTTTCGGGTTGGTCGTGAGCATAATTAATCCATTGTCTATTGTAACAAAATCAAGCTCAAAAAACACCTTAGAAATAAAATCCACTGTATCTCTTGACCAGCCGCGGTATTTGGCAAGGTCATCGCCATACCTTTTTATATCGAGCGGGCCCTTTTTGGAAAGAAATGCATAAAACCATTTGAAGTGGTCACGCGTCGGTAGCGTACTCAAAAAATGATCCTGCACATGAGAAAAATGAGCATAGATTCGTGCTGGTTTTTTATTTTCAACCACCTGTTTCAACAGGTTTCTCAGCGGTGGCATGTCCATGAATACGACATGGCCTTCATGACATTCCAGTTCCAAGGCATCCTTTTCGTCCTCTATATGGACAAGGTCAGGATGTTGTTGTAGAAATGGATAGGCTTTAAGGGTTTCCTCAGAGAAGATAACGATCTTCCGGTTATGTGCCGGAATGTCCGCCAGCCATTTATCAGCTTGTCCCTTGCCTCGATAGTCGAAAAGTTGCCAATGATTGACTTCTATATCTTGCACAAAGATTTGCGGCTTTTTGATGTTATTCCATTCATTGATGGAAAGTTCACCGATAACGGAAACCTTTGCGTGTGGGGCAATCTCTTCCATATAATGTCCAAGGCCGAACCCTACCCCATCCAGTTTATGATTCTCGCTATCCTCAAGCTGAACCTTCAAGTGGTTGTGGTTCGTGCCAATTTTGCGGACGCTCGCAAGCTGAACGGAATCTATTAAAATCTTCGGCTTAGGGTTCGTCACACCGAAGGGAGCAAGCAAACTCATTTCCTGGATCGTTTGAATGGAGGCTTCAGCCAATGTCGTCGCCCCATCCAGATTGGTAATCGGTGTGAAGTCCTCTTCGTTAAGTTGTTCGTTCGCAATCTTATTCATACGGTCCCGAAGCTCTTGAACGTCTTCGATTTTCAATGTCATCCCTGCAGCCATAGGATGGCCACCGAAATGAGGCAATAGTTCCCGACAGGTTGAAAGGCTTGCGAAAAGGTCGAAGCCGGAAATGCTCCGGGCCGATCCCTTTGCAAGTCCTTTTTCCTGGTCAAAACTTAATACGATGGTTGGTCGGTAAAAACGTTCAACGAGCTTAGAGGCTACAATCCCGACAACCCCCGCATTCCACCCTTCCCTTCCAATGATAAGGACACCATTGGTCTCAGGCGGATAGTTTTCCTCCACTTCCCGAATGGCTTCTTCAGCCATCGATGCAACCATCGTTTGCCGCTCTTTGTTAATATCGTTGATTTCCACAGCAAGCTCGGTCGCTTCTTCCAAATTATCCGACATCAGTAAATCGACGGCCGGATCGGCATCTCCAAGGCGGCCAACGGCATTGATTCGAGGCGCCATCCCAAATCCGATTGATTCTTCACTCAATGCCTCCTGCTGGATATTCGCCACTTTCATCAAGGCTACGAGCCCTGGTCGTTTGGTCAACCGCAGCTTTTCGATTCCTTTCGCAGCAATCAGACGGTTCTCCCCTTGTAAAGGGACCAAATCGGCAATGGTACCGATTGCCGCGATTTCCAGCAGATCCTCGGGCATTTCGCCAAGTAAAGCATGGGCCAGTTTGAACGCAACCCCCACTCCTGCAAGGTCTTTAAAAGGATAGGCGCTATCTTCAAGCTTTGGATGGATGATGGCCAGTGCTTCAGGCAGGATAGGACCTGGTTCATGGTGGTCGGTCAAAATATAATCCATGCCTAGCTCAGCTGCCAGCTTCGCTTCTTCCACAGCAGAGATTCCCGTATCGACGGTTATTAACACCTTAACGCCTTGATCTGCAGCCAGGCGGAAAGCCATTGGATTCGGTCCATATCCTTCCGTAAACCTGTTGGGAATGTAAAAATCGACATCAGCACCTAATTTAGTCAATGTCGTCATCATGACCGTCGTGGACGTTACACCATCCGCATCATAGTCCCCGAAAATCCTGATTTTCTCTTTATTTTGTATCGCTTCTCTTATTCTATATACCGCTTTATCCATATCTTTCATTAAAAACGGATCATGGAAAGTTTGATTTTTTACAAATAGAAATGAACGGGCACTTTCAATGGTATCTAGGCCCCTATTCACTAGTAATGTCGCAACCAAAGGTGTGATATGAAGCTCTTCGGCTAGTATAGCTACTTTATTTTCATCGACGGATTTTACGTTCCATCGAGTTTTTGGCTTTAACATGCATTCACCCCTTAACCTACTTATTATACAAAATCACAAGTTTGGTTTCAATTTTATATTATAGACTTTCTTGTTCAGAAAAAAAAGAAGGCCGGCAATTATGCCAGCCCCCTCTTAGTTATTAAACTTGACCTTCCATACTCTGTTTCTTTTCTTTTGCTGTATTCAATGGTCCTTTTTTCTTCAATTCTTTGATTTTTAAATCGAGCCAGAATTGAGAAGCAATCAATAGGGACGAGTAAACGCCACATAATAAACCGATAAATAAAGCAATCGAGAAGTTTCGAATAGCTTCACTTCCGAATATCGCTAACGCCACAACTGTCACAAGAACGGTCAAGACCGTATTGATCGATCTCGTCAACGTTTGTCTTATACTGATATTGGCAATATTCTCAAGCTCTTCGACCGTTTTGACCTTACGGCTAAATCGTAAGTTCTCACGGATACGGTCAAAAGTAACGATTGTATCATTGATGGAATAACCCACAATCGTCAAGACTGCTGCGATGAATGTGATATCCACTTCAAGGCGAAGCAAGCTGAATATCGTGATGATGAAGAATGCATCATGTATTAGGGCTACAACAGCCGGTAAAGCCATCCGCCATTCAAAGCGTACGGATACATAAAGGATGATGCCAAGTGATGCGATCAATAAAGCAATCATCGCATTTTTAGCAAGTTCTTTTCCGACTGTAGGAGAAACGGTGCTGACATTAGGTTCGGCACCATAATCCTTATTGAAGTGGTCCTTCAATTCAGCGATTTCCTGTTTATCAAGGACACCGACCGTACGAACGACAGCATTTTTATCATCTGTACCGGCAAGCCTGATATCCTTCGCTTCAATATCGAACTTGTCCATCTCCGTCTTAATCTGTTCAGTCGTAAGTGCCTCTTTCGAAGCGATTTCAATACGGGTACCACTGGTAAAGTCAATGCCCAGATTCAATCTGAATACGAACAAGAAAATGATCCCGATGAGCGTAACACCGATTGAAATGCTATAAAAGACTTTCCGATGTTTTACGAAGTCGATTTTATCAAAGCGAGTTGGCAATGACATTAAATCGATTTTCTCGGATAGATTGTGAATGTATTTTTTCTTCACGCCAAACCAAGATTTCCGTTTGTCCAGGAACCCACTTTTCACCCATAAGCTCATGAAAAGACGCGTACCATATACGGCGGTGACAAAACTCATTAAGATGGAAATGATCAACGTTGTGGCAAATCCTTTAACCGAGCTTGTCCCATAGAAGAATAGTACGGCTGCGGCCAACAATGTCGTCAAGTTAGCATCCATGATTGTGCCAAGTGAATTTTTCGTACCTTCTGTGTATGCTGCCTTCACAGATCGTCCAAGTTTTAACTCATCCCTGATTCGCTCATAGGTGATGATATTGGCATCGACTGCCATCCCAACACCGAGTACAAGAGCCGCTATACCAGGTAACGTAAGAACCGCATTCATCCAATCAAAGACTAATAGCGTTAAAAAAATGTAAATGCTCAATGTGACGATCGCAATGAAGCCTGGGAAGCGATAATACACAAGCATGAAGATAAAAATAAGTGCAATTCCGATGATGCCGGCAAAAATAGTATCATTCAAAGCCCCTTCACCAAATTGGGCCCCAACGGAAGTGGAGTACACTTCTTTTAAGTCAACGGGCAGGGCACCTGCGTTCAATAACCCAGCAAGCTCTTTTGCCTCTTCTACTGTAAATTGACCCGTTATGAATACTTTATTTGTACTGAAGACTTCACTGACAGCTGGTGCTGAAATCATATTGTCCTGTGAATCTACTTTTTTAATGGAATCTTTTCCTTCTTCAAAATCCAACCAGATAGCCAGTACATTCGTCGGGCTCTCCATGGAAGAAATCTTTTCAGTGATCTCTTTAAACTTGTTTGCATCTTTCAATGTGACTTCAACGACAGGTTTATTATCTTGGAACGTTTGCTTTGCGCCGCCTTCTTTCAGGTCAGCCCCTGTCATCATTTCCTTATCATTGTAGTCACGGAAGGATAGTTTTGCCTGAGTCGAAAGAATTTCCCTGGCATTATTTTGATCTTGGATACCCGCTAGCTGAACACGGATCCGATCATTTCCTTCAATTTGAATGATAGGTTCGTTGACCCCCAATACATTGACACGCCGATCGAGCGCGCTCGCTGTACTGCTCAAAACATCCTGGGTGATTTTTTCACCGGCAAGCGGTTTTACTTCATATAACACTTCAAAACCGCCTTGAAGATCAAGACCAAGCTTGATGTTCCCAAGGATTCCTTTTGAAGTCGTTCCCATCGCTGCGGCAATCAAAAGAACAATTAGAAAAAACGCAACGATTCTGCTTCTTTTTACCATTATGTAGTAGGCCCCTTTCTTTATTACGCCTGTTCTTGGAGTATAAATAACTGTTTATTTTTTCATGAATGATCTTGTTTGCTCTTTAGTTTGAGAAAAAAGGCACAGTTCTTTATGCTTTTTTCCAAAAAAAAGCATAACCATATCTATTATGATTCATTTACAAACGGCTGTCAATTTAAGTATATATCTCTTTTATTCTTTCAAAAGCTCTTTTAACTCTTCTTCAGAAAGGGGGGCGAATAGATTGGGTGATTTAAAAGCTTGGACCATTTGGAACGACATGAACTGATTGCTTGAAAACGTAACGATGTCAGCGACCAATTCGTGAAGATGGACGCTTTCCTGCGGTCGTTTCCATTTCATGTCTGTCAATGTACTCCAAAGGTCCTCCTCGGTAACAGCTTCTAATCCAATCATTTCGAACTCCTCGCATTTGCTTTTCAGGAATGGTCGTACCTTTAAATAATACCGCTGATACGGATGATTTTTTTTCTTCATCACTTTGCCTCCATTAAAATGATTCTCAATTGGATGCGTACATTTCTTAGAAGAGACTCAATCATTTGAGAGAACACAAACACTTTTGTCATGCTTTGTCCAAGTACAAGCATATAGATAATTGTATAGTATAACCGCTTTTTTGAGAAGGCAGGGAGGGAGTTCAATGTCTAAATTTTTGAAAGGGACGCTGATTTTATTAATAGCAAGCCTGATTACAAAGGTTCTTGGATTCATCAACCGCATCGTCATCGCCCGTTTCATCGGCGAAGAAGGCGTTGGTTTATATATGATGGCACTGCCGACATTATTTCTTGTTATCAATATGACTCAATTGGGTCTGCCGATTGCCATATCCAAATATGTAGCCGAAGCGAACGCCAGGGGCGATGAACGGAAAATCAAGAAAATTCTCGTTGTTTCTTTGGCATGCACATTTGGTTTATCGATGATTTTCACCCCGGCCATGCTCCTGTTGGCACCCGTTCTTTCTGAACACTTGTTCACGGACGGACGAACGGTTTGGCCACTTATGGCGATTGCCCCTATTGTTCCGATCATCGCCATTTCATCTGTCCTGCGCGGATATTTCCAAGGTAAGCAAAATATGAAACCATTTGCGTTCTCACAAGTGATTGAGCAGGTGGCCCGGATTACCTTCATCGCGGTGCTGACAAAAGCCTTTTTACCGTATGGAATTGAATATGCCGCAGCCGGTGCCATGTTTGCCTCAATAATTGGTGAACTCGTTTCTCTTTCATACCTTTTAACAAGCTTTAAATTCAAGAAGCATTTCAGATTCAGAAAGGGTTTCTTTCAAAATGTTAAATCAGGAAAAGGGACGTTTACCGAACTAATGGGAATTGCCCTTCCTTCGACAGGCAGTCGCATGATCGGTTCCATTTCCTGGTTCCTGGAACCAATCGTCGTTGCTCAGAGCTTAGCCCTGGCAGGCGTGACGGCTGCAGCGGCCACAAGTCAATACGGGGAGCTGACTGGATATGCCTTGCCCCTTCTCATGCTTCCCTCCTTTGTCACGGCTTCACTGGCTACAGCCCTCGTTCCTGCTGTTAGTGAAGCACGGACGACAGGAAATTATCTGCTAGTGGAACATAGGCTTCAGCAAGCACTGAAAATTACCTTCATTACCGGCTGTCTAGCCGTCGTCACTCTCTTCATCTTCGCTGAACCAATCTTACAGGTGATGTATGGTTCTTCTCATGCAGCCGTATTCATTAAGTTCCTGGCACCTTTTTTTATCCTTTTCTATTTTCAATATCCACTTCAGTCCATGCTTCAGGCACTTGACCTTGCAAAAGCTGCCATGTTTAACAGTCTGGCAGGAAACATCCTCAAGATCGGCGTAATCTGGATGCTGGCTTCAAAGGAGAATTTCGGCATCATGGGGGCTGCAATCGGAATAGCGGTAGGGACCATGCTCGTTACGTTCCTCCACTTTTCCACCGTTATAAAAGTCGTTCCATTCACGCTCCATTTCCGGAGCTACATCCTTTCTTTGATCATTGCTTTGATTTCTGGCTTTGGGGGTTATTATGTCTACGAATTCCCTCTCGCCTCTCTGCCATTGGGATCGCGCTTATTGCTCTCCGTTTCAGTATTGTTGGTGCTTTTCATCTTTTTCATGTTAGGGACGGGCAGCATAAAGAAGGTGGATTTGATTCGTATTCCTTTCATCGGTGGTTTCTTAGCAAAGTTTGCTTGGAAATAGAAATAACCAAGTTCCCTTGGTTATTTCCTCACTTCTTTTTTATCAATATAGATCTGACCATTGATGAAACCGCAAATCGAGACTTCTTCAAGCTTCAGGTATCCATGCCTTTTCAACTGATGCAGAAGCCAGTATTTGTCTTTTCCTATGTATGCTAGGTTGTTTTCCTGTATCTTTCCGTCGATGATAAGCGGGTATGGTGTTTCGATACTTTTTGACTTCTTCCCTTGGCTATTTTTAATGACAGAGAGCTTGCCCGAAGATTCAAGTATCGCAAATTGCACTTCATTCAAGTCACTGATTCCCTGTTCGCGGAGCTGCGTCAACAAATCATTAAAATTATACCGTTGCCTTCTCATTACTTTCTCATCTATTTTCCCTTGGTTGATGATGATTTGCGGCTGGCCATCCATGAGATAGCGGAACCTTACACTCTTCAATGAAAAGAATGCCAATATGATTTGAACAACTGCAAGGACCAACATCGGGAAAATCGTTCCAAAAAATGGTTCATCATTTCCTTCTAAGGCTAATACAGCAATGTCTCCTATCATGATGGAAACCACCAAATCCAGGATGCTAAGTTCCCCGACCTCTCGTTTTCCCATCAACCTAAAAAGGAGCAAAATGAATAAATAAACAAATAGGGTCCTTATTCCACTGCTTAAATAATCTTCCATACAAAGCACTTCCTTCACCATTATCATGGCTGGGATGACGAATAATTACTCTTTTTATTTTAAAAATTCACGGAAGGTTCCCAAACCTGGTCTAAAGCGGATAAAAGTGGAATATGCTTGTACAAACACATCAACAGGCTAGTCGATTCAGCCTTTTAAAAAGGGGGAATAAACATCGAAACAAAAAAAATGAGCGTCGCCGTACTTTATGGCGTCGGCTCCATCTTTGCCATAGCTGTGATTGCAAGTTTTCTATTTTCGATTCTTCTTCGTTTCACTTCATTGACGGAATCATCCCTGACATACGTAATCATGATCGTGTCCTTTATATCATTATTCATTGGCGGGTTCATTTCAGGGGGCAAAGGTCAGAAACAGGGGTTATTCCTAGGTGGCAGTACAGGATTACTGTATCTCCTTGTCGTGTTCCTTTTTCAATACTTGGGACATGATGCACTGTTTACCTTGAAACAATGGATTTATTACGGATGCTTTGTCATTACCGCTATGATGGGTGGAGTACTTGGAGTGAATATGAGCTCAGAATCACGGACGAATTAATAGAAACAAAAAAACCGGGCACAGGGCCCGGTTTTCGTCTGTCTTATACTTGTGCTTCTCTAGCTGGTGCGCTTTCCGTAATTTCACGGATTGCAGCACGGTCAAACGTTAGTTTTGAACCATCTGTAGATTTAATGACGATTTTTAACTCATCGATAGCATCGATTGTTCCGTGCATTCCACCGATCGTTGCAACCTTGTCGCCTTTTTTCAAGCTCTCTTGCATGTTTCTTGTATTCTTGGCGCGTTTTTGCTGCGGACGGATAAGTAGGAAATAGAACAATACGAACATTAAGATTAACGGAAGTAATTGTGTTAAACCACCCATTTATATTCACTCCTTTCATTTTTTAAAGTATTTATGGAATTAGAAGTTTTTTGCATTTGGCTTATTGAAACCATATTGTTCAAAAAACTCTTCCCTAAAGTCTCCAAGGCGATCTTCTCGGATAGCTTGTCTGACCTGTTCCATCAAGTTTAACAGAAAATGAAGATTGTGATAAGTCGTTAGACGAATACCATACGTTTCTTCGCATTTAATTAAGTGGCGAATGTATGCCCGGCTATAATTTTTACAAACATGGCAATCGCAATTTTCATCGATTGGACCAAAATCACGCGCGTACTTCGCATTTTTTACGACTAATCGGCCAGTACTTGTCATCAATGTACCATTACGAGCGATTCGTGTTGGCAATACACAGTCAAACATATCAACCCCACGGATTGCACCGTCAATCAATGAATCAGGTGATCCAACCCCCATGAGGTAACGAGGCTTATTCGTTGGTAAGAGCGGACTCGTGAACTCTAGCACACGGTTCATGATATCCTTTGGTTCACCCACCGATAATCCACCAATAGCATAACCCGGGAAGTCAAGGGAAACAAGGTCTTTCGCACTTTGTTTACGGAGATGTTCAAACTCCCCACCCTGAACGATACCGAATAATCCTTGATCATTTGGACGTTCATGAGCATTCAAGCAGCGCTCTGCCCAGCGTGATGTCCGTTCGACAGACTTCTTCATGTATTCCTCGGTAGCCGGGAATGGAGGGCACTCATCGAATGCCATCATGATATCTGAGCCTAGTGCATTTTGGATTTCCATTGCCTTTTCAGGAGATAAAAATAGCTTATCACCATTGATATGGTTTCTGAAATGGACGCCCTCTTCCTCAATTTGACGGAATTTGCTTAGGGAGAATACCTGGAAACCGCCGGAATCCGTTAATATTGCACGATCCCAGTTCATGAATTTATGCAGTCCTCCAGCTTCCTTGATGATCTCATGCCCTGGACGTAGCCATAAATGGTACGTATTGCTGAGGATGATGCCTGCCCCCATTTGTTTCAATTCTTCAGGTGACATCGTTTTGACGGTAGCCATCGTCCCAACCGGCATAAATGCTGGAGTTTCGAAAGAACCATGTGGCGTATGAACGCGGCCAAGCCGTGCCCCCGTCTGTTTACATGTTTTGATTAACTCATATCGTATTGCAGTCAACGCAATAACTCCCTTCAAGAGCCTATCACTCTTTATATTACTTGATTAACATTGCATCTCCAAAACTAAAGAACCTGTATTTTTCTTCCACTGCCGTTTCGTAGGCATGCAGAACATGTTCCCTTCCTGCAAGTGCAGAAATAAGCATGATTAACGTTGATTTTGGCAGATGGAAGTTCGTGATCATTGCATCGATTCCCTTGAATTCGAAACCAGGATAGATGAAAATGCTTGTCCAGCCGCTTTCTTCCTTGAAAACCCCGTCATTACGGGATGCAATCGTTTCCAGCGTTCTTGTTGATGTCGTGCCGACTGTGATGATCCTTCCGCCGTTTCCTTTCACTTCATTCAACAACCGTGCTGTGCCTTCGGTCATTTGGTAAAATTCCGAATGCATTTCATGACTGTCGATGTCTTCCACACTTACAGGGCGGAACGTTCCAAGCCCAACGTGTAGCGTGATGAAAGCAATGTGAACCCCCATGTCTTTAAGCTTTTCAAGCAAATGCTCCGTAAAGTGGAGACCAGCCGTAGGTGCTGCTGCCGATCCACGTTCACGTGCATAAACCGTCTGGTAGCGGTCTTGATCGTCAAGTTGTTCTTTAATGTAAGGTGGCAACGGCATTTCGCCAAGTTCGTCCAATATTTCATAGAATATGCCATCATACTGGAATTTCATAATCCGGCCGCCATGATCCAGAATGCCTGTGCAGACTGCACGTAGCTTGCCATCACCAAAAACGATAGTGGATCCTTCTTTAATACGTTTTGCAGGTTTCACCAAGGTCTCCCAAACATCGTCACTCTCTTGTTTTAACAAAAGAACTTCAACTTTCCCGCCTGTTTCCTCTTTACTTCCATAAAGTCTTGCTGGTAAAACCTTCGTATCATTCAATACAAGACAATCACCCGGCTTCACATATTCCGTGATTGAACTGAACACATCATGCTGAATCTCACCGGTTTCCTTGTCCAATACCATCAATCTACTTGCTTCCCTGTTCTTCAAAGGAACTTGGGCAATCAATTCCTCTGGTAAATGAAAATCAAACTCTTCTAATTTCATCTGTTCCACTTCCTAATCTGTGTATCATGTAGTTAGTTATTATTTAAAACGGCTAATTAAATAAAAAATAGCCGACAGCACAATGCTGACGATGATCGAGGTCATGATAGGAAAATAAAAAGTCGTATTTCCCTTCTTGAAAAAGATATCCCCCGGGAGCCTGCCAAGCTGAATGAACTTCATCGCAAATCCAATCACAAAAATAATCACACCTAGAGTCATGATCGTCTTAGGCATATTCATCGCTCAGGCATCTCCATCCCGAAATGCTCGTAAACAAGCGAAGTTGCCATACGACCTCGAGGAGTCCTCTGTAAAAAACCAACCTGCAGTAAATAGGGTTCATACACATCTTCAATCGTATGCGCTTCCTCCCCGATCGTAGCTGCGATCGTCTCCAAGCCCACAGGACCACCACGAAACTTTTCAATGATTCCTTTAAGTAATTTATGGTCAATATGATCCAGTCCTAAACGGTCGACCTGCATTAATTCCAATGCATAATCAGCCAGTTTCGTCGTGATCGTGCCATCCCCGCGAACTTGGGCAAAGTCCCTTACACGGCGTAAAAGCCTATTGGCAATCCTAGGGGTCCCCCGCGACCTTCTCGCAATCTCACCGGCAGCCTGGTCATCCATTTCCGTATCCATGATTTGGGCGGTCCGGAGAACGATGTCGGTCAAGTGATGTTCCGTGTAATATTCCAAGCGGCTCAAGACGCCAAACCGGTCCCTAAGAGGTGCTGATAGTGAACCCGCACGAGTTGTAGCGCCAACAAGGGTGAACGGTGGAAGATCGATTCGGATTGAACGGGCTTCGGGTCCCTTACCGACCACGATATCCAGACAAAAATCCTCCATGGCTGGATAGAGGACTTCCTCCACGACCCGAGGCAAACGATGGATTTCGTCAATAAATAAGACATCCCCTGGTTCAAGGGCACTCAAAATGGCTGCCAAATCTCCCGGTCTTTCAATGGCCGGTCCAGAAGTCGTGCGGATATTGACTCCCATTTCGTTCGCAATGATGACGGCAAGCGTCGTCTTCCCAAGCCCCGGCGGTCCATACAAAAGCACGTGATCAAGCGTTTCTTCGCGCATCCGGGCTGCTTCGATGTACACACTCAAATTCGCCTTCACTTTATCCTGTCCAATGTATTGCTTTAAGTTTTGCGGTCGCAGGCTTTGTTCAAAGGATAGTTCGTTCAAATCGGCTTCCTGATTAAAAACTCTCTCCTCCATTGCGCCACTCCTTATCTTAACATCATTTGCAATGCTTTCTTAATGTATTGCTCGGTCGTCATTTCTTCCACTTGCAGCTTTTTCGCGACCTTCTGTATTTCTTTTTCCGAGTAACCAAGTGCCTTCAGGGCCAGAATCGCTTCGTCCAACTCTTCGGTATACCCATTTTGATTGATTGCCGTCGGAACTCCTTCATTGAATAAGTTCGGGAAAGCATCCGGGATGATATTCTCAAGCTTGCCTTTTAAGTCAAGGATCATTTGGCGCGCTGTCTTCTTTCCGACTCCAGGGAATTTTACAAGGAACGTCTCATCCTCATTTTCGATGGCTTGCACAACCTGATCCACCTGGCCCGACGCCAATATAGCAAGCGCCCCTTTCGGCCCGATTCCCGTCACATTCAATAGTTTCGTGAACAGAGCCTTTTCCTGCCGCGATTGAAATCCGTATAAAGAAATCATGTCCTCACGTACATAATGATATAGAAAAACTTGAGTCTCTTTCTTAAATTGGGCGGAGTAAATAAAAGGATTCGGAGTCAGCACTTGATATCCGATTCCCCCATTATCCACGACTATGTATTCAGGTCCAATATAATCGACCATGCCTTTTATATAATCATACAAATTAATTCTCTCCCTGATTTAGCTGTACCTCTCATTTTATCATAAAAGGAGAGGGAAGTTTATTAAAAGTTATTTAGCAATTGGTGGTGTTCACCTCCTATGCTTATTTATGTTCTTTTGAGATAGGCACCTTTTGCCCCGACCCTGGATATCCTGAATTCCCTACCCGTCAGTTTGGCGTTAAGTCACCCATCAATCCTTGGAAGGCAGACAAATAGGACGGGTGTATTTCTCCCATCCTAGTTAATCGAATACGGCTCATATTCCTTAATAAGCTGTTTATATTGATCCTTATTTACGATTGGAATCCCTTTTTGCAATTCTTCCTGCTTGTACACTTCCAATTTCCCTACATCCAATTGATAGAAAGTATGAATGATTTTGGCATGCTCCGGCTTCCCGATAAAAATGGATAGAGTCCCATCCTCCTTCATCCCAAGATAGCCGTTTGCTTTGAGTAAAGGCGATATATCATTCTCTATTTTATTCAATACAATGTGGTCATCATTTTGATCAACCACATTCCATCCTTGGTATTTCAACCAAAAGTCTTCCATCGTCCAAATCTTTTCCGTCAATTTCTCTTCACTTAATTCCCCATCGAGATACAAACGCTGGAGGATGACTTTTTGTTCGATTGGCTGACTTTCCTCTTGTTTTGCTTCCTCGGCAAAAGCAGTCAAACAAAATGGGATGACGAACAAGGCCAAGAAAAACTGGATTTTCAGTTGATTAATCAATGTGATCACCTCTTAAGGCGTTTACTTTTTACATAGTTTGACCTGAAATTCGATTATTAACCGAAAAATTCCGTTAGCCTTATTTTAAAGGAAAAAAGCTGACTCCATTCGAAGCCAGCTTGGATGCGTTTATTTTATATGATCTTTATGAATATCCAGGTTGTCGAACATATCATTGGCATCCAGGACAATTAATTCTTTTGTATCTCCGTCTCGCAAATTATTATCGAGCGTCATCGTCCGGAAGTACACACCTTCATCCGTCGTTACATAAAGTGCCCGGCCTTCAGTTAGAGGTTCGATTTTCTTCCACACCGCTTCTTTGACCGCTGTTGACTGATCATAATCATCGAGCAACAAAGCCACCAACATCTCATCTTTCATGATTATGGCCCTTGCGTCAATGACATTCTCCACACGATTAGCAACCCCATTCGCTTGGTCGACTAATGTCCCTTCATACGAGTTATAGTAGGATGATCTAGCCCGAAGTGGTTTGCTTTCATGACCATGATAGTTACGGTCCTTCTTACTGTATGCATCGTCTTTCCCATACAAATCCTTCTCCATATCATCAAAATTGATTTGACGAACGAGTGCATTCTTTTCAGTTGTATGGTACCCCGTTTCGTTCATAGGATTTTGATTCTCTGCCGTATCATTATTATTGGCACAGCCAATCAAACCCCCAACGAATACCGTGCAAAGCGGCAGTGCCCAAATTTTGTTCCGCACCAACAATCCCCCCTTTGCTAAAATGGATTGAGCCTATTTTCGCTCATAATTAGCATGGGTGTATTGAAGGGATTTCAGTCTGTAAGTTATGTCCATATTAGATACTCATTACCTTTTGGAAATCATGTCCGCCAATTTTTCGTTCATCTCCATTCGCTTCGAAAACCCCTCCACCGTCATTTTCCAAACGGAATGGAATTGTGATGAACTTTTATTATTCCGGTTCCACTCGCGGAATATATCCGTAGGGAAAGCCAAAGCATAAAGAAATGCCCGATCTTTTTGATACTTTTTCAACTGTGGAACTTGCCAAAGCATCGTGGCAGCATCATCGAGATGGGGCGAAATCCGATTGGCATATTGTAAATAATCGATGCATCGTGGTGCCTTCGCCATTAAATCGAAATCGATTAAAGCAAGTGACCCATCTTCTCTCCTCAAAAAATTATGGTGGGCACAGTCACCGTGAATGATGACGTTTTTTTCCTTATCCCATTTTGATTGGTTTTTTTCAAACCCCTCCAAGGACCATTCCCCCCACCTTACCCACTCATTGATGATTTCATCTGAAACATATTGGCGAGTATACGAAATATTCTTTTTGAATAATGACAATCTTTCTTTCCATTTTCTCACCTGATCAAATAGGGGAGCTTTGATCGACAGATTTTCAGAAACATCGTGAAATCTTTCCAATAATTCAATGCCCTCCAACCGGTCTTTATGATGGGAAAAACGGAACTTTTTCTTGCTTGGAGGTATATAGTCCATACTGCCATACCATTTCCCTTTGAATTGGAACGGCATTAACTTCTGGTGAATCTGATACGTTTGTTCGAACCCTTTTTGACTTAACAAAGAAGTCAATTCCCTTTGTCGATCCCATTTTTCAAAGCTATCGAATCCTTTAAGAATGATGGGAGCGTCTTTTTTGAATGAAATCATATAGACATTGCTCTGAAGATGATGGACGTTCTTTGGTCGGCGGTTTAAATAAGAGAGGAGACGAGTGTAAAAAACACTGTCCCCCTGATAATTAGTAGTCATCACTTTCGTCCGCATACGTAGGCATTCCAAATGTTTCAGGTGCTTGAACGCCTCCGAATTGACCTGGTTGACCACCCATTTGTCCTGGCATCATTGCTTCAGGGTGACCTCCGAGCTGTCCACGCATCATTCCGGGCTGCCCGCCAAACTGACCTGGCATCGCACCTGGTTGGCCCCCTAGTTGATGGCCATATGGATTCCCCATCATGCCTCCCATTTGGTTGCCGGGCTGGTTCCCCATCATGCCTCCCATCTGGTTGCCGTATGGATTACCCATCATGCCTCCCATCTGATTGCCGGGCTGGTTCCCCATCATGCCTCCCATCTGGTTGCCGGGCTGGTTCCCCATCATGCCTCCCATTTGGTTGCCGGGCTGGTTCCCCATCATGCCTCCCATCTGATTGCCGGGCTGGTTCCCCATCACGCCTCCCATCTGATTGCCGGGCTGGTTCCCCATCATGCCTCCCATCTGGTTGCCGGGCTGGTTCCCCATCATGCCTCCCATCTGGTTGCCGTATGGATTACCCATCATGCCTCCCATCTGATTGCCAGGTTGGTTCCCCATCATGCCTCCCATCTGATTGCCGGGCTGGTTCCCCATCATGCCTCCCATTTGATTGCCGTATTGGTGGTTCCCCATCATGTCTCCCATCTGATTGCCAGACTGGTTCCCCATCATGCCTCCAGGAGGTCCTCCTTGATATTCTTGTATTTGAATTTCATCTACCGATTCTACTTCATATTGGATTGGTTGCTGTTTTTCCCCCATTAGACTTTGAATACTAGCTCCCGCATAGGATTCTGAGTATTGTGGTCTGCCTTTATGGAATTGATGATAATCAGGGTGATGGTGCGCCTTGCTTTGCGTTTCTTCCATAGCATAGTATTGGCCCTTCACTTCTTTCTCTGGTCCATATGTTCCTATTTCTCCCTTGTTGCAGCCACAATCCTCACTTTCGGCTTGCATATTGGACTGCATATAGGGCTGCTGTGGATAGTATTGGAAATTCGGAGCATTCGACGATGACGACTCGGAAGATGACTCATAATGGTGCGGCATATACGCACCTGCAACTTGTTGTGGAGTTCCGCCATACATATGATGTGGGACGGGTGCTGAAGCTTGATATGGATAGTATTGTTGACCGGCCTGGTTTTGACTGGCTCCTTGGACGGTACTTTGACCCATTGAATGCATATCAGGAGATTCTCCCCATACGTCTGAACTTTCTTCCATCATTTGATAGCCTTGCATGCCTTGAACACCTTGTTGATAGTGAGGGGCTCCCTGAAAAGCTCCTTGGACTCCATGCATGGGCATGGATGCCCATGGCGGTGGATCGATGCTAAAACCGCTTCCTGGCATGATAGGGGTGATTGGAATGCAATCGTCTACCGGTTCACATATTTCCTGAACAACTGGCTTCTTTTTTGATTTTTTCTTTACCGGTTTTTCTACTGGCTTCACCGCTTCAACCTTTTTTGGGGGAGTTGGCGGAGTTGGTGGCTTCTGTACACTCATGTTGGTCATATTGACCAAATAATAATTATTGATATCTATTTCTGGTATCACTTGTTTCGGTACCTGAACCTCTTTCGGGACAACGATTTGTTTTTCCTTAACGGGCATTTCCTTTATAGGCATTTGCTTTTCTTTAACAGGCAATTGTTTTTCCTTAATAGGCAATTGATATTCTTTTATCACAGGCTGTTGATATTTCTGCTGTTCTTTTATAGGTGCCTGATACTTTTGCTGTTCTTTTATGGGTGCTTGATATTTTTGTTGTTCCTTCATCACGGGTTGCTGTTGAATTTGCTGTTCTTTCATTTGAATCGGTTGAATTTGAGATTCTTTGGATTGATATGTCACTTGTGGCGTGCCCATCTCTTTTTTAATTGATCCCGATGTATTTCCAGGTATATTAATTTTCATGCCCGGCATCATCATATCCGGATTACTTAACTGAGAATTGGATTTTTTCAGTTGTTCATAACTCACGCCATATTTTTTTGCGAGCTTCCAAAGCGTATCGCCTTTTTGGACTATATGAATTTTCACGCTGATAACCCCTCCTGTGCATATGTCCATATATACTATGATGTAGTGGGTAAATTGCCATTATTATTTATCATGAAAACTTATGCTTGATGAAACTAAAATATGAATGAAAGCCACACAGTCAGAAAAACCCGTTCAAATGAGGGGGGTAGCAGGATTGACCGCTTTTTGCCAGCGTGCATCTCTGTCTAATCAATCCGAACTTTGGGTATAGGGTATAGGATTTATAAAATGCTGATTTAGATGGCACTACATAAAAAACAACAGTCTAGGAGGGTATCTGAATGAAATGGAAAGGAAGACAAAAGAGTTCGAACGTTGAGGACAGAAGAGGAATGGGTGGAAAGAGCATCGCCGGGATTGGTGGCGGATTTGGTATAGTTGTCGTTTTGATCGTTATGTTCCTAGGTGGCAACCCAAGTGATCTTTTGAATGGCCTTGGTTCCAATGATACTACAGACAATGACTCCTATGAGGAAACGGACCAGGAGAAGGAGCTCGCTCAATTTGTCTCGGTCGTTCTTGGAGATACCGAGCGGGTTTGGGCGGAAGAGTTTCGTAAGCAAGGTCTAGAATATAAAGAGCCCACTCTCGTTTTGTATACAGGAAGTGTCGACTCGGCCTGTGGAACGGCCGGTTCTTCAGTGGGACCCTTTTATTGTCCCGGTGACATGAAGCTTTATATTGACTTGAGTTTCTATCAGGAACTTCAAGATGAGTATCAGGCACCCGGAGATTTTGCAATGGCTTATGTCATAGCTCATGAAGTGGGACATCATGTACAGACCCTATTGGGCACGTCTAGAAAAGAAATGCCCGACCGGTCAAGGGTCAGTGAAAAAGAATATAATAAATATTCTGTTCGACTGGAACTTCAAGCTGACTATTTAGCAGGGGTATGGGCTCATCACGCTCAAGGAGAGAACTTACTTGAGGAAGGCGATCTCGAAGAGGCTTTGAGTGCAGCCAGTGGAGTGGGAGACGACACCATCCAAAAGAAAGCTCAAGGGTATGTTGTTCCTGACAGCTTTACGCATGGAACCTCCGAGCAGCGAAAGCGCTGGTTTAATAAAGGATTCCAATCTGGTGATATGAACGGGGGCAATACTTTCAAGGCAAGTAACCTATGATTGTACAAGATTGAGGGCGGACGTTTCCATGTGCCTCCCTCTTTTTTGCTGCATTCACCCGCATGCATTTAAGGAACACCATGGGTAAATCGACTTTCATTCGATTAGCCCCTTTATTTTATGGTAAACTATTTGTACATAACGAGGTGAAGGATCATGCAAAAAAAGAAATTATTAGGCGAAGAAAGACGAACCAAGCTCTTACATATCCTACAAACAAGTTCACAGCCTGTTACCGGTAGCGAACTCTCCCAAATAACCAATGTGAGCCGGCAGGTCATCGTCGGTGACATTACCCTTCTTAAAGCACGAAATGAGCCGATTATCGCTACTAGCCAGGGGTATATCTACTTGCAAACCGAGACTAGACAAAACCCTGAACGGACCATCGCTTGCCAGCACGAGCCCACGCGAGCCCAGGAGGAATTATTTCTACTTGTCGATATCGGCATAACCGTCAAAGACGTGAAAATAGAGCATCCCGTGTATGGGGACTTAACGGCTTCCATCATGGTCAGTAATCGGAAAGAAGTGGCATCCTTCCTTTCAAAGGTTACTAAAACAAAAGCCACATTATTATCGGAACTGACTAGCGGCATTCACCTTCATACCATTAGTGCCGCTTCAGAAGACTTACTGGACGAAGCAGAAGAAGCATTGAATAAAGCCGGGATTTTAGTTAACTAAAATAGGACACTTCGAAGTAAAGGCATTCGAAGTGTCCTATTTTCTTACGAATCGCTCTCGTTTTCGCCTTCATCTCCACTCTCCCCCTCTTCATTGCTTATTAATTGAGCGATCAGGTTGAGAACGGCTCCTATCGCTTGAATCCAGCTCCCTAACGTTTGTAATGTTTCCGGGTCTAATTGTCCCTCATTATACCCTTGGTTCCCATTCCCTTGGCTTCCGTACCCTTGGTTCCCATTTCCCTGGCTCCCATTTCCTTTGCTTCCGTACCCTTGATTCCCACTCCCTTGGCTCCCATTTCCTTTGCTTTCCAGGCTTGGATTCGTATTTTCTCTTTTCAATTCAATAATCCCAGACAGTGCTTGTAATGAATTTCCCAACAGCTGCATTAAATTACCAACTATATTTATCCCTTCAGCTGGTGCATTTTCGGTTATATCCGCCGCAGATACGCCACCGCCTAAAGCCTGAATAAAATTTCCGTTTATAATCAATAGATCATTCGTGTCATCTGAAAAAGTACCTATCAATCCTGTAATAACCGTCGAATTTCCAATGGCCTGAACTGCACTTCCGATTTGATCTAAAGTGAAAGCTTCCTCTCCATCGGCAATTAAAGCATTACCTGTTCCCTGGAGAGTGTTCCCCACCACATCCAAGTTATTTGCAGAATCGTAATCCGATATAAGGGTTGGTGTATTTGCGATGGCGGATAAAACCGTTCCGATGGCTTGCAGCCAAGATCCGAACGTTTCTTTGAACTCATTACTCATCTTTACCGCACATCTCCCATCCCCTCTTTCATCTTTTTCAGTCTTTTACATTTAAATTCTGTAAGAGGATATTGTAACGATAAATCTGGTTTACCTCTTGGTATGTATTTCTCCCAACCCACTTCATAATTAACCCTATTAAATCCTATTATATGGGCTTAATAGCTTTACGTTCTTTAAAAAAGGCAGAACAATGTGTCACTCCCTATTTTTCTAATTAGATTCAAGGCCTCCTAAAAAAATCTCCTTGGACTTTTATCCAAGGAGATTTTTTAGGAATGTACTTTAAAGACCATTTAACTGTGTTTCCTTCTGTCTACATCTGTCCTTATCGGTGCACCAATCCATTTTGAACGGTAAAGCATGGATAACTGCCCAAGATTGACACGGTACATCCAAGGGCCTCAAGTTCAGAAATCGTGCCTGGGATGAGCACCTCGTCAAGTGCCATTTCTATATCGATAATGAAGAAATAATGACCTAGTCCTGTTTTCATCGGCCGAGATTCAATTTTGGACAGGTTGAGCTTTCTCCATGAGAAAGCGGAAAGGACTTGATGAAGCTGTCCCGAATGATCGGCTGGGAGCTGGATCATCAACGTCGTTTTACTGTCTCCCTCAGTAGTTAAATGCCCACTGAAATCGACTTCGCCGTTGGATACGACAATGAATTTGGTATGGTTATGCTCATAGTCGTGAATATTTCGTTCAAGAATCGTCAACCCATACTCCTGTGCTGCCATTTCGTTCGCGATGGCTGCAATTTTGGCATCCGGATTCTCCATTACCATTTTTGCTGCTGCAGCCGTTGACGTAACATATTCAAATGGGATGCCACTTAGATCTTTATGTAGGAATTTACGGCATTGTGCAATAGCGTGTGAATGAGAATAGACCCTATCCGGTTTAAAGTCAGGATTGGCATGATCCGGATGAACCATGTAATGCTGTTCGATAGGAATCGTGATTTCCCCTTTAATCGGAAGCCTCACTTCATGAACCAGGTAATCCATCGTTATATTTACCGAACCTTCCAACGCATTCTCGATTGGGACCAGCGCATGGCTTACTTCCCCATCGCGGACAGCGTCGAGACTGTCTGGAATCGTACTCATCGGAATTTTACTATCATTAGGAAATAAGCGAGAGACAGCTAAATCCGTGAACGTTGCTTTCGGTCCAAGAAATGCTATTTTTGAAGTCATATTATAATCCCCTTTTCACGGACAATCTATTGTTTATGTTATGCCATTTTCTGATTTATTACAATAGTTAATCTTTAATGACCACACATAAAAAAAAGCCTGTACAATGAACTGTACAGGCTTTATTCTATGCACCATTCCCAAGGATTTCGACCTTTTCGACGAATTCCATTTTACGCAATCTTGTTAAAAGATCATCAATATCCACCGTCATCCCACTCGTGTTGAGCGAGAGAGTGACGTTGGCACGACCCTGTAAGGGAATCGTTTGGTGAATCGTCATGATGTTGCAGCCAGATGAGGCGACCAGTCGTAAGAGCTCCGATAGAGTCCCGGAACGGTCTTCGAGGTAAAAGAACAGAGTGATTAACTTTTCTTTGACAATCGTATGAAACGGAAAGACCGTGTCCCGATATTTGTAAAAGGCGCTTCTACTCAGATCCACTTTTTGTACCGCTTCCCAAACTGAATCTGCTTTTCCCCGTTCAATCATTTCTTTAGCATCCAGCGTTTTTTTCATCGCTTCGGGGAGGACATCCTCTCGAACGAGGAAAAATTTCTGATCGGCCTTATTCAAAGTCCGCACGCTCCTTTTGCCTACCACCATGGTTTTTACATATTATCAGTCAATAAATTCAAATTCATATTCAAGGATACGAACGATATCCCCGTTTTTCGCACCTTTTTGGCGCAATCCTTCATCGACACCGAATGAGCGAAGTTGTCTAGCAAAACGCTTGATGGATTCTTCACGTGTGAAGTCCGTCATTTTGAATAGACGTTCAATCTTGAATCCTTTAACAGCAAAGCTGCCGTCCGATTCACGCTCGATATCAAATTCATCTGAAAGGGCTGTATGTTTATAAAGAACACGATGAACCCCGGTATTCTCTTCTTCATGATCAAGCGGGAATTCAGGTGTTTCTTCGATTTTATCGGCAATTGCATAAAGAAGTTCACGGATACCTTCACGTGTTACAGCTGAAACCGGGAAGACCGGGAATTCCTCTTCAAGCTTTTCTTTGAATGCCGCTAAATTATCTGCTGAATCAGGCATATCCATTTTACTGGCTACGATGATTTGCGGACGTTCAGTCAAACGAAGGTTATATTCTTCTAGTTCCTTATTGATTGTCAGGTAGTCTTCGTATGGATCTCTGCCCTCAAGGCCAGACATGTCAATCACGTGAACGATGACTCTTGTTCTTTCAATATGGCGCAAGAATTGATGTCCAAGACCTACTCCTTCAGAAGCACCCTCAATTAGCCCCGGTAAATCGGCCATGACGAAACTGCGGTGATCTTCCGTTTCAACCATACCAAGATTCGGCACGATTGTCGTGAAATGATATTCGGCAATTTTAGGTCGGGCTGCTGATACGACTGAAAGCAATGTAGATTTACCAACACTCGGGAATCCTACAAGGCCTACATCAGCCAATAACTTCAGTTCCATGATAATATCGCGTTCTTGTCCTGGTTCGCCATTTTCACAAATTTCCGGTGCCGGATTGGCTGGTGTCGCAAAACGGGAATTCCCGCGTCCACCACGGCCGCCTTTAGCGATAATGGCACGTTGTCCATGTTCAACTAAATCTGCGATGACTTCTTTCGTTTTTTCATCAATGACAACTGTACCAGGTGGAACTTTAATGACCATATCCTTCGCAGTTGCACCATGCATATTTTTAGACATGCCGTGTTCCCCGCGAGGCGCCTTGAAGTGACGTTGATAACGGAAATCCATCAACGTCCGTAATCCTTCTTCCACTTCAAATACGACGTTTGCTCCATTGCCGCCATCTCCGCCGGCAGGTCCGCCTTTTGGTATGAATTTCTCTCGACGATAAGCAACGATTCCGTTACCACCATCTCCGCCTTTTATATAGACTTTCGTTTGATCGACAAACATGCTATCACTTCCTTGTTTTCTGCAAGTCATTTCTTGCTGTATACTTCTCTAAAACTTAATATCCATCTTAAAGAATAATTCATTCTCATTACAAATACGCATTTCTATTGATTGCTCCGCTGTTAAGGATTTTTCTATAAATTCCACCACCGCGGATTGATCATTGAAACGGCCCTGCAAATGAAAAGAACAACGCATATCACTTATTTCTTTTTTACACATAGAAACAGCCAGTACATTTTCTCCAAAAGGATCGAGATTTTTTTCTAAAACTTTAAAGTAATCGTTCGTCCAACGAGACATCAACTCGTCCAACTCATTGGAGCCCGCAAAAACATCGATAATTTCAAATTCACATTGAAATGTTGAATTACTCCAATTCGACGTCAACAGCATCTCGCTGAACTTTGGCATATTCAAACTAGAGAGCCTTGCCTCATTCTGGGTTTCAATTATGATCTCGTCAATGAATCCTTTGACGCGATCAATTCTATTCAACTCCAAATTCCCTTTTATAATTTGAATTCTATTCAGCCAATCATGTCTAGTCTGACGAAGCGTTTCAATAGTCGTCCAATTTTTATCCATTATTAACACCTTCAATTATGATAAAGAAACTTTTTTTGGCTCTATCATGTTGAATACTTCCATTTGTATCAGTATATCAAAAAACAAAACAAACAGGAAATGAAGCTCGATTCACATGCCTTCATATGAAAGCCCCCGTCCAAAAAATACAGCCACACACCCTGAGTTCTTTGGACGATGGTAGAGCCGTTTGAACTTGCAAAGAGAATGGGCTTATTCATGCAACAATTGGAGATATAATAGTTGAATTGAACAGTCTATTTAAATTCAATCAATGTGTTAGTTAGAGCAATCCAGGATTTTACCCCCTAAAGTATAAGAAAGCCCGCCAAAACTGGCGAGCCTTTTGTGAATCAGAGGTGGTTTTCCATACTAATTGACTAAAATCTCCTGCAAAACGCTGGTTATTCATCATATTTATAGTATAAATAAAGGGCCGGACCCCTTCTACACTATATAAAGCATACCATTATCAATAATGACGCGATATATAGTGTCTCATAGAAGGAATCAGACCCTTTTGAGTCAGCCTCTGTTCAAAGATGCCAATTATGCTTCTTGTGCAACTGGATATACGCTTACTTTTTTACGGTCACGTCCGAAACGTTCGAATTTAACAACACCGTCTATTTTTGCAAATAAAGTATCGTCTCCACCACGGCCTACGTTCTCACCTGGATAGATTTTTGTTCCGCGTTGACGGTAAAGGATAGAACCACCAGAAACGAATTGACCATCTGCACGTTTAGCGCCTAAACGCTTAGAGATTGAGTCACGTCCATTCTTTGTAGAACCTACTCCTTTTTTCGAAGCGAAGAACTGAAGATCTAATCTTAACATTTGTTCCACCTCCTACTGGTTGAGGATAATTTTCATATATTTACCATAATCACGTTCGATGGTTTGTAGCGATATGAGCATTGCGTTCAAGAGCAATTGCACCTTCTCTTCGGATTCCGGCGAAAGATTCCCCGGGATGACGCAGCGAAGGTAACCCCCGTCTTGCCCTTGCTCAATCTCAGGTTCTACATCCGTTAAGGACATAATCGCATTGACCGATCCAAAGGATACGGCCGATACGCCTGCACAAACGATATCGGAACCTTTTTTAGCAAAATCAGCATGTCCGCTTAATGTGAACGAAGTGATCCGTTCTTGCGGAGCATCAAAGATAACTTTAATCATCTTGATATCAGCCCTTACGCGTTGATTGCTTCAATAACAACTTTAGTGTATGGTTGACGATGACCTTGTTTTCTACGATTGTTTTTCTTCGCTTTGTATTTGAAGACAGTGATTTTCTTTTGCTTCCCTTGTTTCTCAACAGTACCTGTTACAGTAGCGCCTTCCACTAGTGGAGCTCCGACTTTCACGTCCTCGCCACCTACGAATAAAACTTTGTCAAATGTAACAGTTTCGCCTGCTTCAGCGTTTAATTTTTCAATGTAAACTGCTTCGCCAGCTGCTACTTTAATTTGTTTTCCGCCAGTTTCGATAATTGCGTACATACTTGCACCTCCTTGAATGTCTCAGACTCGCCAATCACAGGCGTTTTGTCCAGAAGACAAAAAACTTAAGACCTGTTGTTGAGCGGTTGTAGCACGGGTGCTACAAACATAACATTAAAATCCTATCATGAAACCTGAATGACTGTCAATACATTTGTTGGATTTCTTGTCCATCACTTTACTGACCGCTTGATTTCTTCATAACTTCCGAAGCGCCTGATGGAATATGTATGGACCGGGCCTGGAACATAAGAGATCACTAGCTTTTTGGATATTAGTTCTTCCAATGTCGCTTTATATGATTCCTTTTCCCCCAACAGGACATCCCCCACTGATTGGCTAAGTTCCACCCAAACGGCCTCATCGTCCGTTTTGCGGTGCTCCAGCAACTCCCGCTCCAAGCGGAAGGCAACGGTTTCAGCGCTTTCCACCTTTCCACTTCCATTGCAGGTTGGGCAAGGAACCGTCATGGTTTCACTAAGCGAAGGGGATGTCCGTTTTCTCGTCACTTGAAGGATTCCTAGTTCAGTAAATCCGACAACCTTCATCCGCATCTCATCTTTCGCGGCTTCCTTTTTAAACAGATCGATGATTTCAAGCCTGTGTTGCGGTTTCTCCATATTGATGAAATCAATCAAGATGATTCCACTAATATTTCTAAGCCTCAGCTGACGGGCGACTTCTTTTGCTGCCGCTGCATTCACTTCAAAAAGCGTCGCTTCCTTTTCCACCTTGCCTGTAAACTTCCCTGAATTGACATCGATTACGGTGAACGCTTCGGTTTCTTCGAAAATCAGATAACCCCCATTATCGAGCCAGACCACTTTTTTCATGGCCTTTTCGAACTGGTTATCTAGATTCCGTTCTGAAAAAATGTTCTTCGCACCAGTCTCATAGGATATACTCCATTCCTTACCATTAGTCAGCACCCACTTTTTCAACTCTTGACTCGCATCAAAATTGTCGATAAAGAGCTGACCTGATACCGTTTTCGCCATTTCAGCGATAACCATCTCCAGGAATGTATCTTTCTCAAAGAGAAGGGCAGGCGCCTTCATCGTACCGGACTTTCCTTCCAGTTCCTTATGCAGCTGCCTCAGTGTATTCAGCTTGTCGAGAAATGCCGACTCACTTTCCTTCTCCATCGAGGTGCGAACAATCACCCCCTCGTCCTTTTGCTTATATTCTGTTGCTTTTTCTCTCCAATACTTTTGCAAACGTTCATTTTTGAATTTCTTCGACACACCAACATAATCTATTCCATGTATGTAAACGAGGGAATCCGTCGAAAACTCGATCAGCCCCGTCAATTTCGCCCCTTTTGTACCCGTTTCATCACGGCTCACCTGAACGAGCAGCTTTTCACCCTGTTTAACATAATGATTGATGGGTGATTTTCCATCACGCTTCGTCAGTTGATATGCCGGAATTTCATCCCGATGCAGAAAACCATTCTTGTCTGCACCATAATCGACAAACACGGCATCCATTCCTGGCAAGACCTTAGTCACTTTGCCAAGATAAATATTACCTACCGTACTATGTTGATGAGGTGGCATGACTTCGACTTTCCGCAACACTTCATCTTCTAAGACAGCTACTCTCTTCTCACGCGAAGATAGGTTCACAATCACTTTTTTCATCAAAAAAATCCTCTCCTCAATTTGAAGAAAGGATACCATATTTAATAAGAATATAACAGGTCACCAATTTGCCCATTGGTCATTTTCTCGGAAAAATAGGCATGAAGTATTTCCGTCTCATCCAATGAGCCACTCTCTTTCCCATTTTTCATGATGATGACGGGATGCTTGCAGCCACGTTGAAACAATTCCAGCACTTTATAAATCGGTTCATGGGCATCCACCATGATGGGTTTTAATTTGGCCAGATCATTCGTGTTTCCGTAATGGCGCTGCAGAAGAAACCGCATGAACGCATAATATCGCTGTCGCCACTCCATGATTAGAGAAAGACTGATAAAAAAGATGATCAGCCAAATATTCAGGTTAAGCGGTTCGAGAAGAAGCCATGTTAAAAACGCCAATACAGCGAATGCACCAGAAAAATATAAGGTATATTTCTGAGCCTCAAGGAAGGTACAGTATAGGGAAACACCAATGAAGAGTAGCCTTCCCCCGTCCAATGGCCAAATTGGCAGCAGGTTAAAGAACAACAACATAAGATTCATATAGAAGAAGGAATGATACAGATCAGAAGAAATGAATGAAAAGAAATAGAGCAGGTAAGCCGCTCCAATGAGCCATATATGTTGCAGTGGGCCCGCCAGTACGACTGCAAGATCTTCCTTCAAACTTTTATTGCCATATTCCTCGGTCTCGACAGCCCCACCAAAGGGGAGGAGCTGAATCGACTTGATCCGCCATTTAAAATACTGTGCACACGCAGCATGTCCCATCTCATGGATAAATACGATGAGTAAAAGCATCATCACTTCAATAAAGTGTGCCGTAAGGATGGCGATTCCTATGACGAACCACAGCGTCGGATGAATCTTGATTTTGGACAGTAAGTTCGCATATTCAGTCAAAGGAAATCACCTTTTTAGGATCGATGAATGCATCATTTTCTTTAATGGCTAAGTAAAACCTGCCTTTGGAACCATCCTCGCTTACGGTGACCTGTCCTACTTCTTTCCCTTTCTTCACCAGATCATAGAGCTTCACATCAATCTTTTCCAACTGGCCATACCATGACTCACTTTTATTGGCATGCTGTATGACCACAGTCTTACCGATTCCTTCTTTTTCCCCTGCAAAAATGACCACCCCCTCATTGATGGCTTCGACCTTGGACCCTAAGCTCGTTTCCATTATGATTCCCTCGCCGTTCGCCTCGAAGGTTTGCGTAATCTCCCCCGATGCAGGCATTGCATATTCTTCACCCGAATCCGCCGTTTCAGTAGTGGATTCAGTCGGTAAAAATGCGATAGGTTTGCCAAAAGCATTTTCATACCAACTGGAAACCGATGCAAATTGGAACTCTTGGTTCATGTTTTCCGTAACAAAGCTTCTGGCTGAGTCCAAGCGAACGGAAGGGTGCTTGAACATCACGGCAACCACTAAGAATAGGCAAATGCTCACCAAGATTTTCAAAAAGAAATATTCCTTCTTAAAGAGCGGATGATCTTTTTCTGAATACCCGTCAAAAGATTCGAATTCGTACGGGTTCTCCTTTTCAATCTCCGTCCAAGTACTGTTAACCACTGGGCTATCCTTCACCTTTCGTCTCTTGGCGATACGATTGCGGATATCTTTCCTGCGATCATCCATTCCAAATCTACCCCCTGCTCATATCAAAGCGCTCATATTAAAACTTATGAGCAACCTGTCCAGACTATGACGAGGAATCGTTTTTCTTTACGACAGATGAATGGTTTGCGTTTTAAAAACGAATGGACGAAAGAAAAAAAGACTGATTTTCAAACGTTTTGAAAGCCTTTCCCTTTTAATAATGGAAGAGGTGAAAAATCCAATTGATATTCTCCTACTTTATTTGTTATAATGAAGTTGTTTTAACATTATTGAGGGGGAACAATTTTAATATGTCAATCGAAATAGGCAGCAAAGTACAAGGTAAAGTAACAGGTATCACTAATTTTGGAGCATTCGTAGAATTACCAGGAGGCTCAACAGGTCTTGTGCATATCAGTGAGGTAGCGGACAGCTATGTAAAAGACGTTAATGACCATCTTAAAATAGGCGACCAAATTGAGGTAAAAGTGATCAGCGAGAAAGACGGAAAAACTGCCTTGTCCATCAAAAAAGCTATAGATAGACCCGAAGGACAAACCTCTTCTTATACTAAACGCCCACCACGCCAAGGCGATAATCGTAATAAAGATTTTCGTTCTAAAGGCAATTTTCAACCTAAGGAAAACTTCGAAGATAAAATGGTCCGTTTTTTAAAGACTAGTGAAGAGAATTTATCTACGCTCAAACGTAGTACAGAATCAAAACGTGGCGGTAGAGGCGGAAGACGCGGATAACCTGTTGCATTTTTAATACTTTAGTACAATAGATAAGGTAAGCCTATTATGAGGCTTACCTTTTTTATATCCATTTTTCGATAAAAATAAAAAAAGCGAGGGCATGGAATGCTCCCGCTTACTAAATTAACGTACACTAAAGAATTTTTTCAATTTAGACATGAAACCTTTTTGCTCTCCACCAATTGGAGTCAACGGCACAGATTCACCAAGAATCCGGCGGGCAATGTTCCGATAGGCAATCGAGACCCTGTTGTCCGGATTGTAAGCTATCGGTTCCTTTTTATTCGCAGCCACAATGACCTGATCATCATCAGGTATAACACCGATAAGATCGATTTTAAGGAAATTGGTTACTCCGTCAATATCCATTTCTTCATCTTCATGTAAAAGATGTCCACGGATTCTATTGATGATTAATTGAGGAGGATCGATATGCTCTTCTTTCTCAAGCAGGCCGATGATACGGTCTGCATCACGGACGGCCGGTCTTTCAGCGGTGGTGACGATGATGGCCCTGTCCGCACCCGCTATCGCATTCCTAAAGCCCTGCTCGATACCTGCCGGACAATCGATCACGATGTAATCATAGTCCGGTTTCATATCACTGATCAGTTTCTTCATCTGTTCCTCATTCACAGCTGATTTGTCACTGTTTTGTGGAGCCGGAAGCAAATAAAGCAAATCTTCGAAATGCTTATCTTTAATAAGTGCTTGATGAATTTTACAACGCCCTTCGACTACATCGACCAAGTCATAGATGATACGGTTTTCCAACCCCATAATCACATCTAAGTTCCGAAGACCAATATCCGTGTCAATCAAGCAAACCTTTTTGCCTAGAAGAGCTAACGACGTTCCTAGATTGGCCGAGGTGGTCGTTTTGCCGACACCACCCTTACCAGATGTTATAACTATTGCCTCTCCCACGATTAGAGACCCCCTTCTAATCTATTTAAATTAGGTCTATATTTCTTTAAAACTTGCAGTTTATCAATGATGATATTTTCTTCGTCGTCCATGAACGCACATTCCAAGTCATGTCCAAATTTCGTATATTGGTCAGGAGATAAATTCACTTTCCCCGCAATTCGCAATTGTGCAGGTTTCATGATGGATGCAGCGATGATGGCCTTTTTATTCCCCAAATAACCAGCGTGGGCAATGCCTCTCAGCTGTCCCATAATATAGATGCTCCCACCAGCTCGGACAGTACCATCTGGATTGACATCGCCAATGAGCAACAAATCGCCGGGCACTTCAAAAACCTGTCCCGATCTTATCACCCTGGTCAAAGTTGTCACTTGGTTTTCGTCTTTCCACTGTTTCGCATCTTCCTTTGACATGACATTCGAAATCAACTCATCAACGATAAGCTTTTTCTTTTTATGAATAACTTCTTTGATTTTTTCCTTCTGGTCTGCATCTAGATAGCGGTTCCCGGTATGTACTTTAACGGAAATGGACGGGTCGTTTTCTTGAAACTGATAGTTTGCCGAAAGCTTCACTTCTAACTCTTTCAATAATTCGGAAAATGAGCAAGAATCATCGAGATGAAGCATAAACCCGTCCTTTGTCCCCTTAATCATAACATTTTGCTGAATTCTTTTATTCATGACGTTTGTTTCACCTCAATGAAATATAATTCGACATAGGAAAACAATTTACCTTTTTCTACGCACATGTTAAAGAGAAAATACATTTTAGACCGCATCCAACAGTCCAGTGAACGTTATTCCATTTCTCCCTGCAAATCAAACTTTTCAATAAGTCTCTTTAAAGGGTAGCAACTAATAATAATAAAAACGAGATTCAATATGAGCGTTGGAATGAATCTCCGTTCTGCAAATTCCCCGAATCCCATATCCGCAAAAGTAAGAATATGATTCATTTGATAAGATACACACTCTACAATTGCCGTAAAGACAAGTGCCATTAGACAGTTAATGAGAATATTGTTTTGAAGGATCTTCATACTTTTGGAAATCAAATATGCTAGAAAAGGTAAAAGGAACATATAAATCCCCAAAATCTCCGTATATACGACATCATAGGTCAGCCCCAAAATGGCTCCATACAACATCCCCATCTTCCTTGAACCATACATGGTCAGGAAGAAGACGAAAATGATCATGAAACGGGGAACGAGAATGTTATTACTTCCAAAGACACCCCCCGCGAAAAGTTGCGCAAAGATACTTTCAAAAACGAAGAAGAGTAAGGCTACAAAAGAAAGGATGAAATGTTTCACTTAGCTTCATCCTCCCCTTCACTTTCTTCTTCAGCTCCCTCAACTTCACGTTTAACGACCATGACATTATTGATATCATAGAAATCCGTTGACGGCTCAATATATGCGGTTTGGTTCAACCCATATTGATCCACCTTCACGTCAACAACCTTACCGATTAGCAGACCTTTAGGAAAGATCCCGCCATAACCGGATGTGATGACCGTAGAGTTCTTCTTGATCTTTTTATCATAAGGAATCCGTTTCATTAATAGAAGATTCTTCTCATCATCGAACCCTTCTATCAAACCATATGCCTTATCATTACCCTGGACGATAGCTGAGACGCGGTTCGCTTTATCGATTGAACTCAAAAGCTGAACGGAAGCCGTGAATTCAGTCGTGGCTTTAACTTTACCGATCAAGCCATTGGCAGTGATGACAGCCATATTTTTTTCCACACCGTTACGCTCGCCTTTGTTAATTGTTAGCATTTCATGCCAGCGGTCCGGATTACGACCAATGACCGTTGACTGAATAGGTGCATACTTTCGCAAGTCATCTTCTTTTTTTAGATTATCACGAAGCTCTTCATTTTCTTCTTTCAAATCCTGCACCTGCGTTTTCAACAAGACGTATTCATCCAGACGAGCTTTTAATTTCTTGTTTTCATCGTATGTATGCTGAAGGTCTTTTAAATCCCCTACAAAACCTGTAATACCCGATACTGGTTTATTAAACACATTACCAACCCAACCGGTTGTATCCTTCAAGAACTTTTCGGGCCAAGTTAACTCTTCTCTCTCTTTTAATGAAAAACCGATCAATGCCACGAGAACGATAATACTAACGAGCAAGAGAAGGAGCTTTTTATTAAAAAACTGTGGCATGATGATCTGCACCTCTATTTTAATTTACTCTATTTGCATGAAGTATAATAATATCCTCTGTCAAAAAACTACACATTTAAGACAGGTAAAAAAATAGAAAAGCCGGCTCAAAATTGCGATCTTTTGTTGAGCCGGCCTTTTTATAAGTACCGCTTAGCGAGAATCTCTAGATTTCGTCTTGAATAAGTGAATATGGTCCAAGGCTTTCCCTGTTCCAATCGCTACACAATCAAGAGGATTTTCAGCAATAATAACCGGCATTTGCGTTTCTTCACTGATGACTTTATCCAAATTACGCAGTAAAGCTCCGCCACCTGTTAATACTATGCCTCTATCCATGATGTCAGCTGCAAGTTCCGGTGGAGTTTTTTCCAATGTATTTTTGACAGAATCCACAATGGCTGATACTGTATCACGCAATGCTTTGGATATTTCCTCTGCCGTAATTTCTATCGTTTTTGGAAGACCCGTCAATAAATCACGGCCACGAATTTCCATGTTTTCGATTCCTTCTGTATCACCTGCAGAACCGATTTCCATTTTAATGGCTTCCGATGTACGTTCACCGATCATCAAGTTGTAGTTTTTACGTATGTAAACGATGATCGCATCATCCATCTCATCACCAGCAATGCGGATTGACTGGCTTGTCACGATACCGCCAAGAGAAATGATGGCCACTTCCGTAGTACCTCCACCAATATCAACAACCATGCTGCCTGTAGGTTCCCAAACAGGAAGATCCGCTCCGATAGCAGCTGCAAATGGCTCTTCAATCGGATAAGCATCACGAGCACCAGCTTGTCTAGCTGCGTCAATCACTGCACGTTGTTCAACAGCCGTAATTCCTGAAGGCACACAAATCATGACATATGGCTTGTTGCCAAATACGCCTTTTTTCTGAGCTTCTTTCATATAATATTTCATCATCGTAGCCGTTGTTTCATAATCAGCGATTACGCCATCTTTCATAGGGCGAAGTGCCACTACATTTCCCGGTGTACGGCCAATCATGTTTTTTGCGTCTTTACCGACAGCAACGATCTGCTTCGTATCTGTCTGCACGGCAACAACCGACGGTTCACGGACGGCAATGCCTTTTCCTTTAACATAAACCAGCGTATTCGCCGTTCCTAAATCAATTCCTATATCTCTTGCGCCAATTCCAAACATTATGGTATCTCCCTTTCGTAAACAAAAATGCCTTTTTATAAGTTCAAATGATAATTTGTCGTTTTTTGACAATAGGTTTTTGAAAAAAGTTCCCTCTTTTAAAAATCATAAACAACATTATATCGTATCGTCAAAAATTTGGATAGTGTCATAAATAACCTTTTTCCTTTAAACTCACATATTTATGCTCCCCGATGATGATATGGTCCAGTACTTCTATCCCCATTATTTTACCACATTCTACTAACCTTTTTGTCACTTCAATATCTTCTCTGCTAGGAGAAGGATCTCCGGAGGGGTGGTTATGAAGACAAATGATAGAGGCTGCCGACCTACGGAAGGCTTCTTTAAATACTTCGCGTGGGTGCACAATCGAAGCGTTGAGGCTGCCTATGAAGACAGTTCGTTTATGAAGGACTTGGTTTTTCGTATTTAAGTAAAGACAAACAAAATGTTCCTGCGACAAAAAACGCATTTCTTCCATGCAATAATTGGCCCCGTCTTCCGGGGAACGGATCACATAGCGGTCTTGATCATTTAATTTATGGATTCGTCGGCCAAGCTCTACCGATGCTAGAATTTGAATTGCTTTCGCTTCCCCGATTCCCTTGATTTCAGTCAATTCCTCTACGGACGCTTCTTTCAAAAGCCGGAATCCCTCAAAAGCCTTGATAAGCCTATTGGAGAGCTGAAGCACAGATTCCTCCTTAGATCCCGTCCTTAACAAAAGCGCAAGTAACTCTTGATTCGAAAGGCTCTGGGGACCATCCTGCAAAAACCTTTCACGAGGCCTCTCTTCTTTCGGATAATCCCTGATTAACATCTTTTCACTCAAAGCATCCACCCTTCCTTAATAAAAGGGAGGAAATCAGTCCGAAATCTTACGTCCACGCGGATTCCATCATCTTTAATTCTCTTGCTAGCCTTGAAACTGGGAGTCCGACTACCGAGAAATAGTCCCCATTGATTTGTTTGACAAGAAGCGAACCCAACCCTTGGATCCCATAGCTCCCAGCTTTATCAAATGGTTCACCACTGTCCAGATAACGTTCGATTTCAGGTTCTGATAGCTCCCAAAAAGTCACTTCTGTTTTTTCTGCGAATATGCTGCTGTGCTCACCATATAGAATGGCCACACCTGTATAAACTTCGTGTGTTCTACCCGATAACATTTCAAGCATTCTTTTTCCATCAGCACGATTGGCCGGCTTTCCGAGGATTTGCCCGTCAAGTACCACGACGGTATCGGAACCGATTACCCAGCTGTCCGGATATCTTGTTGCAATGGCTTCCGCTTTCCTTACAGCTAATTCTTGCACTGCGTCCTCTGCCTGCATGTTTTCGTCAATACTTTCATCGACATTGGAATTCATACTTTCGAAGGGGATTTGTAGGAATTGTAGAAGTTCTTTACGGCGTGGTGATGAAGAAGCTAAAATTAATGAATGCATAATAAAAATTCACCTTTCTTTACTAGGAGAGATACCTTTTCATCCTATCAAATTATGAAGAATTCCACAATTATTGTTTACCAGGAATCGACAAAGATTCAGTCTTATTTCCTGGAAAATAAAAAAAGGTCCCTAATTCAAACAATTTCCTCCTAAAGGGGAACTTTTTCTTTAGAAAACAGCTTCCCCTTCACATACCTGTTCTTAACTCCCCATACTTTGAAAACCCTTTAGAAACTTCAATAGTTTTCCCTGTGCCTCTAATAGCTGTTCATCCTTTTCGGACGTCTCATACTCACTGATCAGCTTGGCTGCAGCCGCTAAATGGGTGTTCATTTGTGAAAGCTCTGATGAAAGTTTCTCATCCTTTAGCTTATCCATATCTTTTTTCAACGTTAAAGCATCCCATTTCGTTTCCTTCCCACGAAGCTCTCCTGATGAAATCTCTGATAAGGATGAATAAATCTCCTTCATGACATCCAGCGTTTTCTCTTCTTCCGCACTTATTCCCGACGCTTTTAAATCAATTTCCTTCCAAAATACTTCCACATCATAGGTCTTTAAAAATAAAGCTAGCTCTTTACTTGAAATCAAGCTTTCAGCTGAACCTAGGAATAAATAATAGCTGTCCTCCATTTTGAATATTTCAGCAGGAACCTGTTTTTCCACGATTTTCTCCTGGATTTGTTTCGCGGCATCCTCGCTACTGAATATCCCACCTTGAACCAGGAACGTTTTCAGTTCCATCCCTTGCCCTTTTTCACCCCCGCTATCATTCTTTACAACTGGGGATGCCGTCGTCGTGATAGCTGTTTCGACCGGAGAATCCGTTGCCTTTTCCTTCGTTATCGTATTTACGGCGATAAGGCCCAGTACCGATCCAAATAAAATCGCACAAAAAACAGCAATCACAAAAGTCTTTAAAGACCTGTTACCAGGACGTTTGCCCGTATGTGTATTAAAACCGATAAGCTTCGGCATTTTCTTCTTAGGTGGTGTAGGAACCAATACAACCTTGTTTTCTACGGAATCATCCGGCAAAATCCACTCGAAACTATCATCCGGTTGTTCCTTACTTGCAGCCTCTGGAATTTCCTCTGTAGACTCCCGCTTATTTTCACCCACAAATATTTTTTCTTCTCCATTTATTTTAATCTTTATCCCTTTACGTTTTTCGGACTTGTCCACTTTTCTTCCTCCTCTCTGCTTCATTTTTTTCATCCTAACATAGGGGCAAAAAAAAATAACAAGACTTTTGTCGTCTTGTCATTAATAGGTTTCGTCATTTTTCTCTTTTCATTTATCTGTCACTAATTCGGGTGATAAATCTTCAAAGGGGATAGCTTTCCCATCTCCTTCATCACCACAAAGTTTACGTTTCTCACCGTATAGACATATTCCCACGAGCTTATTATCCAAGGCAGTCACATAGGATTCATTAATTGAAGGGTCCCAGTACTCTTTAGTATCAGGGTCTACCACCTTATCGAGAAAACCAGCTTCGACAAGCTCCTGATAGCTGATTTCTGTCACACGATCTCCACGCATGACCTTATCCTTTAAATAAAAATTCGAAGCATCCCTAAAAGCATAACCATTTGAAACGAATGCATTCGTCCGCGAATTCTGTATCACATTGAAAAAAATCGGGACGGCCACTGCAGCCAGTATCCCTAAGATGACAATCACCGCCAAGACTTCCATCAATGTCATGCCCTTTTCATTATCCACATTCCTACATTTTCGCTCCCTCATCCTAATTGCCCGTATCCATATCAGCATCATCTCTTTCATTTGTGCTGAATGGATTTTTCTTTTCACTAGGTTTTGGTGTTGCGACAATCGGGGTCTGGTCCTGCAAATCCGTTAATGTAGGATAGTAATAGGCAGACACAGTCAGACCATACTCTAAAGGCTCGTGACTTTGGTCACGGGATCTGACTTCCTTAGCTCCCTCGAAGGTTAAGCTGTCTATCGTAAAAATTCGATTTGTTGCTTGAATGGAATGAATAAATTCCAACATTTCATCATAAGAAAACGATTTTACATTCATCGTCGCTGATAGCTTTTTCAAGCTATTCGGCAGTGTCCCTGATGCCTCAGTTACAGTATTATCCTGAGGTTCAATCGTTGTTTCTTTTGAATCCGAAGTACCTTTTCCTTCATCTTCAGGAGCCTGGTCATTAACATCTGAACTTTTGGATGCCTCATCTGTGGATGCAGGTTCTTCCTCTCCAGTTGCCTCAGATGGTTCAGGTTCTACCGGCGTTTCTCCATCCGCAAATGTCATATCAACAATAAAGCTGTTGGACACGACTTCTGCTTTTTCTAGGTTCAACACAAACTGATCGGCTAAGGGTTGAACAGGCAGTCTTTTTTGCAGTTCTGTCGTCGATTCAAAATCAACACTCGTTCCTGTACCAGCTTTCGTTTGGACCATCTCTAAAATCCGTTCTTCATTTTTCAATTCAGATGTCTTAGTGGCCAGTTCCTTTTTTACCGGATCTAGTAGAAAAAAGTATAGTAGAGTAAAGACCAAGGCAAAGACAAAAAGTGTGCCAACTAATAAGAATAGTTGCTTTTTATTGAAAAACCTCATCATTCAGAAGCACCACCCTTTTCCCCGGCTTGTTCCTCATCGTCTTTTATAGCTTCTTTTACGGCAGGTTTGTCAAGAATAATAGTATACACAGCCAGATAACGCGGCAGAAAGGCCTCTGTTTCTTCTTCAACGTTTTCTATCTCCCTTTCCATTTCCTCAGTGGTCACTGATACCAATTCAGCGGTCCCTATCAGTTTAGACTTAGTCAATTCGCTCAAATAATAAGCAGCTTGCCTTGAGGTATCAAACTGGACGGTTAATTGAATGGAACCATCTTCATTATAGGAAAAAGCATCGAAGAAACCTCGTTCTGGAAGCAGGAATGTTAACTGGTTTAACACAAACACCGTATCGATTGGAAACGTATCAGCCCAGTCAATGATACTATGTAATTCGGTAACGGAATTTCCAGACTTCTGTGTATTAATCATGTTTTGTTCGACGGTTGCTGTCGCTTCCCTCACTTGTAATATCTGCTTATCCATGCTTCTAATCCGGTCTGATTGCAAAGAATATTGCCAATAAAACAACGTACCCGCCGCTAAAGCCAGTATGAGTAAGAAAATGAGATAAATGAAGAAACGTGGATTTCTTTTTTCTTTCTTGGGGAGTAAATTAATGTCAACTAGCATGATTATTTCACCCCTTTGATGGCCAATCCAACGGCAGAGTGATATCGCTGCGATAAAGGACCATCATCCATTACCATTTCCATGTTTTCATTTATGATTATGATAGGAAGATCCATATGGTCTGAGAGTTTTTCGCAAATCTCCTCAAGATACGGATGATCTCCGGTGACTAAGATGGTAGAAACAGAGTCCCGACCACTATTTAAATTATATTTATAAAAGGTCAGCAATCGATCAATCTCTACATACGTATCCTCAAGCGATTGAAAATAAATATCTCTGTTACCTTGATAAGCTAGTGTTTCCACTCCGCTGCTTGATGAGTGATCGACTTCCCATTCGGAAACCTCATCCGGAAGTAAAATATGACGCATGAATACCGGTTTATCTTCAACAAAAATGGTCGCTGTCACCGAAGCCACATCTAATTCTAACAACATGAGCTGCTCGCTGGAATCCAAGTCTCTAGATACATTCCATAATCGATAGATTGCGAGTGAAGCGATATCGGCAGCCAAAGGCTCCAGTTTAGTGTTTTCAAGCAAATCACTATATTGCGAAACTTGCTCTTCCGAAGCTGCAAACAAGAGAATCTCCTTACCTTCCGAATTATCCTCCAGGGATACCGTATCGAAAATCGGATCCTCAAACGGTAAATGAATGCTTGTGCCCAGCTCCAAATATAAAAACCCTTCAATCTCATCTTCTTTTATTTCTTCTGGAATCATCATTTTTCGAATCACGACAAACGGGTCCGGCACCAAAAAGCGCACTTGTCTTTTCAAAAGACCCCACTCTTCAACACATTGCTCTACAATCATCTGCAACGTTTCATAATCGAGGATTTTCCCTTCTTTAATGATACCAGGTGGCAGATAACGTTCACCATAAGCATGTACGATAGGTGGATCCACTTGCTTTAGCTCTACATACCGGATTACATAATCTTTGAAGATCAAATTTACTATTCGGTTTTTTCCGCTAAAAAAAGAGAAAGCCATAGATAGATACCCCTTACTTTAAAGTCATCTTAAAAAGTGCAAATACCACTGTAAAATAGAATCGCCCCAAAAATAGGCAGTTAATGTACCGAAAACAATATACGGTCCAAACGGGATGGCCGTTTTCTTCTTAATCATACCTGTCAGAATTCCGATGATACCTAGGAAAGCCCCATAGAAAGTAGCAAAAAGAAACGCTAATAGTACGAGCTTCAATCCTAGTGCAAGGCCCAGTACGCCAAACAATTTGATATCGCCGCCACCCATTCCGCCCTTACTTACTACGGCAATCAAAAGCAGCAGACCAAAACCGACGGCCGCGCCTAGAATGGAATCCCACCATGGAGATAGTGGATAAAATACTCGTAAAAATAAAAAAAACACTGCAAAAAAAAGCAGGATCTTATCAGGTATAAGCATATAAGCCATATCGGAAACAAAGATGATCATCAATAAAGAGATCAATGCCCAGGCCATCCATAATTCACTTGTCCATCCTAAGAACATAGGAGCGACAGCGAACAAAATTCCTGTCAGCAATTCAACAACCGGATAAAGCGGGGAAATCCGGGCTTCACAGCCACGGCATTTCCCGCCTTGTATCACATAAGAAACAACCGGTATTAACTCAAACGGCGACAAGGTTCGTCCACAAGAAGGACAAGCCGAACGCCGATTCGTAAATGACTTGTTTGCCGGTACACTTAAACCGACGACGTTATAGAATGAACCTAGGATTAGACCTAGGATGAAGAGAAAAATGATAATCATTTTTACAATTCTATATTCTCTCTTGTTAATTTACTTGGTGCTGGGATAGGTTTTGCATTATTCCCTGTTCCTGTGCCTTTGATGTAACTTTTTGTTCCATCTGACAATACTACAGCGTATGTTAAGTTACCTGTTGTTTCGTTCTTGGTAATATTTACCTTACTATCTGTTGGACTATATGACTCGCCACTAGGATTTTCAATTTCTTCTATATACCCTTTATCGATTAAATCTCCCAATGTAATTGATGCTGAAGCTGTAGTTAATGTAATATCTTTCCCTGCAACTGCTGTCCTAGCCGCACTCACCATTTGCTGTGCATTGGCAATATGGGCATCTTTCTTCGAGTTATTGATCAATCCCCCAATGCTTGGGATGGCGATGGCTGCGATAATCCCCAAGATGACGACAACGGCCAATAGCTCAATCAGGGTAAGACCACGTTCATTTTTAAGATGTTTTTTAATAAAATTCATATAAATCCTCCTCTTCTTATTTTCCATTTCGTTACTTTACTGTTACTTTTATATTAGATTACTATATATTTCTAGAAAAATACAGCGTTAAGGGGTAATTATTCTTACATTTTTTACATATTGTCCACTTGGTTGAAGATTTCAAACATCGGCACCATGATCGAGATGACGATCGTTCCGACAATTCCCGCAAGGAGGACGATCATAAGCGGCTCGATAAGTGATTTTAAGCGGTCCGTGCTTGCTTCTACTTCCTTCTCGTAGAAGTCCGCCACTTTCCCAAGCATCGCATCCAGGGCCCCTGTTTTTTCGCCAATTGATATCATCTGGGTGATCAAAGGTGGGAACGCCCAATGTTTTTTCATCGGGTCCGTGATTGACTGGCCCCGCTCCAGGGAATCATGTGATTCCCGGATGACTCGGCCGACCACTTCATTTTCAACTACCTGTTCGACGATTTTCATCGCCTGTAAAATCGGTACGGAGCTACTGAACAGGGAACTGAGGGTCCGCGTCATTCTTGCCAATACTGCTTTTTGCATCATCTTGCCGAATAAAGGCATTCTTAGCATCGCATAGTCAAAATAGTATCTCGTCTTCGGATTTTTCTTAAAAGATACAATTCCAAAAGCGATCAAGAGTGCAAACAGAATGACCAAGTACCAGGCTTTTTGCATGAACCCACTCGCCCCTAAAACAAAGCGGGTTATGGCCGGTAATTCGCCACCAAAATCGCTAAACATATCAGCAAACGTTGGCACAACGGACGTTAATAAAAAGATGACCACGAAAAATGCTACAAAGGCGACAACAACTGGATAGGCCATCGCTGATGTGATTTTCTGCCTCGTTGCCTGCTGCTTTTCAAAGTGATCGGCTAGCCGGTCCAAGGTACTATCCAGATTACCGCCAGCTTCCCCGGCCTTGACCATATTGATATACATTGTCGAAAAGATTTTTTTATGCTTGGCACATGCTTGGGAAAGTGCCTTCCCTTCCTGTAAATCTTGTTCGATACTTTCTAGCGCTTTGCTTAATGGCTTGCTCTCCGTCTGTTGGGCTAATATGCTCGTTGCATCGACGACCGTGACCCCTGATTGCAGCAGTGTGGAGAATTGACGTATAAAAATTACAAAATGCTGCAGTTTCACTGGATTTCCGATGGAAAGATCCCTTGTTAAAAACGTTTCGGGTACCATCGTCATTTCGATGACCCGAATGCCTTCCAACTTTAACTTTTCCATAGCCTCACGCTTTGTATCGGCTGTGACGACTCCCGCTTTTTTTCCTGATTTATTCCGACCTGAATATTTAAACCTAGCCATTTACTCCACCTTGTCCTGTAAAAATGCATGGGCGCTTTCTTTGGATATGACCCCTTCAGCCAATAGTTCCTTGATGCTACTTTCAAGGGTATGCATGCCTTGTGCCTTGGAAGTCTGCATAACATTGACAATTTGATGGATTTTTTCATTTCTGATCAAATTGGCCACAGCTGCATTATTGACTAGAATCTCGGTTGCTGCTTTCCTGCCTTTTTTATCGACGGTCGGAATCAAGCGTTGCGAGATGATGGAAACAAGGACGTTAGCAAGCTGGATTCGAACCTGAGGTTGCTGTGCCGGTTCAAAGACATCTATGATCCGGTCGATTGTCGTCGGGGCACTCGATGTATGTAATGTCCCAAACACCAAATGACCCGTTTCGGCTGCTGTAATCGCCGTCTGGATGGTCTCTAAATCTCGCATTTCCCCTACTAGAATCGTATCGGGATCCTGCCTTAGAGCGGCTCTCAGCCCATTTGCGAAATTATTCGTGTCGAAACCCACTTCACGTTGGTCAATGATGCAATTTTGATGCTTATGCAAATATTCGATGGGATCTTCCAAGGTTATGATATGCTTACGCATCGTCTGATTCATATATTGAATCATGGACGCGAGTGTTGTTGACTTTCCGCTTCCCGTTGGTCCCGTCAAAAGGACAAGGCCTTGGGGTTTTTCGACGATTTTCTTTAAAATGGACGGTAACTGCAGTTCATCTAAAGTAGGAATTCTTGTCGGCACGATTCGGACGGCCAACGCCACGCAGGACCTTTGCATATACGTGTTGATTCGAAATCTGGAAATCCCAGGAATGCCGTAAGAAAAATCCAGTTCACCATGTTCTTTAAATTGCTCCCACATCTCTTCGGGGATAATCGCTTTAGCCATCCCTTCCGTATCGGATGGAAGCAACAGTTCTTTTCCGTATTTCTTCAACTCACCATTCAAGCGCATAACTGGTGGCACACCCACCGTTATATGAATGTCAGATGCCTTTAGTTCAAAGCCAGCCATTAGTAAACTATCAATTTTAGCTCTCAAACTGACACCCCTATTCCAGAACTGCTACTCGAAGAATTTCCTCGGTAGTGGTCAGTCCTTGTTTGACTTTCAATAAGCCGTCATCCATTAAGAAAATCGTTTTATATTTCATGGCCACTTCACGGAGCTTGTTAAGCCGCTCGCCATTCATGATCAGTTTTCTCATCTCATCATTGATGACCAATATTTCTTGAAGGGCAATCCTTCCTTTATACCCAGTCATATTACAAGACGTACACCCGCGCCCCCGGTTAATGCTTTCGATTTTCATGCCTCGTTTTGCAAAAATATCGATTTCCCGCTTACTCGGCTCCTGTTTTTCGACACAATCCCGGCACACTTTTCTTACTAATCGCTGCGCCATGATTCCGCTCAAGGAAGAAGCGACCAAAAAAGGTTCGACGCCCATATCTATCAATCTAGTGATCGTTCCTAGTGAATCATTCGTATGGATCGTGCTTAATACTAGATGTCCTGTCAAGGATGCACGGATGGCCACCTCTACCGTGTCCTTATCCCTGATTTCCCCCACCATGATGATGTTTGGATCTTGTCGTAGGATGGAACGTAGACCGGTTGCAAACGTCATGCCGACATTCGTATTGACTTGAATCTGGTTCACACCTTCAAGCTGAAACTCAACCGGATCTTCAATCGTAATGATATTGACTTCCTCGGTATTCAGCTGATTTAAGGCCGCATATAAGGTCGAAGATTTCCCTGATCCAGTCGGACCTGTAATCAGGACAATTCCATTTGGCTGGGCAATCATGGATTCAAATCGCTGTAGGTTCAATTTATTGAATCCAAGTTGTTTCAAATCATTCAACTTATTGCCTAAATCAAGAATCCGCAAGACGATTTTTTCCCCAAAGATTGTGGGAAGAGTCGACACCCGTAGATCGACAGGATGATGGCCGAGGTTCACTTTAATCCGGCCATCTTGTGGAACTCTATGTTCGGTAATGTCCAATTTCGCCATGATTTTGATTCTGGCAATTAAAACGTTTTGCATATTCTTGGGTAACACCTTTTCCAACCGTAATACACCATCCACGCGATACCTGACGACCAATTTCTTTTCCTGGGGATCAATATGAATATCACTTGCCTTATGTGTCACGGCATTCGAAAGCAACTGATTGACAAGTCGTACGACCGGTGAATCCTGATCGACTGTTTCCTCTTGATTATTTACATCGCGATTAAGGGTAACCATCAATTCTTCTAGTCCGTCTTCATCCGTGTAATGTTTAGCAATCGCACGCAAAATATCATCTTTTGTCGCTATGGCTGGTTCGATTTGAAAACCGGTTGAGAGCCGTAGATCATCGATGGCATAAAAGTCCATCGGGTCAGCCATGGCGACATATAGTTTTTCGCCTTCTTTTTTCAAAGGAATCATTAAGTTCCGCTTAGCCATATCCTCCGAAATCAAACTGAAGATATTCGAATCGAACGGGTACCGATATAAGCTCACATGGGGGATACCTAATTGAAATTCCAATACTTCAATCAACTGTTGCTCCGTGATATACCCTTTTTGCAGCAATACATCACCAAGCTTTTGTGACTTACTTTTTTCTTCCAAGGCAATTTGCAGCTGGTCCTCAGAGATCAAACCAGCTTCCACCAATAAGTCTCCAAGCCTTTTTCGGGTTTGAGCCATATTTATCCCTGCTTTACCTTATTTTTGGGGAACGTTGGGATCTTCCACATATTTGGGGTATCCACCCGCTTCCTGGATACTATCACCCTTAACTTGATCACCATCTTGTTTACCTTTTTCGATGTCCTTATTGTTTTCTTTCCTATCGCTATTCCCACTGGCATCTTCGGGCGATTCATTCTCTGTTTCCCCCTGATCCTGCTCAGTGTCTTCGTCAATCCCTTGATCGTCTTTTTCCGTGCTCTCATCCTCCGCATCAGAGGCATCTTCATTATTAGAATCAGAAGGAGGTGGAATGACTTTGAGTTCCAATCCATATACTTCAATTCGATGAATCGGTGCATAGAAATCTTCAGATACGGTTTCCGTCTCCAGAAGATCTCCCGCAGAGGACTCGATGCGACGAAGAACCTTGACTGTTATACCGTCTTTGCCATCCTTTTTCACCTGCATGGCAGCAGGGGCCAACTCATCACTATATTGTTTAATCGTTTTCGGCGTGTACCTTTTTTCATCGGTCGTCTTTACCTCATAGGAATTCAGGAAGGATTGCCCCTTTAATGTCGCCTTTAATTTCTTTCCTTCTACCTGAAGTTCAACCCGGTATGCATGATTATTCGTATTGGCAAAAACCAGATCATGGCCAATTTCAGAATCGATATGTGCCTCAAATCCCAATTTGGCATAACCAGGAAGTTGATCACTGATATTCCGCTCAAGAATCGTAAAGTTAGTCGGCAGGACCACACCATAAATCGCTGTCGCCAACCGGCTCAATGTGTCTGAGTTATATTTCTTTCCTTCAAGCTCCGACATTTTCTGCAAAAGAGAAAATTGAGTTTCCCCTTTCACTTCCAACGGCTGTATCAAGGGAATCAATTCCTTAATGGCAGTTGCAGCGTCTCCTACATTCACCGTAGCCTCAGCAATTACCTCTTCCTCGCCCACATCTCCATCGATGTAGTTTTCCAGCTCAAGGGTTTTGGTCCCTTCCGTTAAGAACTCCGCACTTACCGCCAGGTCATTGGCAAGCCTATCTATGTCCAACGTAGTAGATGCAAGTGATAAGGACATGTCATATAAATCTTCTAGCAAAGAATCTTTGTCGACCGAGACGACTGCTTTATTTTTCTTGCCTGAAAGCAAAGAAACAATCGTCTTTTCCCTTTGAAAATTGAAAATCCCATTATCTACGGTCATTTGACCTTCCTTATAAGTGATGCCCAAGACCGTATTCTGCGTCCACTTTTCAGTTGCCTCGCTCAGTAGCGTACTTACTTCCCGCTTACTTTGACCCTCTATATCCAGGCTCCCAATCGTCGTGTTCTCACCAAATTGTGCTGAATCTTTGAAAATCTGATTGTAAGCCGACGCTCCAAAATGCGAAAAACTAAAAATATATGCGGTTGATAAAATAAAGACCAGAAAAATTTTCAGCATTTGTGGATTCTTCACATAAAGGCAACTCCTTTTTATGCTTCAACATTCATGGAAAGCCCGACCAATACACTCGGACCCGCCGATTGTGCGTTAATAATATCCTCTTTCGAAAGAACGCGACCTTCCGAGAAAAGGACTTTTCCGTCTAGGCCCGTAACATTATTCACCAATCGCTTTCCTTGAAGCAATTCAATTTGCTTATTCCTTAAATCAGCTTCCCCATTGGGGTTTTCTTCGCCGGCAGCTACTTCTGCCTCAGGGACTTGTTCACCCATCAACTGTTCCGCCTGCTCGAGGAATCGGGATGAAGCATCTTCCGTCACGATCAAAATGTCCTTGCCAAACGTCAAAACAGTTTCAGATGGGAGAATTACTTCATGATCCCCGACTTTCACCTGCATCCCGATGACTTGACCGTTATCTTCATCCGTAAAATACTCGCGGACGCTTCCTAATAATTCACCTTTTCGGGTCATCACTTTGGCATCGGTAATCTTGATTTTTTTATTCACGAGCTGATTCGCAATCGGGATTTCATTTAAATCGATGACAGAGTTTTCGGTTTCGATCGTTAAAGCGTATTCCCCAATCCCTATTACCTTTTTGAAGGGAATGGCCCTTACACTAACCTGCCAATCTTCATGTTCGATTGTGATAAAGTCTAGTGAGCCTTTTTCAGGATTGATCACTAATGATTTCACCTTTCCAATTTCCATACCTTCTGAAATGCTGATAATGGGCAAGCCTAAAATTTCTGTACTTTTTTTCATATTTTCACCATACCTATCTTCTGATTTTTCATCTTAACAAAAACGGTTTTCCATGAATGCTAACTCTTCTAGAAGAATTGGGTGCGCGCTGAACTTTTCCTTTAACTGCACGATCAATTCACGAAGCTTTTCCGTCTTTTTCGCTGTGATATACGTTTGAATTAAAAATGATGCAAATATGTAATACTGTTGATCCGGTATTTCCGGATGCAAATGGCTCATAACCAGTTGCTCGAACTCGCTATCATTCAACTGATGCTGTGCGATTTGAATATGGGAAATCATCGTTTGAAACATCTGTTGTTGCAATTCGCTGACATGTTCTGTTGGACTCTCAAGAGTTGTTTCTTCAGGCTTAGCAATGACTGACGACGACTCTTGCTCTTCTTTTGCTTTATCCATTTCTAGGACAAGCGCTTCAGGAATCTCTAGAAGGCTTTCCGGTTCTAAAGAATCTTCTAACTGAATATCTGGTTCTTCCACATTCATTTCCTGACTATCTTCACTACCTGTTTCATCGGACGTATTTTCAAGAGTTCCAGGCTCTTCGGGATTTTCCCCTAAACCATTTGATTCTAAGTAACCATGGAAATCCAGTTTCTCTTCCGCAGTATTCACTTCGATAGTTTCTGTGTCATTTTCCGGCTCTATTACTTCCGTTACCCACTCGCGTTCTTCAGGTAATACAGCCAGTTCTTCCATCTCTTCTAGATGAATAGGGTCACTCTCTTCGTCAATCTCCAGCTCCACATACTCATCATCAAGTAGCTTTTCAATCTCGCTTAAATCGTTTTTCATCGGCATTTCTATTTCTGGGATACTTTCTGTTTCTTCAGTTACCGGCTCCATCAAGTCTTCTTCTAGTAATCTTTCAATATCACTTATTTCACCTTTTACCGGCATTTCAATTTCTGGGATACTTTGTGTTTCTTCGGTCACCGGCTCCATCAAGTCTTCTTCTAATAATTTTTCAATATCACTTATTTCCCTTTTTGCCGGTACTTCTATTTCTGGAATACTTTCTGTTTCTTCGGTCACCGGCACCATCAAGTCTTCTTCTAGTAATCTTTCAATATCATTTATTTCACTTTTTACCGGGACTTCTATTTCTGAAATACTTTCAACTTCTTCTAAATCATCCGTTCTCGTATCCAAAAACTCTGCCTCAAAAACAACGATCTCATCATCAGCGAATTCTTGCTCTTCCTCCGTTTCCTGAACGCGTTCCTCAGATACCGCAACATGATGCTCGCTGCTCTCAAATCCCATTTTTTCTTTCTGTTCCGCCTCTGACTCTTCTATTTTGGATAACGAAGCACGATCTCTCGACGTTTCAATCAAAACGGCAGAATCGTTATACCGTTCATAGAAGTCCGACGCTTCTTCTTGATTCGAGAGCATTAATGGCTCGATTTTTTTACCGATAAGGAATAAAGCCAAAAATAACAGCAAAGTCAAAAGTAATAAAGCCTGCCAAAGAGGATAGTTATTTGCCACAACTAGACCCGCCAGTGAAACGGCAACAGCACCCCCGATTATGACCAGCTTTCCCTTGAAAGTAAGGGACAATGGTAAAACATAAACAATCGGAATCAATAAAACGAGGGATATTCCAGCAAATACGATTGTCTCCAATAAATCACTCCTATACTATTTTATTATATATTTTCCGTTTTTCGAAAATAGCTCCTTAATTTGGGTAATAAATCCTAAAAATATTGTATAATACTTATAGATATTTTGAAAGAAGGGAAAAGTATGGAAGAAAATATTTTTTCGAAAAATCAAAAGGGATTCACCCTCGTTGAAGTACTTGCTTCTATCGCTATATTAGGAATTATTACCATAACGGTAATGACCTTCTTTACACAATCCTATGATTATACAAAAAGGAACCAGAGTAAGACAGTCGGAATAAATGTTGCGAGAAATGTGATCAATTACTTTGACCAACTTGAGTTTAATGAACTTTATAAACAATATGGAATCGCCTCACTAGACTCAGAAGGCATCAATATATCTCTACCAGACTGCAACACTCGCCCTTCCCTCTATACAACAAGCTGTTCCGAAATCTTGCAACCTACCATAAATAATTACAAATATGATACAGAAATTACCCTTAAAAAATATGAAAATGTAGCAGTGAAGGATACAGGCTATGATCTTAATAAGAATTTGATTAGAATCGAGGTGAAGGTGGTTTGGGAAGACAAAGTAACAGCTGTCACCGGCCTTTTGAAAAAGTAAAAAAATCTCTCTCGAACGAGAATGGCCTGAGCCTGATTGAGATATTACTTGCTGTAACCATTACAACCTTCATTACAGGCGTTATCTATTCACTATTCATTACCGGCCTTAGCCTCTATCAAAAAATCCAAATTGAAGGCCAGCTTAGAGAAGATGCGGATTATATCGCCACCATGATTATGAATGAATTGACAACGAACCAGCCTAAATATGTTACGCCTCTTAAAGAAGATGGAAAAATCGGCGTTACGTTGAACGTCCAGGAAGAGAAAACGGTAGATGGATTCATCATAGAAGATAGCAAGGGAACGGAACCAGTGGATATTTATTTTAAAGATAGCCAGTTCATCATCGATAATAAAGGCGTGTTGACCACTCTTGATCTTTCCACTTCCTCTTTTATCGACATGAATGAAGGTACACAAACGGAAAAGAAAACGGGCATTATACTCGATGCGGATAGCCCCGACTGCACCATGGACTCCTCAGGGGCCTTATGTACGCATGGTACGATTCATGTCACGATGGTCATTGAAAATAATATTCATGCTAAAGGGTTCTTTGTTACGACCGAACCACATGTATTAGAAAGCTCGTTTGGATTTTAAGGAGTGAAATTCATGAAATGGAATAATGAAGAAGGATATACCCTTTTATCCGTGTTGCTTTCTTTTTTGATTCTGACCACGCTTGGCATGGTACTTCTTGCTGCGAGCATTAATGGAGCAAAGAGAACGGAAATAAGGGAAACAGAAATCGTGGATGATATCGATGATATAAGTGCCGTAAAAGAGGGGGTTTCGATTATTGAGGAACATGTGAATACACTGGAAACACCTCTCCTTTTTGGTAGTAAGTCTGAATACAATAACGATTTAGCAACATTCATAAACGAGGAAAACTTGAAAGGTATTTTCACAATAGAAGATTTAACGAAAAATTATCCAACGATTGATAACCAACATGATAACACGAGAGTATTTGAAGTAAGCAGCGGCAAATATCATCAAAAGGTCTACATTACGGCGATGCCAAGCTTTCTAAAGTATGCTCTTGGTGCCGGGAAAGATTTGACCATTAATGGTTCTCCCTTTATTGATGGAAATATCTACGCGAAAGAGCAATTTAATATCAGTAACCAAGCTTTATATATGTATAAATCTTCGCTTCTTTCAAGGAAGACAGAATTGCCAGCGGTCCAAGATTATAGTGAGTTGCATGCGAATCGACAAGGGATGAACATGTGTATATCCGCCCCCTCGTGCTACGGTGGTGCAGGACATGACAAGGAAGAGCTGAGATGGCAGCGATTGAATGTTCCCACATTGAAAGACGCTTTTCTTTCTGGAAACATCCTTTTCAATGATATAGATGACACTTTCAATGAGATTGATATAAAAGAAACGTTTATTGATAAACTATCATCTAGTAGTATTGGTATTTCGGGTCTAGATATTGATATGTCGATTGAAGATTTGAATCAATCCATTAATCAAAAAGATTACCCTAAAAATGAAAAAGTCAGATTCGATGATTTATCGCAGTATGGTACAATATCGCCGATTATTCACTCCGACGACGCCTATATAGACAGCTTCGATATCGAGCTTGGGGACAAGCAATGGCTAGTCATTTCCGGTAATGCAACGATTGAAAACTCCTTATTGGAATCTATGGATGTTAAAGGCAATATTTTAATTACAGGTGACTTGACGATTAAAGGAAAGGTGAGTTTTGATTCCGTCATCTATGTACTTGGTTCTACTACCCTAAATAATGCAGATATTCCTTGTTACAAAAACAAATGTGGAAATCAACCAGATGATTCGTCTTTGATCTTAATGACACAAGGTAAACTTAGCATTGCGCGGATAAATAAATTTCAAAATGAAACCAATACGATCAATGGTTATTTTTATACAGAAAGTAAGTCTTCCTGTGAATACCGCTTTGCTTCTGGATGTGATTCCAAAGAGGTTTCGAATATAGAAGACCCGACGTCTTCTGAGATTTTTGCAGTGGGATCCATTCTGAATATTAATGGTGGGGTCTTTTCTAAGAGTTATTTAACTGTCAATAGTTATCGTGGAGACGTAGAAGATGATAAGGGTGATGGCGATTTAAGCTTTCCTGCAGTAAAAGAAGACGCCGAGTCAAGGTTGACCATAAAAAACAACAAAAGGCTTTTTCTAAATAAGACGCATGCCCTTCCAAAGGTGGAAGGATTGGATGTCATACCCGATAAGCTGAATAAAGAAAAATAAAACAGGGAGCTCCCTGTTTTATTTTTTTCAATAGTTTCATAATCCCTTTATGGTCCCACTCTTTAGCGTAATCATAGGCAGTCTTTCCCTCTTTGCTTTTTATTGATTTATCCGCTTTGGCGTCGAGTAATAACTGGACTTGTTCTTTCTCTCCGAACTCGCTGGCATACATAAGGGCTGTCTTACCCAGCTCATTTTTGCTATCAACCGGAATCAATCCCGTACGAGTAAGCAACTTCACTATATCCGTTCTTCCACCAATCACTCCTATAGTTAGTAAAGTATTCTTTTCATGATCCTGTATCTTTGTTAGTTCTTTATCGCTTTCTATCAACGCTTGACTAGCTTCGACATTCCCTTCCTGAACGGCAAGCATGAGCGGCGTTTCTCCTGCTTTATTTTTGATTCCAGGGTTAGCCCCATACTTGATAAAAAGTCGTGCTAGTACATCATCTCCTTTTAGGGAAACGATATGGAGGGCCGTGTTTCCTTGTTCATCCTTTTCTTTTAGCTTTGCTTCAGCTTTTTTCAGCGCCATTTTAAACATCTCATTTTTAACTTTCTGCTTTTCTTCGACTTGCATCTGCTGGTAATGATCTAAAGAATAAGCAAGCTGGATGAATAGAGGGTTATCCGCTTTTGGACTCACATCTGCCCCTTGTTCTAAAAGTGTCCTAGATAAAGAATAAAGTTGCATGTGTAAGGCGTATTCCAGTGGAGTGTATCCCTCTTCCGATTCTTTATTAATGAATGCCTTTGATTTATTATTCTTCAACACCTTTTCCGCATTCTCTTCTTCCCCTGCCTTTATGTAAGTAAGCAGCGATTCAAACTGTTCTTTCTTTTCCGCTTTGGCTGTGTTGTATTGATATACCCCACCAGCCACAATCAATATACATAACACGATTGAACTGATGATTAGGATTCTTTTTTTCATAGGATGTCCTTTCCTGTTTAGAAGATAAACGAAAGCCGGGTTGCCCCGGCCCTTAAAATATTAATATTTATCTTGCTTGTCATTTGAATCTTTTTCGGCCATTGGCGTAACAGTGACCTTCACGACAGCTTTGTATTCTTTACCTTTATCATCTTTTACTGTAACGATCATTTCAGTTTTTCCTACCCTCACTCCATGAACAGCTCCATTAGATACCGTTATATAATCATTCTTTAGAGGAGAGAAATCAGTTGTATCGACGTTTGTTGCATCTGCTGGACTATGATGTACGACAATGGGTTGTGAAGTACCTTTTTGTAGCGTGATATCCGGTACGATGATTCCTTCAAGAGGTTGGCCTACTTGGACCTTGACTATGGCCTTCACAACAGGGTTTGATTTAGATGTAATCTCTATATTCGCCGTCCCAGTACTGACGCCCTTGATTTTACCATTCTCCACCGCTTCCACAATGTTGCTATCGGAAGATGTCCAAACTACTGTTTTATCCGTTGCGTTACTTGGTAAAATTTCAACAGTGAAATCTTTAAATTCATCGAACTTATTCATGGTAATCACGTTTGGGTACACTTCTATACCTGTTACGGGTACCTCTGTCACCGTAATCATGGAAGTGTGTTTGACTCTCTCACCATTAGAATCAATTCCCGTAACAGTCATAAGGGTTTCACCAGTCGTTAACCCTGTAATGGTGAATTCTTCTTTATTAACACGAGCTATGTCATTGTTACCCAATACAATCTCTAAGCTAGACTTGCCATCCTTTGGTGATATATTACTAACGGGTAATGGTAGTGTCTCGCCAACATGTAATGTTAGGTCCGTTAAAGTAAACGAATTGACCGGAATTCTTACTGTCACAGGAACTCTCTTTTCAAAAACATTCCCGAAATTGTCCGTAACTTTCACTTTTAAGAATGTATTTCCTTCTTTTATTACTTTAGCCGTTCCTGAAGCAGGATTTAAATCCAAAATATTTCCTCTGCTTTCTTCACTCCATGAAATACTCCTGACTCCTGCATCTGCGGGCAACTTTTTCAAGTCAATCGAAAAGTTTTTTTCTGTACCCTTACTGAGTACGTAAGAATCAGGAAAATCAATACCAGTTAAGGCGAAATCCGCATTGAACGTTAATGTATTAAACGTTAACTCTTTTTGGATATTAGTTAAATCCTTATATCTCAATATAGAATTAGCCAATATATACTGTTTTTTTGCAGTTGGCGTGACATGGACACTGAACGTCAAAGGACTAGCAACGAAGTCATTGCCCACTTTTTTGTAGACAATACTCAATGTCTTTTCTAGGGATATACCAGTTGATGCTGTCCCACTTTTCGTACCGTCACTAGTGACCTCCAAATCTGCCGGAAAACTTTCTCTCAATGCCATGGCTTCTAGAGTGACGGAATTGCCAGAAAGGGCTTGAGCTTCTATTCCAGTGATTTTTTTCGGTGTTACCGTATATTCGATTTCTACAGGTTGTCCGACTTCCACTAAGTTATTTGATTTCAAAATCCTGCTTACTTCAAGATTGGCATTTATTTTTTGTACTTTTACTTTCACTTCTTTTTCACTGACTGCGCCAGATTGGTCTGTTGCTTGGACCTTGATCTTCACAACTTTACTATCCTGTAAATTATGAGGTAGAGACATATTGATTGTCGATCCATTTATCACATCTTTTTCTTCCGATACTTCTTTCTCGTCCATAAACACTTTAGTGGATAGATTTTTATCTTTTAAATCATAATCTTGTAGTGTGTAAGATAATTCGATGTTCTGGTTTAAAGGGATGACCTGATTTTCTGTTGGAGTATGAATGGTAATTTCAGGTGCATGATTCGACCCTAGGAACGCTCTGTACATCGTGTTAACGAATAACTTTTGCTCATCATCAGGGAAGCTATCACTTCCCCCCTTATGACCTGTTCCAGAGTACGTAATGTTCCCTTTCGAGTAGGTATAATAATGATTCCAGCTATCATTTTCATCCCGACTGTTTCCAGTGATATTATACCAAGGAATTATTTCTGGATCCTCCAAGTCAAGCGTGTAATACTGATTATGAGTTAATGCCACTGATAATTCATTTTTCAATGCATATGGATAGGTTGTCATTAAACCATCATTGATTTTTTTCGTCGTTCTCGAAGTATTGGGTGCACCATATCCAAGATTCGTCTGAGGACTGATTTGTCCTGTATCATTCATGAAATTATTTACCCAATTATTATTATTTTCAAAAATGGTATCGTGGGTAAACATGATGCTTTGTTTAGAAGCAATAAACCTTTTCAATGAAGCCACTGCATTTGTATTTATATTCGCCGATCTATTATAAGAATCGGCAAATCCAAAGATGACCATGTCATATTTTCCGTTAATGACCTCATGCGAATAATTCGGGGCTTCTTTTTTTGACTTATTAAAAGTGTCCATGTTCGTTGCGTCAATCGAGATACTATATTCGTTACTATTTAAATAAGATTGATTCATATTATTCGGGTTGCTATCCCTTTTTAACGAGCTTTTTTCATTTGTATAGACTTGGAGCACTTTTACTTCCACTTTTTTATCAACGAACTTAATAATCCCTTTTTCATAACTCTTTAAGTTATTACCGGAATCTACAAGCTCCATTTTCCAATAACGTACCCCTGAATAACCTTTTGGTAGTTTGAAAGAAAGATTCGTTGCTTTAGAAGTAACATTCTCCTCCAATACAATTTCATCTGTCGTATATTTGTCATCAAAATTGGAATCGATATAAAGCTTGGCTTTTAGGCTCCTCGAGTTAATATCCGAAGGAACGACTACATTCATCGTGAATTCCATGTCCTCTTTTGGCTGATATGTCTTCTCCTTATCAGGGGCTTTAGTTAATGTAAAGCGTGGGGATTGCTTGTACTTATCTCCTTTAAGAAAATCATTAAAAGCCTTTTTCATATTATCTTTATCTGTTTGTGTACTTTCATTATTATTTTTTCCACTTCCATACCAGAATTCGTTCCAGCGATCCCAAAAGCTTCCGCTTGAATTGGTACTAGTACTATCATAGTTGATGACATTATTTTTATTTAATAGATTTTGATTGCTAAACTTCGCTTTTATTTTAGAACCAGTCGTTAGACTTTTGGTATGTAGGATGACAGGTTGTCCTTTATTAATGAAATCATTAATGATTTCATTTGCTTTTAAATTCGTTATGTCATTCATTACACCTTTTGTATTATGATTATCCCCACTTACAGGGTCAGAAGTATAATTCCCCTCCATAATCGCAATCACATCATATTTGCCATCCAGCTCTTCCCGCTGTGTGACAAACTTCTTCATCGTCATTAAGGTATACTCATAGTCATTACCCAGGATACTCTTTAATTGTGAAGATTCCCCCGTTGCAATTATCTCAAGGATTCTCAGTTTAGGACCAGACGTTTGAACAGCTGCTTCTAAAGGTTTAGGTAGAAATAGAAACGAAAATAGTAATACCAATGATAAGACTAACCCCACTGATTTTTTCATAATTTACACATCACTCTCATTTATAATTTATCTCTCCTCTGCCTTATACGAAGCAGTTCAGTTCCTGGTAATGAAAGTCTATATGTTTCTCTCTATCGATTGCTTATACCATTATTAGTTATATAGTCTTATTACTTAAGCATATTTTATCAAAAAATGCACAAGAATGGGCAATAAATCCATTAATTTTTAATATTGGTAAAATAACCCTTATAAAAAAAAAGACAAGACTCCAAGGAATCCTGCCTTTTTACCCTCCATATACTGCCACTTTATTTCTCCCAGCTTGTTTTGCGCCTGTATACATGGCACGGTCAGCGTGCCTGATTATCGATTGGGCATCTTCGGCATCGACCGGTGCTGTTGCGACCCCGATGCTTGCTGTAATGGAAATGGACTCTTCCCGTCTATTTTCATTTAAATCCGAATGGACGGTGAAGGGCTTGTTGGCTATCGAGAGTCTGATAAATTCAGCGAATTGATAGACTTCTTCTTTTCCAACATTGGGTAAGAGGATAACGAATTCCTCTCCACCGTACCTTGCTGTTACCCCTAAATGACCAACAATGCCCTCTAGACGCTCCGCCAATTCACAAAGGATTTCATTACCGCTTTGATGCCCATATGTATCGTTAACGGACTTAAAATGGTCAATATCAAGAAGGATTAGCGACAACTGATTGATTGATTGGTTTTGTAAACGTTCGAACTCCTTATGTAACACACATTCAAAATACCGAAAGTTATATAAATGGGTTAATGCGCATCGTTCACTGCTATATTTGGTTTTTTGATAATGGCGAGCATTTTCAAGAGCCACCCATAAGTAGGATGAGAGAATGTCCATGATCTTCGTTTGATGCGTACCATACGCCCTCTTCTCGGAAGAGGTAACGATGATTTCTCCAACTACAACAGAGTTCCGAAGAATCGGAATGGCCATGATGCTTTCCACGTCTTCGGGGAAATTCCCATAATTGGACAGATGCTTCCATTCCTTTTTAGCATGAAAGACCTTGGCCTTTTTCAATTGAAAAAGGGTTGCATAAATTCCTTCTTTTATGGAAACAGGTTGAATCCTTTTTTCTATTTGTACGCCATTTTCTGCATATCGTAATATCTGGGCGTTTTCTTTTTCATCGAATATCTCGAAGACCAGCGTGTACTTGGAAGGGATGATCGCTGAACTGCCATCAATAAATAGATCCAGTACCTCATTCGCCTGTAGCCTTTGAGTCAACTGATGACCAAATTCACTTACCTTTTTTAAATGCCTGTTTATTTCCTTAGTAAAATAGTATTGTTTCATGATATAAGCCAAACTGATCAAAGCCGCCCCTACGAGCAAAATGGCCAAGGTCCCCATTTCGATATATAAAATAAATAAAATAATCCCGATTGGCATGGTCATGAGGCTTAAGAAACCGTCCCATAAAGCATCCTTTGTTTTCATCTCCATCTTTTTCCCATATAACCATGAATGGGAGACGGTGACAGCTAAATGATTGAATAAAAAATAAGAACACAGATAAACGAGAATCAGCAGAATGTCGAAAATATCAATACCGGAAGTGAAATCATGATCTCCACCTAAGCCATAATAGACCAGTCCACTCAATAGGCAAAATATAAATGACGTGATGGAATTAAGCGGAAACCGATACCAATCCTTTTTGGCTAATCGAAGCCTGACTATAATGAACATGAAGGTAACCTGTGTGACCAGGATTTCGATAGCTAGTCCGAACACTAGAAAGACCGCGAGCGAAACTCCCTGTACGACTGTGATCGGGATATTGTTAATCATAATCGGCATCAAGGTCAATACACTTATGAGTGCGAGAAAAGCAACAATGTCCCCCGTATTCCCACTCGTGATTGGCGGAAATACATGAAAAGTCCCGACTAAACCAGCGGGTATAATAAGAAACCACATCACATAGACAGCCATTCTTTTTTTTCTAGAAATAATCATTTATTCTCCCCATCCCCATGAGTATCTTGACACATTAATCATACCAGTAATCAGTTACTTTAGCACTATACCCAAATTAAAAAACTTTAAAACTAATAGGTCAAAAGTCTTTGTTTCTTTATTTTTTGAACCTAAAAAAACCCTTCTGTCTTAAAAGACAAATGGGTATAAAGCTAAATATGATAGAAAAAATGGCTGCAATAAGTGGCATATGCTGATGATCACTCAACACTGTATACAAATTTCCGGACAAGAGAAAGAAAATAGAGGGAACCCGTGATGACCAGTACTTCTCGTGCGTTTGTTCTTTGTTTGCCGGTTATGATCGCTTTCTGCCAATCCTTCTCCAATTCCCGTTTCTCCTTAGAACAATGTTCATAAAGCACTTCCGCGTTCGCTGCCCGTTCATGTTCGAATTCAGTAACCGTTATTTGACTTGCTTCCGTGTCGAGTAGCTGAAGCATTGTAGCATAATCCTTATCACGAAACGAACTGAATATAAACCGGTAACGATGATTCGGATAGCGTGTCTTTAACGTGTCAAGCAGCACCTCAATACCGGCTGGATTATGCGCCCCATCAATGATGATCAACGGTTCATTTGAAATTATCTCAAAACGGCCATTCCACTGTGCTTCCCCTATCCCCTCCCGAATGCTTTGTTCACGGATGTCCTCTCTTACAATTGTAGCAGCTGCGATGGCCAGTGCAGCATTATAGATTTGATGGCGCCCTAGCATCTTTACCGCTATATTTTCGATGGTGATATCCTTGAATGAAAAAGAGAAGCTTTGGCCGAGTTCATCTTGCTTAATGCCATGTACATGAACGTCTTTATCGATTTGATAATATGGAACGTCCATGGAACGTGCTTTATCTTCTATCACCTTTGCTGGTTCCTCTGTCGTCACTCCACTGATGATGGGTGCCCCTTTTTTAATGATCCCTGCCTTCTCAAAAGCAATTTCTCCAAGCGTATTACCGAGGATATTCGTATGCTCCAAAGAAATGGAGGTGATGATGGAAAGAAGTGGCTTGACGACATTGGTGGTATCGAGCCTTCCCCCAAGTCCCGTTTCCAGTAAAACCAAATCCGTGCCTTTTTTGCTAAAATAAGAAAAAGCCATCGCTGTCAGGATTTCAAATTGAGTGGGTCCATTTCCTTCACCATCCATCTCTTGTACGATTGGCCACAGTTCTTGAAATCCAGAGACAAAGTCCTCATCGCTGATTTCCTCCCGGTTTATCTTTACCTGCTCATTCAGTCGAATTAAGTATGGGGATGTGAAAGAAGCCACCCGTAGCCCTTCAGCCAAAAGGATTTCCTTTATGAATTGGAGCGTAGAACCTTTGCCATTGGACCCTGCAATATGTATATATTTAAGCCCTACATGGGGGTTTCCTAATTTAGCTAATAATGTTTCCATTCGTGACAAGCCAAAGTTCATACCTAATTGGACCTGTCTTTCTTCAAAAAATCGGTTGATTTCATTCATGTCCGTTACCATTTATCGATAAGCCTCCTCTTTCTTTATACCGCTCTTATGCGTTAAAATTATTTTATCAATATATTAACGATTTACCTAGATGAAAGGTAGTGATTGACCATGAAATCTTCTTCACTCCATTGTTGGATTGTCGTCAACGGCTATTTGCAACATGAAAAGTTTTCTAGCTTGGCTTTATTCATACAAGAGTCCGCTGAAAGAAAAGGGATATCGGCAACACTTGTCCGAAATTCCGACCTGGTTCCCGTTATTGAAAAGGGAACCCCGTATCTAAAAGGAACTGATGGAAAATTACCAGATTTCGTCCTGTTTATGGATAAGGATATTCATTTGGCACGCCATCTGGAACTGCTCGGCCTACCCGTATATAACAGCAGCTCGGCCATCGATATGTGCGATAGCAAGGCCAAAACGCATCAAGCTTTAGCGGGTCACTGCATCCCGATGCCAAAAACCCTGTTTCCCCCGTTTACTTATGAAGGAATAGAAAGAAAGAACCTGGATGCATTCAAAAAAATCGGCAATGAGCTTGGCTACCCCCTAGTTGTAAAAGAAGCATACGGTTCATTCGGGGAACAGGTGTATTTAATTCCTACGGAGGATGAATTTATGGAAACGGTGAAAAAGCTTGGGCACCGGCCTTTTATTATGCAGGAATTCATTGAGCATAGTAAAGGCCGGGATATCCGTGTCAATGTCGTCGGTAATCAAGTCATCGCTTCCATGCAACGGAAGTCCGAGCATGATTTTCGAGCTAACATGACAGCTGGTGGAACAGCCTTCCCCTACACACCCACCAAGGCAGAAAGTGATCTTGCCATCCGTTGCGCTACTCTATTGGGTGCGGATTTTGCCGGGGTAGATTTGCTGTTCGGAGAAGATGGCCCGCTATTATGTGAAGTGAACTCGAACTCGCACTTGCTCAACATTTACGAATGTACGGGCATTAATATTGCTGACAGCATGTTTGATTATGTGATGGATGCATTCGAAAGAAAGGGATTCCAATGAAAAAGCATACAGGCTGGCTGATTTATAACCAGGAAGATTCCGCAAAAAACAGGGGATACATAGATTGGATGCTGGAAGAGGCCAAAAGTCTCGACCTAGATTTGCGTTTATATTATCGCGACCACCTACAAATCGGCCACCGTTCGAATCAATTGTATGTCGAACACAAGCACGAACCGATAGATTTGCCTGATTTTGCGATAGTCCGGACCATCGATCCTTTCTTCACCAAACAATTGGAAAGGCTACATATCACATGCTTCAACTCTTCTTTCATCTCGGAAATCGTGAATGATAAAGCAAAGACGCATCAATATGTGACTTCTATCGGCATTCCAATGTCAGATACAGTTTATTGCTATGGCACTCCCTCAACAAGCGATATGGAATTACCATTCATTGCGAAAGACGTTCATGGACGTGGTGGAAAACAGGTTTACTTGATTGAACATGAAAAAGACTTGAGAGAACTGCCTAACGCAAAATGGATCGTTCAAAAACCGGGTGTATTCGGAAAGGATATCCGTGTCTTTGTCATTGGGAACAGAATCATTGCAGCTGTCCTTAGAGAGTCCTCTTCAAACTTCAAGGCCAATTACACGTTAGGCGGATCTGCTTCGTTATATGAGCTGTCAGCTGCCGAACGGACACTCGTAGAACGGGTAATCGCCGCCTTTGACTTTGGCATGGTCGGGATCGATTTCATTTTCGCCGAAGATGGCAGCCTCATGCTCAATGAAATTGAAGATGTAGTGGGAAGCAGAACGTTAAGTGCGCTCAGCAATCTTAATATTGTAAAAGAGTATCTATTGTTTATAAAAGAGAAACTATCGGTTAAGTAACAAATAAAAGGATGAACCAGCTTCTTACATAGCCGGTTCATCCTTTTTTGTTTTTTAAAGCTGTTTCAATTCATTGATTCTATGAATGACAGAATCACGTTTCTCACTATAGTCTTTTTCTTTGGCACGTTCTTCTTCAATGACGCTTGCTGGCGCTTTTTTGACAAAGCCTTCGTTGCCTAGTTTTTTCTGTACGCGTTCTACTTCTTTATTAAGTTTGTCGAGTTCCTTTTCAAGACGTTTCACTTCTTCGTCGATATTGATCAGCCCTGTTAGTGGAAGGATCAGTTCAACACCCGTAACCACAGCTGTCATGGCTTGTGCTGGTTCTTCGACATCGATGCCGATTGTCAATTGTTCAGGATTACAGAAACGCTCGATATAGCTGCTGTTTTTTTCTAATGTTTCTAAAATGGACTCATCTTTTGCTTTTAGAATCAAGTTGATTTTTTTGCTTAAAGGCGTGTTGACTTCAGAACGGATATTCCGGACTGAACGGATGATTTCAACAAGCAGTTTCATTTCCTCCGCTGCAGCTGTATCCGTTAACTCTTCCTTCACTTCAGGCCATGCAGCAACCGTGATTGATTCGCCTTGGTGCGGAAGGTTTTGCCAAATTTCTTCCGTTATGAACGGCATGAATGGGTGAAGCAATCTCATCGTGTTATCTAGTACGTATGCAAGAATCGAACGAGTCGTTTTCTTCGCCGCTTCGTCTTCGCCATATAGCGGAAGTTTAGCCATTTCAATATACCAGTCACAGAAATCATCCCAAATGAAATTATAAAGCACGCGACCCACTTCACCGAATTCATAACGGTCCGCAAGTCTTGTCACGTTTGAAATCGTTTCATTCAATCGAGTAAGGATCCATTTATCAGCAACGGACTTTTCACCGCTTAAATCGATTTCATCATACGTCATGCCATTCATGTTCATTAAGGCAAAACGGGAGGCATTCCAGATCTTATTGGAGAAATTCCATACCGCTTCCACTTTTTCCGTGCTGTAACGAAGATCTTGCCCTGGTGAGCTTCCTGTTGAAAGGAAGTAACGTAGCGAATCTGCACCATATTGGTCGATGACATCCATTGGATCGACACCATTGCCAAGCGATTTACTCATCTTGCGTCCCTGTTCATCACGAACAAGACCATGGATCAGAACGTCTTCGAATGGGCGCTCTCCCGTAAATTCAAGCGCTTGGAAAATCATCCGTGATACCCAGAAGAAAATGATATCATATCCTGTTACAAGTGCTCCGGTCGGATAGTAACGTTTGAAATCGATGCTTTCCTTGTCCGGCCAGCCCATAGTCGAGAACGGCCATAGTGCGGAGCTGAACCAAGTGTCCAGGACGTCTGTATCTTGTTCCCAGTTCTGTGCATCAGCAGGTGCTTCCTGTCCCACGTATACCTCGCCTGTCTCTTTATGGTACCAGGCCGGGATGCGGTGGCCCCACCAAAGTTGACGGGAAATACACCAATCGCGGATATTTTCCATCCAGTGCAGATATGTTTTCTCGAAACGATCCGGAACGAAGTTGACCTTTTCATCCTCGGATTTCTTTTGAAGGTCAACCGATGCATCAGCAAGAGGCTGCATTTTAACGAACCATTGAGTAGAAAGATATGGTTCTACAACTGCTCCGCTACGCTCTGAATGGCCGACAGAGTGAAGGTGGTCTTCAATTTTGAAGAGTACTCCAGCTTCTTGCAAGTCTTTGACGATTTGCTTACGGCATTCGAAACGGTCCATTCCTTCATATTTACCAGCCTTCTCATTCATCGAACCATCTTCATGCATGACAAGGATGCGTTCTAGATTATGACGGTTTCCGATTTCAAAGTCATTAGGGTCATGAGCCGGTGTAATTTTAACGGCACCCGAACCGAAATCCATATCCACATAATCATCGCCAACGATCGGAATTTCACGACCTGTGATTGGCAGACGAACCATTTTCCCGATTAAATGCTTGTAACGGTCATCTTTAGGATGTACCGCAACTGCCGTATCACCAAGCATCGTTTCTGGACGGGTTGTCGCAATTTCAATTTCTCCCGATCCGTCAACTAGCGGGTATTTCATATGATAGAATGCACCTTGAATATCTTTGTAGATTACTTCGATATCAGAAATGGCCGTTTTCGTCGATGGGTCCCAGTTAATGATATATTCGCCACGATAAATCAATCCTTTTTTATAAAGGGTAACGAATACTTCGTTAACCGCTTTAGAAAGACCTTCATCAAGCGTGAAGCGTTCGCGGGTATAGTCAAGGCCAAGACCAAGTTTTGCCCATTGTTCACGGATATGGCTTGCATATTCCTCTTTCCATTTCCATGTTTCTTCCACGAATTTCTCACGACCTAGGTCATAGCGGCTAACGCCTTCAGCACGAAGCTTTTGTTCCACTTTCGCCTGTGTTGCGATACCGGCATGGTCCATACCAGGAAGCCATAGCACGTCATATCCTTGCATACGCTTCATACGTGTCAAGATATCTTGTAGTGTTGTATCCCAAGCATGACCAAGATGTAGCTTACCTGTTACGTTTGGTGGAGGGATGACGATTGTATACGGTTCTTTTTTATCATCACCTGTTGTTTCAAAGTACTTCCCATCAAGCCACCATTTATAACGGCCTTTCTCTATCGTTTGCGGATCATATTTTGTTGGCATCGAAATTTGGTTTTCTTCCATGTTGTTTTCCTCCTTTTGGGCATAAAAAAAACTTCCATCATCATAAAAGGACGAAGGAAGTTGTTCGCGGTGCCACCTTTTTTCCGAAAAAGAAAGAAATCTTTTCTCGGCTCTCAAATCGGATAACGGCTCTTCACCGGCCTTCGCTACTAACTATTCACGAAGACTGCTCGCGGACGACTTCTGATGCTGCCTGCTTAGAAACCTCGCACCAATGGTTTCCTCTCTGAAAAGGGCATTTCATCTTACTATTTCCGGTCTTTACATTCATTTATATTCATATGTAAAATCATTAATTGCATATAGTATATAGTACAAAAAAAAGGGGGGTCGAGTCAATCATCTTTTCGTTTACTTTCGTAAGTATGGCCCTATTCACTAAGGGAGGCTCACAAGAACAGAGCGATCTTCCTATTATACCATCAACGTTTCATGATGTTCCGCATTTCTCACATGTTTCGCAGCCCTCCCATACAATAAAAGAAGTCCTACAAAGGAAGGTGCAATCTTGAGACGAAAATACTCACCTTATACGTTGCCACCTTGGATGAAAAAGTTCCGCGGTGTTTGTCAGCAATTCATTGTCCCCTTTATTGTTTTTCAAGGAATACGTACGTTAATATTTCCAACTTTCTTCGATATGCTCCTGTTGGTCGCCTTTATTTTCTTAGCCATGTCGCTATATTTAGAATGGATATAATTATTCCCCTACAACAAAAAAATATACATGATTGGATATTCATCCATTCATGTATATTTAGCTTGGGGGCGATTGTTCCTCTTTGGCCGCCTCGGCAGCCGCTTTTTTCTGTTTTTCGACTTCCTCGACCTTCATCACCATATATTCCACATTCTTCAAAAGCCAGAATTGTCGTTGCAGCTTCGTGACATTATCCAGTTCCGTCCTTAGACCTTTACCCTCGGAATAGTTCTTCACCACATCCAGTGCTGATCCCGGGAAAGCCAAATAACTTTGCATCAGCAGCATTTCCTCTTCTTTCAAAGGAAAGAAACGAAGATAATTATAAAGCCAATCGACGCAATCATCACATTGGACTGGATAGGTCCTCGCCGTTTTGACGAGAAAAGGTAGTAAGTCAAAATGGGGAGGGGCCGTATTCGAATTCTCGAAATTGATAAAGTAACCATATCCTCGTTCATCATATACAAAGTGCTTCAATGAAACCTTTCCGTGGGTGAGGACGGTCCTTACTTTTTCGCTTTCCTTTGTCTTTTCGAACCATGTTTCAAACTTTTTGATAGAGTAGTTCAATGCCTGGGTGATATCCGTAAAAAAGGTGCAGACCGACATCTCAAATGGAGACATATACCACTTTCTTTCACAGGTGACAATGTACTCTTCCATAAAGTCTTTCTGCGTATTCCACTCACTCAGCGTTCTTTCATAATGAGCTTCCCGCTCCTCTGTATCCACCTCTGTTTCTTTCACAGACAGTGTATGCATCCGTGCAAGTTCCCTGAACATTTGCTTATGTTTCTCATCACGTTCGCCATTTTCTTCATTATTCAACCAAGGCATCAGGTAATATAATCGGCCATTATGAAGCACGGCATAGCGCTGGTCCATCGTTTGGTAAATAGGCACGATTCGGTTATATCCCCGGTGATACAATGTTTGGATATTTCGGATAAAGTCCATTCCATTGTGGGGCGTAATCGATTTCAAGGCAAAGGTACCACGGTCGCTATACACTTTTTTCACTCGTCCAAAGTCCTCGATATATTGTACATAAAGCGCGTATTCTTTTAAGACATAGGCTGAATCACTATCCTGAATATTCTTTTGTTGATTCTCGTTTTCCCTCACGAGACTCACTCACTTTCTTTTAAAAAAAGCTCGCCAATCGTTTGAAATGCAAGATAAAGCAGGAGCAGAGCCAAGGCCCTGCTTACTGCTTGTGATTAGTTTTTGTAAGCAATGGACTTTGGAATGTAAATGACTTGCCCTTCGGTAACGCTCTGATTGCCTTCTAGTTCATTACTAAGAAGCAAGGATTGTACCGTGACGCCATAACGCTGGGCCAGATCATCTATCGTTTCCCCCTGCTGTACAATACAGACCTTCATCCTGACCAATTCTTCTTCCTGCTTTCTTCCGAAAAGATCCATGATGGTGTGTTGCTTATCCGCATTATCCTGGTTTTCTTTTTCACCTTGTTCGGCATTTTGCTTTTTTCTGCCTTTATAATTTTTCATTTCTTTTGCCTGTTTTTCGGGTTTTTCTCTTCTTTTGAATAGATCGGTCAAAGATGAAAGGGATTCCGGATCCTTTTCGAGGCTTGAGGATTCATTCTCATCACTAAGATTGTCATCTTGCCTATTGACGATGACATCCTGTTCTTGATGAGGCGAACCCGGAATTTTAACCACTGGCACATTTTCCACATCGGTCAAATAAACGGAGCCTTCCTTTTCTTCTTCTATTTCAGCGACTTTTCTTTTCACTTCGATTTCAATACGTTTTCCTTTTTTATCTTCTATCTCAGCCACTCTTCTTTTGACCTGTTCCTCGATGTTTCCTTTGTTCTCTGCATCTTTTTTTGCCTCGATTTCATCCACTCGCCTTTTGACCTGTTCCTCGATACTTTCTCCTTTTCCTCCCTCTATCTCATCCACCCTTCTTTTAACCTGCTCTTCAATTCTTCCTCCTTTTTCTGTCTCAAACGATGCTGGCCACTTTTCCTTGGAAACAGGAGTCTCATTTTTCTCTTCCTCAATTTCAATTACTCTTCTTTTCACTTGCGTCTCTATGTCGTTATCCTGTCTGTTGACCTCGGCTTCCCACTGCATCTCCTCAGGAAATGGGGATACAGGAATTTCAAAAACAGGGGCGTTATGTTGATGATTACTTAGGTATACCGGTTCCTCTTCTTCATCCTCTTTTGCTTCCGCGACTCGTTTTGCTTCTGCGGAAAATGGCGTGTATAGATCACTTTGCTCGTCATTGCGGAAGACATGATGGAAATCAGGGACGGGTGGTTCTGCAGCCGCATATGGAACGTATGATTCAGTTTCTTCATCTGATTCCTCAAGAAACTCAGTCTCCTCGGTCTCTTGATCTACTTCCATGCGCTCTTCCACATAGGAATCATTGTAAATACCGGTTATCAACAAATCCGCCTGTAATTTTAGGCAGTTATGTTCAGGCAGGGCATAGTCAAAACTCTGAATCGTGATATCGATTTCCTCCAATGAGGAGATTCGGTTATTCGGTATCGTTATATCAACCGGAAATCGGTGTGTGAATTCATTGAGACCATCTGGATGCCTCTCAACCTTTTGAACGGCTTTCGGCAAAAAGCTTTGAGGAAATTCCTCATAATCACCGTTTTGCGAGTCTTTGTATTCACCACTTAAATCTAATGAACCCCGGATAAACACATATTGATCGCTTTCCTGGATCGTCACATTTGGATCGAGGGATATGGAATAGAGCTCAGCCACTTCCTGTCCCTTATGAAACCAAACGGACTCTTCCAAAGAAAATCGCAAATACGATTCGTTTTCTTGCGACAAGACAACTCCTCCTTTCAGCTTCAGAAAAACAGTACCTATACCAATAACAATCTATGAGGAAAGGGAAATGATTATTCCTTTAATCAATGGGAAAAATGGATGAATGAATCGAACAAACGGTTGAACGGAGGGGGGAAATCATCACAAATAAAAAAGGGCTTCCCCGGAATGGGGAAACCCTTACGATTATTTTTTCAATGTAGCGAAAGCTTTTTCAGCTGCTGCGATTGTTTTTTCAATGTCTTCATCGCTATGAGCCGTTGATAGGAATAAGCCTTCGTATTGAGAAGGCGGAAGATAAATCCCTTGGTTCGCCATTTCCCGGTAGTACGATGCAAAAAACTCTAAATCAGATGTTTTGGCTGTATCATAGTTCACTACATCTTCATTTGTAAAGAAAAGTCCGATCATTGAACCGGCACGGTTGAATGTATAGGGAATGCCATATCGTTTCGCCGCTTCCCCGATTCCTTTTTCAAGCATATCGCCTTTACGGGTAAACTCATCATACGATTCAGGTGTCAATTGACTCAGGGTTTCAAGTCCTGCTGTCATCGCAAGAGGGTTACCGGATAATGTACCTGCTTGATAAATATTACCGCTTGGGGCTACTTGCTCCATGATTTTACGTTTGCCGCCGAAAGCCCCGACAGGTAAACCGCCGCCGATCACTTTACCTAGGCAAGTCAAGTCCGGATCAACGCCGAAATAACCTTGAGCACAGTTATAACCTACTCGGAAGCCTGTCATGACTTCATCAAAGATCAATAAGGATCCGTATTGGGTCGTCAAGTCACGTAGTCCTTCAAGGAAACCAGGTTGTGGCGGTACGACTCCCATATTTCCTGCAACCGGCTCGACGATTATACAGGCGATATCTTCACCAAACTGTTCGAACGCGTATTTAGTGGCTGCAAGATCATTATATGGTACCGTGATGGTATTCTTTGCAATTCCTTCAGGCACTCCTGGACTATCAGGTAAGCCAAGCGTAGCCACACCAGAGCCGGCCTTAATCAGCAAGGAATCACCATGTCCATGATAAGACCCTTCAAATTTCAGGATTTTATCGCGGCCTGTATAGCCACGCGCCAATCTCAATGCACTCATCGTAGCTTCTGTTCCTGAAGAAACCATTCGGATCATTTCGATTGAAGGGACCCTCTCGATGACTAGCTTAGCCAGTTCATTTTCAATCAGCGTAGAAGTACCGAAGCTTGTACCTGATTCTGCTACCTTTTTCAATGCCTCAACTACACGGTCATTCGTGTGACCAAGAATAAGTGGACCCCATGAAAGAACGTAGTCAATATATTCGTTACCATCAATATCATAGAGTTTGGATCCTTTACCCCGTTTCATGAAAATAGGATCCATATCCACTGACTTGAAGGCACGGACAGGACTATTTACGCCCCCTGGCATCAGGTCTTTAGCTTCGGCAAACGCCTTTTTTGAGTTTTCGTATGAACGCATGTATCCGTCCCCTTTTCTCTAATAAACTATATTATTTTTTCCTCACTTATTATCTTCATCGATCCAACGGGCTACATCTTTTGAAAAATAAGTAATGATCAAGTCAGAACCTGCTCGTTTGAAGCCTGTCATCATTTCCATTACGATTGATTTTTCATCGATCCAGCCGTTTTGGGCGGCAGCCTTCACCATTGAATATTCCCCACTTACGTTATAAGCCACAATCGGAAGTGTGAAGGTATTTTTCATGTCCCTGATGACATCCATGTAGGAAAGAGCTGGTTTCACGATTAAGAAGTCGGCTCCTTCTTCTACATCGGATTCTGCTTCACGGAAAGCTTCTAGACGGTTAGCCGGGTCCATTTGGTACGTTTTCCGGTCGCCGAACTGAGGAGCCCCATTGGCCGCATCACGGAAAGGACCATAAAAAGCGGACGAATATTTCACAGCATAAGACATGATCGGGATATCTTCGTAACCCGCTTCATCTAGTCCTGCACGGATGGCCGCAACAAATCCATCCATCATATTAGAAGGGGCAATGATATCGGCACCTGCTTCTGCTTGGCTGATGGCCGTTTTGGCAAGAAGGTCAAGTGACGCATCATTTAAGATTTTGTCTCCCTCAACTACCCCGCAGTGACCATGGCTTGTGTATTCACATAAGCATGTGTCAGCAATGACCATGACTTCAGGGTATTGTTTTTTGATGAGTCGGGTTGCTTGTTGGACAAGTCCATTATGATGAAAGGCTCCAGTGCCTTGTTCATCCTTATCATGTTCAAATGGAACACCGAATAAAATGACTGATTTAATGCCAAGACCCACGACCTCATCCATCTCTGCCGCTAGATTATCCATCGAAAGCTGGTAAATTCCTGGCATGGAGGCAATTTCCGTTTTTATGTTCTCACCGTCGATGATGAAAATCGGGTAGATTAAATCCTCTTTATGTACGTATGTTTCACGGACTAAAGCCCTCATGCCGGCACTTGCACGCAGGCGGCGGTGACGATTGAATAAAATATCTTTCATTTTATGGTTCCTCCTTTAGGATTCTTTTTAACAATATACCGTACTACTTCCTCAACCATCGCTTCTGTTGTATAGACATCAGGACATACAGAAACATGTAAACCATTTTTCGATGCCGTCCTGGCACAAATCGGTCCAATACAAGCAATGACAAGGTCTTTTATGTATGTATTCAATTCATATTGTTCAATGATCTGTGTAAAGTGATTCACCGTGGAAGAGCTTGTAAAGGTGATGATATCCACTTTCCCGTTCAAGATTAATTGGACCAGTTGTCTTTCGCTCTCTTGTGGAAGTATGGTGTGATAGATAATCATTTCATCACACGATGCACTCGTTTCATTAATGGCCTCCGCTATGACCGTCCTTGCGAGGTTCCCTTTCGCAAGGAGGACACGTTCACCGGGTTCGAGGTGAGTAATAAACTCCGAAACAAAACTTTCTGCAACATATTCGGATGGAACAAAATCCGCTTCATATCCATACGCGTTCAAAGCCTCTTCCGTTTTGGATCCAATGACGGCTATTTTCGGAAGCACCACATGTTGTTGCTTGCCGAGCAGCCTGAACAAAAAATCCACACCATTCTTGCTCGTTAATATGACCCAGTCATAGCTGTTCAATCGATTCAACCGTTCTTGTACCTCTTCCAGATTTTCTGGAAGGGTAAACTCTAGCAACGGCACCATCAGAGGAGTTCCCCCATTTTTTTTCACTAAAGTTTGCAAACCCTCAGCTTGCCCTTTCCCTCTGGTGATTAAAACCTGATAATCTTTAAGAGGCAAAAACGGCTTCATTACTGATCAAGCTCCTCTTTTACACGATCAATCAACTCTTTGCCACCGAATTCACTAATCAGTCTAGCAGCCTCAAGGCCAACAGCTTCAGGATTTGGGCCCTCAGCCATTTCTTTATAAATCACTTTACCATCCGGGGAAGCGACTAAAGCTGTTAAGGAAACATCTCCATTGTCTTTTGCAACTGCCAATCCTGCAATCGGCACCTGGCAGCCACCTTCCATTTTATCTAAAAAGGCACGTTCAGCTTCTACGGTCTTTTTCGTATTTTCACACGTGAATTTAGCAAGCTCAGACAATAAATCATGATCATCTGCACGGCACTCAATGGAAAGAGCTCCTTGGCCAACAGCCGGTAAACAAATGTCTTCATCTAAAAATTCCGTTACGACGTCTTTCTTCCAACCCATTCTAGCAAGACCTGCAGCAGCTAGAATGATGGCGTCATACTCTTCATTTTTTAGTTTATCCAAACGGGTATCAATATTCCCGCGAATCCATTTAATTTCAAGATCCGGTCTTCTTGACAAGATTTGGGCACTGCGACGCAAACTGCTTGTTCCAACAATAGAGCCCGGTTTCAATTCAGAAAGCTTTTCATGATTCTTTGAAATCAATGCATCACGGTGATCTTCTCTTGGTGGAATGCAGCCAATCGTCAATCCTTCTGGAAGCACCGCTGGCATATCCTTCATGCTATGTACAGCCATATCAATTTCCTTATTCAGCATGGCCTGTTCGATTTCTTTAACAAATAGTCCCTTACCGCCTACTTTCGAAAGCGTCACATCTAGGATCTGGTCACCTTTCGTGACTATTTCCTTCACTTCGAACTCGTAGGGAAGGCCAAGATCCTTAAGTTGATTAATCACCCAATTCGTTTGGGTAATCGCTAGTTTACTACGTCTAGAACCGACAATAATTTTTCTCATAGTTTCCTCCTATGTATTCCAAACATGGAATGATGAAAGACTTCCAAAAAGGAAAAAGTTAATTAATACAATCATGAAGAATCCAATATTCAAAAAGGCCAAAGCCCTGCCATAAACCTGTTTTCGGATTTTCAAGTATAAATAAACACTGTATCCTATCAATATAACAAACGAACCGATAATTTTCATATCCAACCAAGAAACACCTGGTAATTTAAGATTGGCCCACTGAATGCCCAGTATCAAAGATACCCCCAATAACGGAACGCCGATTACAGCGAGAACATACGACAGATTTTCAAGCTTCGTCAAATCACCCAGTCGAAGCAACCGCTTACCCCATTTCTTTCGCTTCAATAAGTCATATTGAATCAAGTAGAGTAAGGAAAACACGAATGAAAGAGTAAAAGCACTATAAGATAGTAAGGCAAACGTGATATGAATAAATAAAAGCTCAGAAACCAGCTGTTGTGCAAGGACTTCCGATTCTATCTGGACAGGGGCAAACGTATGGATGGCCATCACCATGAACCCAAGTAGATTAGTAAAGAATACGATAAAATCGACACGTAACAACCGGTTAATGATCAATGATAATGAAACGAGGAGCCAAGCATAAAAATATAGCCCTTCGAAAATCGTCAAGATTGGAAACCTTCCCGTTTTCATTACATAAAGAAATAAAAAAATTGTTTGCAGTACCCAAACAATAGAAAGCAACCAGAAGGCGATTTTATTAGCCTTCTGGTTATTATTTAGAAAATCTAAGAAATATAAAAGCATACTGACGGCATATAACAATACAGTACCTTCATGTAACCTTGTCATTAGTAATTCCATATCTACCTCATTAATGGACAGGAACTGGATTTAGTAGAGAAGACTTCGCATGTGCCTTTTCAGTTTCATTGTCCTCTACCATCTTTTCTTCAACCAATTCCTCTAAATGAAAGATTTTCACAAAATTATTCAATTGTTCTTTTGCATTTGGTTCCTCTGCCAGTTCTTTGGCATATAAAATCGGATCCCTCAGCATTTGATTAATGATGCTCTTCGTATGTTTGTTCAATACTTTTATATCACGTTCACTCAAGTGTGGGAGCTTTCTTTCAATGCTCTCCATCGTTTCCTTTTGAATCGATAACGATTTTTCCCGTAGGGACGAAATGACTGGAACCACACCAAGCAAATTCATCCACTGATTAAATTCAACAATCTCGAATTCAATCATTAAGCCTATCTTTTCAGCAGCTTTCTTACGTTCTTCGATATTCGCTTGTACGATTCCTTCAAGGTCATCGATGTCGTATAGGAATACGTTTTCCAGTTCAGCCAACGTTGGATCCAAGTCACGTGGAACAGCGATATCCACCATGAAGATAGGACGGCCTTTGCGAAGCTTGTTCACAAATGTCATCATTTCTTTTGTGACGAGAAGGTCTTTCGATCCAGTGGACGTGATTAAGATATCCGCTTCCACCAATGCACATTGCAGTTCCTGAAGCTGTTTTGCATCTCCATTAAATCTCTCAGCTAAATCAACCGCCTTCTGATAAGTACGATTGATGACAGTAATGCTATCCGCACCATTACTGTGAAGATTTTGAATCGCCAATTCACCCATTTTACCTGCTCCGAGAATCAGCACATTCTTGCCACTTAAGCTTCCAAAGATTTTCTTCGCCAATTCAACGGCCGCATAGCTCACGGAAACCGCATTCGTATTGATTTCCGTTTCCGAATGGGCTTTTTTGGCCAGTGTAAGGGCTTGCTTGAAAAGATGATTAAAAACCGTTCCTATTGTATCTTCCTTCTGTCCCAGCATATAACTCGAGCGAACTTGTCCCAAAATCTGCGTTTCCCCAAGAATCATGGAGTTCAGGCCACATGTAACTGAAAATAAATGCTCAACAGCAGCGTCCCCTTCATAGAAAAACAGATATTTAGAAAACTCCTCTTTATCGATGTGAAACCACTCAGAAAGGAATTCCTTAATATAATATCGGCTAGTATGAAGTTGATCACCTACCGCATATATTTCCGTTCTATTGCATGTGGAAATAATGACATTCTCCAAAATACTTTTTTTATTTTTAAGAGCTTTCATTGCCTCGGCAAGTTCGGCTTCATTAAACGACAATTTTTCCCGAATTTCTACAGGGGCAGTTTTGTAATTGATACCAACCGCTAGAATATGCATCTTTTCTTTTGCACCCCCAAAATTTTTCATGTACCTTCATTATACCATGTACTAAAACTGAAACAAAAAAATATATGAACAGTTTATGAACGTATGCTACCATAATAAGAAAGCTTGTTCACCCACTAATATAGTGAATGCATGAGCCGTATTTTTATATTAAATACATATTTCGACATTGTGTACAAAAGAACCATATCAAAAATACCAATAAACTTCAAGTAATCGAATTGATAGGAGGATAAAATGAAAAAGCAACGAATTTTTCCCGGAATCATTTTAATCGGTTTCGGACTTTATTTTTTTCTTGAACATTCACGAATTGAAATTTTCCCAGGTTTCTTTAGCTGGCCTACACTATTATGTATTGTCGGTATTGCCTTTTTAATCCAGGCCTACAGTGGGAGTGAGTATGAATCCATACTTCCCGGTGTCATCCTGCTCGGATTCGGCGCCCATTTCCATATCGCCAATAACCTCGAGATTTGGCCGGATAGCCTTGGTATCTTTATTTTAATCATTTCTCTAGGTTTTATTCTTAGGACACGTAAAACGAATACAGGCATGATGCACGGGATGATTTTATTCTTCATAGCGATCCTCACTTTGTTTTATGACAAAATCACCTCATCTTTCGGAATACTGGAAACAGGAACCTATAATATAGAAAAATTTTGGCCATTTGTTTTAATCGCAATTGGTGTGTATATCTTACTTCGAAGAAAATGAAAAAGGCCTCCCTGATGGGAGACCTTTTTTCATTAAGAAGAGAAGGGCATTCCACTTAGGGAATGTCCTTTAGCTCTTACATGTATTTCTTCAAAACGCCCCAGACTTGTTCTTTACCTTCTCCGGTTTCACCTGAGAAAAGAAGCAATTCATCTTCTTTTTCCAGATTAAGCGTTTGGCGTGTGATTTTAAGATGTTTTTGCCATTTCCCTTTTGGGATTTTGTCCGCTTTCGTCGCTATCACAATTCTTGGCAAATCATAATGCTTCAGGAACTCATACATGGCTATATCATCTTTAGTCGGCGGATGGCGTAAATCAACGACCAATATCGCTGCACGAAGCTGTTCACGGGAAGTAAAATATGTTTCAATCATTCTTCCCCACGCATCACGTTCGCTTTTAGAAACCTTTGCATACCCGTAACCAGGTACATCCACAAAATGCATGGCTTCATTTATGATATAGAAATTCAGCGTTTGCGTCTTTCCTGGCTTGGAAGAAGTCCGCGCTAAATTTTTTCGATTGATCAATTTATTGATGAAACTTGATTTCCCGACATTGGAACGACCGGCTAGGGCAAATTCCGGAATGGGGGTGTTAGGATATTGTTCAGGCTTAACGGCACTGATGACAATATCTGAACTTGTTACTTTCATTCGTCCACACCTACCAATGCATGTTCTAGGACTTCATCAACATGTGAAACTGGAACAAATATTAATTCTTTACGGACACTTTCCGGGATATCATCAATATCCTTTTCGTTATCTTGCGGGATGATGATTTTCGTAAGTCCTGCCCTATGAGCTGCTAAGGATTTTTCCTTAAGGCCACCAATTGGGAGAACCCGTCCGCGTAATGTAATTTCGCCTGTCATGCCTACCTCTTTTCTGATCGGCCTATTAGTTAGAGCCGATATTAACGCTGTTGCAATCGTGATGCCTGCAGATGGACCATCCTTAGGAACGGCTCCTTCTGGAACATGGATATGGATATCGTACTTTTCATGGAAGTTCGTATCGATGTGGAGTTTCTCGGTCTTCGAACGTACATAACTGAAAGCAGCCTGAGCTGATTCTTTCATGACGTCGCCAAGTTTCCCAGTCAAAATGAGCTTTCCTTTTCCTGGTGATAGAGATACCTCGATCTGTAACGTATCCCCACCAACGGAAGTGTATGCCAATCCATTAGCGACACCTATTTGGTTTTCTATCTCCGCTTGTCCATAATGGAACATCGTTTTCCCTAAAAACTCCTCGACATTCTTATCAGAAATCACGACTCGTTTTTTCTCACCGGAAACGATGATCTTCGCCGTTTTCCTACAAATACTGGCAAGCTGCCGTTCTAGACTACGGACACCGGCTTCCCGAGTATAATAACGAATGATCTTAGTAAGGGCTTCTTCACGGATTTGCAGTTGTGTCTTCAATAGACCATGATTCTCCAACTGTCTAGGCAGTAGGTGATCCTTGGCGATATGAAGCTTCTCTATTTCAGTATAACCTGCAATCGAAATGATTTCCATACGATCACGAAGCGGTCCTGGAATTGTTGAAAGATTATTGGCTGTCGCAACGAACATAACTTTAGAAAGATTATACGTCTCTTCAATATAATGGTCACTGAAGTTATGGTTTTGTTCCGGGTCAAGCACTTCTAACATCGCGGCCGATGGGTCTCCCCTAAAGTCATTGGACATCTTATCCACTTCATCCAGTAAAAATACCGGATTAATCGTGCCCGCCTTTTTCATCCCTTGGATGATTCTACCTGGCATGGCCCCTACATATGTGCGGCGGTGTCCCCGGATTTCCGATTCATCACGCACGCCACCTAGGGAAATTCGAACAAACTTCCGGTTCAATGATGAGGCAATCGACTTAGCTAAGCTTGTTTTTCCGACGCCTGGAGGACCTACCAAACAAAGAATCGGTCCCTTTAACGAATTAGTCAGCTGCTGGACAGCCAAGTATTCAAGCACCCGTTCTTTGACCTTTTCCAATCCATAATGGTCACGGTTAAGGATTTTTTCCGCTTTATGAATATTAAGATCATCTTTCGTGGCATTCGACCATGGAAGCGATATTAACCATTCGATGTAATTGCGGATAACGGAGCTTTCAGCTGAACTGGATGGTACTTTTTCATACCGGTCGAGTTCTTTTAAAGCCGTTTCTTTAATATGCGCTGGCATATCGGCTTCTTCTATTTTTTCAGTAAGAACGGCGATTTCTCCTGTCTTACCTTCTTTATCCCCTAGTTCCTTCTGGATGGCCTTCATTTGTTCACGTAGATAATATTCTTTTTGTGTCCGTTCCATGGATCGCTTGACACGCTGACCGATCTTTTTCTCCAGGAAAAGGACTTCCTTTTCGTTATTGATGATTTCAATCACCCGGCTTAAGCGCTCTTTCATATCAATGGTCTCAAGCACTTCTTGCTTCTCTTTCAACTTAAGAGGCAAATGGGAGGCGATGATATCAGCCAATCTACCCGGTTCTTCAATATCTGAAGTGGAAGAGAACGTTTCACCGGTTATTTTTTTGGACATCTTTATGTATTGTTCAAAATAATCCAGCAAGGTGCGCATTAATGCTTGATGTTCTGCATCTTTTTCATCGCTGTCTTCATATATTTTAACCTTCGCACCATAGTGTGTCTCATAATCGTAAAATTCACTAACCTCTGCCCGGTTTAAACCTTCCACCAAAACACGGATGGTACCATTTGGAAGTTTCAGCATCTGTTTTACTTTTGTTAATGTACCCATGGTAAATAAATCTTCTTCACCAGGTTCATCCAACGTCACATCTTTCTGTGTCGTCAAAAATATAAGATGGTCTTCCACCATTGCTTTCTCAAGGGCTTGTACCGATTTATCTCGGCCCACATCTAAATGAAGTACCATTGTTGGATATACAAGCAGTCCTCTTAGCGGCAGGAGGGGAACGATGATTTCTTGATCAGTCATTTCCTGACACCTCCAAATTTAGTATCGTCGTTGTAAACTAATTACCCAAGTTATCAACCTTTTAACAATTCTATCCTATTTATATAGAAGTGTCTATTTGTTTACCTTAACAGGTATAATTGCTTTTATTATCTCCAATTTCTGAGGAAAAAGCACGCCCGAATTCATGATTATTTTTTTCGGCCAGAAAACGCCCCGGTCTTTTTCAAACCGGGGTTCTCCTGTTATACGCTTTCTTTTTTCGAAGGGTCCAAGGAGGCTAATATCTGATCGGATATTATCTCTTTCTTCAGCGCCCTATCCAATACTTCTTTTACATTCGTAACAGGAATAATCTCGATATCTTTTATTTCCAGCAGCAGCGGTTGCATGTTTTCAGCTGGAATAATGACAGTCTTTGCCCCAGCCAGTTTTGCGGCCTTTATCTTCGGAATGACGCCTCCGATTGGTTTAACGCCACCATGAATACTAATTTCTCCCGTCATCGCTACCGTATGATCCACAGGCATTTTATAGATGGCCGAGTATATGCCCGTTGCCATCGCTATACCTGCTGATGGACCGTCCACAGGGCTGCCGCCTGGGAAGTTAACATGGATATCGAATTGGTCGGCTGGAACGCCCATGGAACGCAGGACCGTGATGACATTTTCAATCGACCCCTTGGCCATGCTCTTGCGACGAATGGATTTCCCATTTCCACCACCAATGCTTTCTTCTTCGACTATCCCTGTAATATTGATTGAACCTTTATCATCGTTAGCAGCCATCACAGTCACTTCGATTTCCAACAAAGCTCCACTGTTAGGACCATAAACGGCAAGACCATTAACCAGTCCTATTTTTGGACTTGACTCTATTTTCCGGTCCATCCTCTGTGTAAGTTGGCTGCTATGAGCCATCCAATCAATATCTTCTTCCCTGATGTAGCTTCGATTTTCATTAATGGAGATACCGGCCAATGTTTGAATCATATTGACAGCTTCCCTTCCATTTCGGGCGTAATCCGAAATCGACTGAAGTCCCTTTTCACTAATAGTGATACCTACCTTATCGGAAGCATTTTTGGCAACGGATACGATTTCCTCACGGTCCAGTTCACGGAAAAACACTTCAATGCACCTTGAACGAATGGCTGGGGCAATTTCATTAGGCGTTCTTGTTGTAGCCCCAATCAAGCGAAAGTCGGCAGGAAGTCCATTTTTAAATATATCATGGATATGGGTCGGAATATTTTGATTTTCCTCTTGATAATAAGCACTTTCGAGAAACACTTTCCGGTCTTCCAGCACCTTTAACAACTTGTTCATTTGAATGGGATGGAGTTCCCCAATTTCATCTATAAACAGTACGCCGCCATGAGCATTACTGACAGCCCCTTGTTTGGGTTGCGGGATACCCGCCTGGCCCATGGCCCCGGCGCCTTGATATATAGGGTCGTGTACTGAACCTATTAACGGATCGGCTATTCCCCGTTCATCGAATCTAGCAGTCGTTGCATCCAGTTCGATAAAGACTGCCGACTTCTTGAAAGGAGACTTCCCATTTTTCTTGGCTTCTTCTAGAACGATCCTTGCAGCTGCCGTTTTCCCCACTCCTGGAGGGCCATAAATGATCACATGCTGGGGATTCGGACCGCATAAAGCTGCTTTTAGAGATTTGATGCCGTCCTCCTGACCGATGATATCCTTAAATGTAATCGGCCTCACCTTTTCTGACAATGGCTCTGTTAGGGAGATGGACCTCATCCTTTGTAGCTGATCCATTTCCTTTCGTGAATCACGGTTAATCGAAACTTTTTGTGTCCGTTGACCTTTTAATAAATTCAAAAAATACAAACCAATCACAATACCAAAAAACAGCTGAATAAATAACGCTATTCCTGTCCAGTTCATCGTTTTCCCTCCTGCTACTGCCTTGTCATTTCTGATAGTATCTCCTAGGGGAGGGCGAAATAATCCAATAAATATGGGATGTAAATTTTGGTGTTTTGAGATATAAACTTAGAAGCACTGAGGTAATGAAAAAGAACATAAAAAAACTGCCAGAAGAACTGGCAGTTTTTTCACTAATCGATTAAGCAGATGTTTTCTTCCCTTGTCCCTGAATGGTTGTACCATCTTTCAGGACAAGCTTTGGTGTTTCGTTTTTCGCGATTGTGCTTCCTGTAATTACACATTTGGCAACATCATCACGTGATGGAAGATCGAACATCACTTCAAGGATAATCCCTTCAATGATGGAACGGAGTCCACGCGCACCTGTTTTACGTTCAATCGCCTTTTTAGCAATTTCACTAAGTGCTTCCTGTTCGAATTCCAATTCCACGTCGTCAAGCTCAAGCAATTTTTGATATTGCTTCACAAGAGCATTTTTCGGTTTTGTAAGGATTTCAATCAAAGCGGCTTCGTCCAATTGCTCTAGTGTAGCAATGACAGGAAGACGACCGATGAATTCCGGAATTAGACCGAAACGCAGTAAATCTTCTGGAAGAACTTTAGAAAGCAATTCTTTTTCTGCGATATCATCTTTTTTAACATCAGAACCAAAGCCAATGACTTTTTGGCCTAAACGGCGTTTGATGATTGGTTCAATGCCGTCAAAAGCACCACCACAGATGAATAAGATATTAGTCGTATCGATTTGGATGAATTCTTGATGAGGATGTTTACGTCCTCCTTGTGGCGGAACGCTTGCCACGGTACCTTCAAGAATTTTCAATAAGGCCTGCTGTACACCTTCACCGGATACATCGCGTGTAATCGATGGGTTCTCGGATTTACGGGCCACTTTATCGATTTCATCGATATAAATGATGCCTTTTTCCGCTTTTTCCACATCATAATCAGCCGCTTGAATCAGCTTAAGAAGGATGTTCTCTACATCTTCCCCAACATAACCAGCTTCCGTTAATGAAGTTGCGTCAGCAATGGCAAAAGGTACATTCAATAGACGCGCCAATGTTTGGGCAAGTAGCGTTTTCCCGCTTCCTGTCGGTCCAATAAGAGCGATATTACTCTTGGATAACTCGACGTCATCAACTTTGCTATTGGAATTGATGCGTTTATAATGATTATAAACAGCGACGGCCAAAGACTTTTTAGCCTGTTCTTGTCCAATTACGTATTCGTCTAGTATCGCACGGATTTCCTTAGGTTTAGGTACATCTCTAAATTCTACTTCTTCATCAGTACCTAGCTCTTCTTCAACGATTTCAGTACAAAGCTCGATACACTCGTCACAAATATATACACCTGGACCAGCTACCAGTTTGCGGACCTGTTCTTGAGTTTTTCCGCAAAAAGAACATTTTAATTGTCCTTTTTCATCATTAAATTTAAACATGAACGTTCACCCCTTTAAATACTCTTCCAACTCTAGTGATGTAAAGGTGTCAAATCCGCTATAGGAAAGACACACAAATACTTTAGCGTTCCAAAATTCCTAGTATGTTTTGCATTCTATCACGTTCTTGGAAATTTTGTAACAAAAACGCTCACCCACAAGTTGTCCAATAAGTACAAATTTTCATTTCATATGTATGTTTCCATTTACCAGTATGTCCAAACTTTGCGGTTTTTAAAATAAGGTTTTTCTGTATAAATATGTATATGCAGCATTAGAATTAATCTACACTGAAATGAAAAAAAAATCAATCAGAAACTATCCGATAGTTAAAATTACCAACAAATTCTTAATATGTATAAAACAAGGCACGATTACTCGCGCCTTGTTTCTTTGAAGAAAATATTAGTAAACACTTACTTAAAATAAATTATTTTGCTTCAACAGTTTTGCTGTTTTCCACTAAGAAGTCAATTGCTTTCTTAATTTTAAGATCGCCTTTGATGCTTTCTAAGTTTCCAAGAGCTTGTTTGATTGCTTCAACTTCCATGTTGTACATTGTAGCCATTTCTGCAAGTTCAGCTTCAACGTCTTCATCAGTTGCTTCAATTTTTTCAGCTTCAGCGATAGCTTCAAGAGTCAAGCTTGTACGAACTTGTCCTTCAGCTTCTTCTTTCATTTGTGCTTTTAATGCTTCTTCGTCTTGACCTGAGAATTGGTAGTAAAGTTCTAAGTTTAGGCCTTGAGATTGAATGCGTTGAGAGAACTCATTCATCATGCGGTCTACTTCGTTAGAAATCATAGCTTCAGGAATGTCCATTTCTGCACCTTCAACAGCTTTACCGATTACAGTGTTTTGTACGAAGTTTTCTTCTTCATGTTTTTTGTCATGCTCTAATTTATGTTTTGTTTTTTCTTTAAGTTCAGCTAACGTTTCAACTTCTTCGTCAACGTCTTTCGCGAATTCATCATCCAACTCAGGAAGTTGTTTTGTTTTGATTTCGTGAATCTTCACTTTGAATACAGCTGGTTTACCTGCAAGTTCAGCAGCATGGTATTCTTCAGGGAATGTAACTTCGATGTCTTTTTCAGCGCCAGTTTCAAGACCAATAAGTTGCTCTTCGAAACCAGGGATGAATGAGTTAGAACCGATTTCTAGTGAATGGTTTTCTGAAGCTCCGCCTTCGAATGCTTCTCCATCAACGAATCCTTCAAAATCAAGAACGACTGTATCGCCTTCTGCAGCTTGTCCTTCTTCTTTAACGACAAGTTCAGCTTGACGTTCTTGCATTGATTTCAATTCGTTATCAACGTCTTCGTCAGTTACTTCAGTATTGAATTTTTCCACTTCAACACCTTTGTAATCTCCTAATTTAACTTCAGGCTTAACTGTTACAGTAGCCGTGAAGATTAGGTTTTCGCCTTTTTCCATTTTCTCGATGTCGATTTCTGGACGATCTACAGGCTGAATTCCAGCTTCTTCGACAGCATTTGCATATGCATCAGGAAGGATGAAATCAAGAGCATCTTGATATAATGATTCTACGCCGAATTTCTTTTCGAACATTTGACGTGGCATTTTACCTTTACGGAAGCCAGGTACGTTTACTTGTTTAACTACTTTTTTGAATGCTGCGTCTAAACCTTCGTTTACTTTTACAGCTTCTACTTCGATTGTTAATACGCCTTGATTACCTTCTTGTTTTTCCCATTTTACAGACATGTGTTTCCCTCCAAAAAGATCTATATACTTCAATAATAAGCATTGGATGAATATGCTTTGCAAGTGTTAACAAGTCATCCTTCAAATATACCCAAGAAAAAAATTGGGAATTCGTCAAAATTAGACGATTATACATTACAACCACTACATTATAACACAGGTTCAAACCGTTACAACAGCAATAGGTTAAATAATGGGATAAGAAATTTCTTCGATTTCTTTTATAGTGGCTAGAATATTCGTAACCGCTTCCCCATCAACGGAATAACTATTCGCTATTTCTTGGATCCTATCTTCCCCTGTCATGTACTCTTCGGCTAACGCATGATAGGCAGCCGCCCATGCCGGTATCATATCTGATTCTGGTTCCAATGGATACAATAAAAAGGAATGCCGCTCAATTAGGCTGTGCACCATTTCAAATAAACTCGGATTTTTATGACTGATTTCCTCTTCTGTCAGGTTCATGATCGTTTTATGGAAGCTTGTTTCCTTCAAGGTCACCAGCTCTTTTGGATTGACAATCTTGGACTGCGTGAACTTCCAAACGGTTACTTCTTCATTATACTCCTGGTCTATAAGGATGTTTAATAGCATCGTTTTAAAAAATGGGTGTCCATCACGGTCTTGAAGAAACTGCTCGATTTGGGGGACAAAAGGTCGAATATTAAGATTCGTAAGTTTAGAAATCACAAGTAGCATTTCTTTATCCGATTTCCCTGCGAATAACTCTTCCTTCTGTAATTCTTCTTCCCGCAGCTGTAATTCCCTTTCGGTTTCCTCTTTTTTATCTTCAAGGGCCCGCTTGCTGAAGTGAAGCATCTTTTCAAAATGCTCCTCTTTGTCGAAGGGGATCTGGTTTTCATCAAATAAAAGTTCAATTGTCGTAATCATTTCCTGATGTTCATTCAATTGGAGTAGCACCATTAAATAGATGTTAATCAATTGGAAATAGTCACCGATTCCTTTATTAAGCATCTCTTGGCACAATTCTTTGGACTCTTCATAATACTCGAGCTCAACCAGGGAAACGACAAGGCCCATACATACTTCATCATTATCCGGCTCAAATTCCCGTGCTTGACTGAAGAGCCGGGCTGCGTCTTTAAAGTTTCTTTTTCCAAGCTCGTCGAGGCCCTTTATGATTAACCGTTCCCCTAGATTAGGAAATGGGACGACCTTCGGATCCTCTGTGCTCTTTCCATGTTTCCCAACCATCAATATTCACCTCGCCGTTCGCTTTTGGAAAATAGTTTAGCATGTAATAGAATGAAATTCAAAAAACAGTCACCTTCCAAGGTATCCATTCCACTTATATGTAATTTAAAACTCCACAAAAAAGAGCTTCCTATTTTATTGGATAGGAAGCCTTTTTTTGAATTCATTACGCATTAGAAACTGCATCTTTTTGCTTTTCATAAGCTGCTATTTTCTCATCATATTGAAGGGTGATCGATATTTCGTCCCAGCCTTTGACGAGCATTTCCTTCCAATATGGATGAATCTCGAAGCTTGCTTCAAACCCTTGGTCATCTTTCACCGTTTGATTTGGTAAATCGACAGTCAGTTCATAATCAGGGGAAGCGGCCCTCTCCATCAGGTACTGGACTTGCTCATGGTTTAATGCGATGGGAACCATTCCATTCTTCATGCAGTTGCTTTTGAATATGTCGGCATAAGATGGTGCGATGACAATATCGAAACCATAATCTTTCAACGACCATGGTGCATGCTCCCTTGATGACCCGCAGCCAAAGTTTTCACCCGCAATCAAAATCGAGGTATCACGATTTTGAGGCTGATTCAATTCAAAATCAGGGCGTTCATTTCCTTCTTCATCAAAGCGCCAGTTATAGAACAGGAATTCGCCAAAGCCGCTTCGTTCAATCCGTTTTAAAAATTGCTTTGGAATAATTTGATCGGTATCCACATTTTTCCGATTTAGTGCCGCCGCTCTTCCTTTATATATAGTAATGGGTTCCATTTCCATTGTGCACCTCCTATTAATTTGTATTTACTGAACTCTCTCAGCTTTTTTCAAGTTTCTTATATCAACGAACTTCCCGTATATGGCCGCAGCCGCTGCCATTGCTGGACTTACTAAATGGGTCCTGGCCCCTGCCCCTTGTCGTCCCTCGAAATTCCTGTTACTCGTGGAGGCACAGTGTTCACCAGGAGGCACCGCATCCGGGTTCATGCTCAAGCACATGCTACAACCTGATTCCCGCCATTCAAAGCCTGACGATTTAAAAATTCCATCCAATCCTTCATCTTCCGCTTGCTTCTTGACACTTTGTGAGCCTGGTACCACCATTGCTCGAACACCTTTATGAACCGTCCTTCCTTCAATCATTTCAGCAGCCTGACGTAAATCTTCAATTCTGGAATTGGTACAAGAACCGATAAATACATGTTGAACCGGAATATCCGTAATCGCCATTCCTTCTTGAAGTCCCATATATTCAAGCGCGCGGCCGAGTTCCTTCGAATTAGTGATATCCTCTGCAAAAGTCGGTACCCGTTCATCCACTCCACTAGCCATGCCCGGATTTGTTCCCCAGCTGACCATTGGCGAAATCAAACTGCCATCAAGGACGATTTCCCGGTCATAAACCGCATCTGCGTCACTAACAAGTGCCTTCCAGTCCTGAACGCAACGCTCAAACTCTTCACCTTTTGAAACATATTTCCGACCTTTCAAATAGGAGAAGGTTGTTTCATCTGGTGCCACTAGCCCAGCACGAGCACCGCCTTCGATTGACATATTACATACGGTCATTCTTTCTTCCATTGACATGGCATCGAAAACTTCCCCACAATATTCAATGATATGTCCTGTCCCAAAGTCAACACCGAATTTGGATATAACATATAAAATGACATCTTTCGCCATGACTCCATGACCGAGTTTCCCATTAACCTCAAGCTTGAGCGTTTTTGGTTTAGTCTGCCATAGGGATTGAGTGGCCAAAACATGCTCCACTTCACTTGTTCCGATTCCGAAAGCAATCGATCCGAACGCCCCATGCGTAGATGTATGGCTGTCCCCGCAAACAATCGTCATACCAGGTTGTGTAAGACCTAATTCCGGACCGATGACATGAACGATTCCTTGTTCTGGGCTGTCTAGGTCAGCAAGACGGATACCGAATTCCTTACAGTTTTTATCGAGTGCCTCCAACTGTTTTCTTGCAATATCATCCGAAATGAAATGGCGATTTATAGTAGGCACATTATGGTCCATTGTTGCGAAAGTCCGGTCGGGCCTTCTTACTTTACGCCCTTTCAATCTCAAACCTTCGAATGCTTGAGGGGATGTTACTTCATGAATATATTGAAGATCTATATACAATAAATCCGGTTTATTTTCCTCTTCATATATAATATGGCGATCCCATATTTTTTCAATTATAGATTTACCCACTTATATCCACCTCGATCAATTTTATATTTTTTAAAAAACACGGCCTAGATTTAGGCCGTGAAAGAAGGTTATGCATAAGCTCCCATGATGTTGGAGATGGCTTCCTGGTCTAATAGAGTTGCTTTTATTTGGGCAATCATTTCTGTCGTCGTCGTGATTGATGATTGACCATTAGCAATATCACCGGTTCTTAATCCATAGTTCAGTACCGTTTCCACCGCTTGCTCGACCGCGTCGGCCTCATTTTCCAATCCGAATGATAGGCGTAACAACGATGCTGCCGATAAAATCGTCCCAATAGGATTTGCTAGGTTTTTCCCTGCAATATCAGGGGCAGATCCGTGGATCGGTTCATATAAATTGGGACCTTCCGTAGAGATCGAAGCGGAAGGCAACATGCCAAGTGAACCAGTCAAGACGGATGCTTCATCGCTTAAAATGTCACCAAACATATTTTCCGTCACGATAACGTCAAATTGTTTCGGATTCTTTATGAGCTGCATCGCAGCATTATCAACAAGCATGTGTTCAAGTTCCACTTCTGGATAATCTTTGGCGATTTCTTCAGCCGTTTCACGCCACATCCGACTGGATTCCAGGACATTGGCTTTGTCGACCGATGTCACTTTTTTCTTGCGGTCAGAGGCTAATTTAAATGCAAGTTCAATGATGCGCTTCATTTCATCTTTCTGATAAAAAAGAGTATCGACGACCGCATCCTTCCCCTCTCGTTCCACCCGCTCACTCGGCTTCCCGAAATAAAGACCACCCGTCAGCTCGCGTACAATAACGAAATCGACATCTTCAATGAATTCCTTTTTAAGAGGTGAAGACTCCGACAAGCTGGAATAATAGCTAATTGGCCGGATGTTAGCATAGAGATTCAGGTCTTTGCGGATTTTCAATAAACCACGCTCTGGCCTTAGGTGCGCAGGTTGAGTGTCCCACTTCGGTCCCCCGACCGCCCCTAATAATACCGCGTCGCTATTCTTGCAAATCTCTACTGTCCCGTCCGGTAGTGGCGATCCCGTGTTATCGATAGCGCTACCACCAATTTCGCCATATTGAAATTCAAAATCATGCCCGTACCGTTGAGCAACGGCTTCAAGAATTTCTACAGCGCCTCTAGTCACTTCTTTACCGATGCCATCTCCTTGAAGCACCGCAATATTCCTTTTCATCGAAATCTCCCCTTCCTACTGCATGACTGCTTTTTCTTCTAATTCCTTCATGATGACTACACGGTTCACCGCGTTTAAATAAGCTTTTGCCGAGGCTTCCAATACGTCCTGGTCCAGTCCACGTCCACTCGTTTCCACACCGTTGTAATCGATTTTTACGAAAACTTGTGCTAAGGCATCCATCCCAGCTCCCACAGATTGGATTCTGTAATCCTGGAGGTTGATTTGACTACCCAAACATCTTTCAAGCGTGTTATAGAGGGCCTCAACACTACCAGCACCCGTTGCCGCTTCCTGTATTTCTTCACTATCGCCTTTTTTCAACGTAACCGTTGCCGTGGCAACTTGATGGGTACCATGAGATATTTGGAAGGAAATCAGGTCATAAAAACTGATATCCGTCGCTTTTTCTTCAAGGACAAGAGCTACGATATCTTCGTCCGTCATGGTTTTCTTGTTATCCGCCAATTCTTTGAACTGGACAAATAAAGAATTCATTTCTTCATCCGTTACAGAGAAATTCAATTCTTGTAATCTCTCTTTGAAAGCATGCCGTCCAGAATGCTTACCTAGAACAAGCGAATTGGCAGACACACCGACCAGTTCCGGTGAGATAATTTCATACGTCGTTTTTTCTTTCAACATGCCATCTTGGTGAATCCCGGATTCATGCGCATAGGCATTGGCCCCGATAATGGCTTTATTTGCAGGTACCTGCATTCCCGTTAAACGACTAACCAGATCACTAGCTCTTTTGATTTCATTCAAGACAAGACCCGTCTCCGCCTGATAGAAATCTTTTCGGATATAAAGAGCCATCGCCACTTCTTCAAGGGCCACATTGCCGGCACGTTCGCCAATTCCATTTATCGTTCCCTCGACTTGGGTAGCCCCACCTTCAATGGCAGCCAATGAGTTAGCTGTTGCCATTCCAAGATCATCATGGCAGTGAGCCGATAGGCTCACCTTATCGATGGAAGGAACATTTTCACGTAGGTAACGGAAGATGTTTCCGTATTCAATCGGGGCGGCATATCCCACTGTATCCGGAATGTTGATAACCTTCGCCCCCGCCTGAATGACCGCTTCGACTATTTCAGCCAGATAGTCAAGTTCAGTTCGACTGGCATCTTCGGCAGACCATTGTACGATTGGGAAACGCTCTGCCCCATACTTGACCATGGCAACTGATTTTTCAATCACTTGTTCTTTTGACATTTTCAACTTGTATTGACGGTGGATCGGAGACGTGGCGATGAATGTATGCAACCTTGGTTCTGCTCCGACTTTCAATGAGTCCCACGCAGCGTCAATGTCTCCCTTTACAGCGCGCGCCAGCCCTGTAACAGAGCTGTTTCTGATTTTGCGCGCGATTTCCTGTACGGAATTGAAGTCCCCTTTGGATGCTGCCGGAAAACCGGCTTCGATGATATCCACACCAAGCCTTTCAAGCTGATAAGCAATTTCCAGCTTTTCGGTAAAATTCAAGTTCACACCGGCCGATTGCTCCCCATCACGAAGTGTTGTTTCAAAAATATTAATTTTTCGCAACGGCTACCACTTCTTTCTCTGTTTGTTGAGGTTTGACGAATGGCATCATTTTTCTTAATTCACGACCTACCACTTCGATTTGGTGTTTGTTTTCACGGTTATTGATAGCATTGAAGACTGGACGATTCGCTTGGTTTTCTAGGATCCATCCTTTTGCGAATTCCCCGTCTTGGATGTCTTTTAAAATGGCTTTCATCGCTTCTTTTGTCGTCTCTGTCACAACGCGTGGTCCTGAAACGAAATCTCCCCATTGAGCCGTATCAGAGATGGAATAACGCATATTTTCCATACCGCCTTCATACATAAGGTCGATGATTAATTTCAATTCATGTAAACACTCGAAGTATGCAACTTCCGGTTGGTATCCAGCTTCCGTCAATGTTTCAAACCCAGCTTTTACAAGGGAAGTCAATCCGCCACAAAGCACTGCCTGTTCTCCAAAAAGATCTGTTTCTGTTTCTTCTTGGAATGTCGTTTCCAGTCCACCCGCTCTTAGTGCTCCGATTCCTCTAGCGTAAGCAAGTGCCAATTCTCTTGCTTCACCCGTCACATCTTGGTAGATTGCGAATAATGCCGGTACCCCTGCACCTTGTTCATATGTACGGCGAACAAGATGTCCTGGACCTTTTGGAGCCACTAATAATACATCCACGTCGGCTGGTGGGACAATTTGGTTAAAGTGAACGTTGAATCCGTGTGCGAACATTAATGCTTGACCTGCATGCAACACAGGTTTGATTTCTTCTTGGTATACTTTTGGTTGCGTTTCATCTGGTAAAAGGTTCATGATTACATCTGCTTGTTCTGCCGCTTCTTTAACTGTATATACATTGAATCCATCTTCTACAGCTTTATCGAATGATTTACCTTTTCTGATTCCGATGATTACATCCACACCGCTATCACGTAAGTTTTGAGCATGTGCGTGTCCTTGTGAACCGTATCCGATTACCGCTACCTTTTTATTGTTGAAAAAATTCTCGTTTGCTTCTGCGTTATAATATACTTTTGCCATTATTAATACATCTCCCTTTTCATATCCATAGTTTTTTTTGGTTGTTTTTATACGATTGTTGCGCTTTTTGCATGTGACAACTGCATTCCGCGAGGGAAGGCCGCCGTCCCGGTTCTTGCCAACTCTTTGATGCCATACGGTTTGATCAGTTCAATGAAGGCTTCGATTTTGTCTGATTCCCCAGTGATTTGAACCGTCAGGCTATCTTTACTTACATCTATAACAGAGGCCCGGAAAGGCTCAATTACCGAATAGATTTCAGGTCGGGTCTGGCTTGTCACCAATATCTTGATGAGCGCCAGTTCCCTGGCTACAATCGATTGATTCGTGATATCAATCACTTTAAGCACTTCTATCTGCTTATTTAATTGCTTTGTGATTTGCTCAATGACCGTTTCGTCATCAACATCGACCACGAAGGTCATCCTTGAAATGCCCTCCTGCTCGGATTGCCCGACTGTCATGCTTTCAATGTTATAATTCCTTTTCGTGAACAGGTTCGTAATCCGGTTAAGGACGCCTGGTCTATTGTTCACGGTAAGGCTAAGAATTCCCCTCATTGCTTAAACTCCTTCCATTTCATCCAGCCCTTTTCCTGATGCTACCATCGGAAAGACATTTTCCATTTGTTTGACACGGAAATCGATCAAAACCGGTCCATCTATTGTGAATGCTTCATCGAGGCATGCATTGGCTTCTTCCTCGGTAGTCGCTTTAAACCCTGGAATTCCATATGCTTCAGCCAATTTAACGAAATTGGGTTGAGACTGGAAAACACTGTGTGAAAAGCGATGATCATGGAAGAGTTCCTGCCATTGCCTTACCATTCCAAGCGCACCGTTATTAATGATGATGATCTTAATCGGCAGATTCATTTCCGCAATGACCGACAGTTCTTGAAGGCACATCTGGAAACCACCATCGCCGGATATCGAAAGAACTGTCGCTTTTGGATTGGCCATTTGTGCCCCAAGTGCGGACGGTAAGCCAAAGCCCATCGTACCCAAGCCTCCGGATGTGACCCATGAATTAGGCTTGTTAAATGGATAGTACTGGGCCGCCCACATTTGATGCTGACCAACATCCGTCGTGACAATGGCTTCCCCCTTCGTTTTTTCATGGAGCATTTGAATGACACGTTGAGGTTTCAGCACCCCTTCTTCTTGGGTATAACGTAATGGGAATTCTGCATTCCACTCATTCAACTGTTCAGTCCATTCCGTAATGTCAGGCCTTTTCCCACTTTGGGCAATTAACTCCGTTAAAGCTTCTTTTGCGCTGCCGACTACTGGAATCTTGGTTGGTACATTCTTTCCAATTTCCGCTGGATCAATATCGATATGGGCAACAGTTGCATATTGAGCAAATTTGGCTAAGTTTCCGGTCAAGCGATCATCGAACCTTGCCCCCACATTAATCAACAGATCACATTTCGATAACGCCATGTTTGCCGCAAAACTACCATGCATGCCACCCATTCCAATAAATTGCGGATGTTCGGCTGGAAAACCGCCAAGGCCAAGGAGGGTGTGAACTACTGGTATGCCTTGTTGTTCGGCATATTCCTTCAAAAGATGAGATGCCTTCGCATGAAGGACACCTGCTCCAGCAAGGATGACGGGCCTTTTCGCACCACTTACCGCTTCAACAAGCTTTCTGATTTGCAAGTAATTCGGCTTTGTTGTTGGCTGATAGCCTGGCAGGTCCATCACTGGATCCTCTTCCGTCGCTACCCCTTCCAAGATTGCCATGTCTTTAGGAATATCTATTAAAACCGGTCCCGGTCGTCCGCTCGAAGCGATATAAAATGCTTCTTTGATGATACGTGGGAGGTCTTCCGGCTTTCTCACTTGATAGTTATGTTTTGTAATTGGGGTTGTAATCCCGAGTACATCTGCCTCCTGAAAGGCATCCGAACCAATTACGCTAGTAGCTACCTGACCCGAAATAACAACAAGTGGAAGAGAATCAATCATTGCGTCCGCTAGGCCGGTTACAATGTTCGTTGCTCCAGGACCGGACGTGACGATGACCACTCCCGGTTTGCCAGTAATCCTGGCGTACCCTTCTGCTGCGTGGATTGCACCCTGCTCATGTCGTGTCAAGATATGAAAAAGCTTTGAACTATAAAGCTTGTCATATATCGGCAATACAGAACCACCAGGGTACCCAAAGATGACTTCAACATTCTCCTTTTTCAATGCTTCCATCAAAAATTCGGCACCACTATAATGTGTCTTTCCACTTTTTCGATCAGCCACTACTGCTTTTTGTGTCATTCGTAAAGACCTCCTCCGCTTTCTCACTCGATTAAATTCATAATATTCGGATTTTTAGGCATACAAAAAAGCCTTCTCACCCCAAATGTACTTGCACTTAGCAAGTTAAAGGGGTGAAAAGACTTAATCAGCCGCTCCACGGTACCACCCTTTTTCGCATGAACTTCCATGCGCACTTTGAATAGTATACAACTATTCTCTGTTTTGGTAACGGGTACTGGTACGCACCCGTTCAGCCCTACTAGTATAACGTTCAAGCTGAAACTCCAAGGTGAGTTCATCTTTTGGGACAATACCGGTTCTCAGCAACCCGGCTCTCTGTGAATGTCTTGAAAAAAGACTACTTATCCTTTTCAATGTTTTCTCATTATTCATATTTTTTTTGAAACGCTAATGTTTGATGTCTTGTATTTGAGATTATCTTACTCGCATTTTGTAGTGTAGTCAACAGGCATTTAATGAATTTTTAGATAATTCTAAATTATAAGTTTTATTGTATGCGCTTTCATCCCTACTATTATCCTATTTTCACATTAAAAAAAATATATTTTTTTAGTTTAAAAATAATGAAAAAAGATACAAACTAAAGCATATTGCATTCCATATTCTTACCCAACATCCAATTTGCCTGCAACCGATGTTTATTTTGAAAGGCTGTTTCTGCATTTTATTGGTAATTACAAGAAGCGGTGTCCCCTTGGTACCCTCCCCCAGACACTTTATAAAAAACAAAGGGAAAAAGCTGAATACACAGGAAAAGGAATGGTAATCCATTCCTTTTCCTAGAGTCCAGCCCTATATTGTTACTTAGCCAATACATCTTCATATGCTGCATTTTTTTCAAATTGCTTTTGAACGAACGTACATTCCGGAACGATTTTAAGATTCTCATTACGCGCTAGTTCAATCACTTTTTCAACAAGCGCATTCCCAACCTTCTGTCCGCGTAGTTTGTCGGATACAACCGTATGATCCACCGTGATTTCGTGATCACCTGATTTAAAGAACGTAATTTCAGCCAGCTTTTCACCAGAGTCCTTGACAAAAAATGACCCTTCACCTTTTTGGATATCTACCATCTTGATGACCTCCTTTTATATCCCTTATCATATATCATAATCTGGTTACTAAACAAATAATTGGAATTCACATAGACTTTATAAATCTGAGTGAGCCCTCCCCTTACTTCTAACCTATACTAGAGGATTGTAAACAGAAAAAAGTTTTCTTATTTCTTTTATTTAGCCAACTTCCGTTATCACGTAAAGAAAATAACCAGCAACACCCCATAAAAAAAAAGCCCTAACAAATAGGGACAAATGGTTATAGTTTGATAAAAAGAAAATATAAAATGACCATCAATAGTAAGATGAGCATAAAGACTGCAATGAGAATGACTTGGGCCGAGGAAGGCTTGAAGGTCTCCTCATTAATTTGCTTCTTCTTCTGAAGATAACTAACTGTTGCCAATATGGTGATCACTAGACCTAAAAAGCAGGTGAATATCCCAAGCACGATACTGATCAAATCGATTCGGGCATCTCGGTACACACCTATCGTAAAATGCAAACTTGTTGTTAGAAAACCCACCCCCACAATTGCAATCACAGTTCGGATCCACGCCAAAAAAGTTCGTTCATTGGCCAAATGCTGCTGTGCATATTTCAATTGGTTCTTGTCCATTTTTCATCACCTTATTTAAAAATCTCCCCTAAAAAAGGCTGATATTTAGGAGACTCCCCAATTGTACATAGAGACATCCTAATATATCAACCAAACCGGTCATTATTCGCTTCTCTTAAGAAGGGAAAAGGCCCTAAACATAGATCCAACGAACATAAGACCCGATCCTCCGAGCAGTAAATATATGCAAACTGTTTTACTGATAACATTCAAGGGATAAAGAAGGGCAAACAATGCGATCAAAACCCCGATTCCCGTTACAAACCAACCAAACTGTTTCATGAGCAACTCCTATAAAATGATTATTTATTAAGCTCTTAGCCTCCATTTTACTATATTCAAAAGACAAATGGTCCAAAATCTTGATAAAGTCAAAGTTTCAGCCTTCATTATCGAGCCTAATTAAATAAAGAAGCCAATCCTAGCCTCCTTAGTTACAAGTATTTATTAAAGGTCATTATTATCTTTTTTCATATATTCTTTAATTTTTCTTTCTTCCCATTGCGACCCGAAGTTCCCGCTCGCAAACGTTGTTAAACCCTGTATAAGGATTCCGATTCCCCAGCCGCCAAGGGGATAGAGAAACCACAAATAACTAGCATCGGTCAATAAGTTTATCATTATAAGCAAAAGATTCACCAAGATGTAAACGATTAAATGGATATAAAAACCCTTTAATTTCTCCACCCTTTTTTTTGCTTTCAAATAGCTTTCATCCTTTTCCATCGCTACGCCTCCTTCATCAAAACTCAAACTCACTTTTTCATTATACTTTCACTTTACTTTATTTACCATTATCGAAATCAGATCCATATAACGACGCCTTCCCGTTACTCACTCAAGAAAGAATCTCATCACTTTCACACCCTTTTGATGAAATTATAGGCTGGTCTAATAATATGCTCCTATAATATTTTATTCTGCATGAAATCCAAATTGAGTTTAATTCCCCATGAAAAAAACATGTCTTCCATGTATAATTACCATATCTCAATAATAAGCTATGTATATTCACATCAAGCTTTAGAGGAGGATATATTATTGAACTCTGATTCCGGAAAGGTTGTTTCTTCTATCCAGAACCCTGAAATACATAAAGCCCTACAAGGCGTTTCGGAAAAATTCAATATATCAATGCTTCAGTTACGCGATACCATTGATATATTATTGAAAGATCAATCTAATCTCACACCATTTGAAAATGAACAAGATGTCATCCGAACACCGCTTGAAGAAATAAATACTGCCATAATCAAAAACCGTGAAATCATCAATAAAAACCGTGAAACGTTAAATAAGAATTGAATGAATCACACACAAAAAAGCATCCAACCCGTTGGATGCTTTTTTCCTCTTCCTAACTGAACCGAGGTATTAACTAGGAATGAATTTAAGGATGCCTTCAAGGTAAACGCCTTGATTTTGCGATTTACACTCTCTTAGTTTGATTCTGCCTTCTTGTTCTAACTCCTTGGCCATTTGAACTACCTTGGTTCCATCTTGGGCTATCTCTACTGAAAAGAAATTCCCTCGCGTGGAAGTTTGAATGAATTTAAATAAGCTATCTTTATTCATCTAAACATCTCCCTTATTCTTATACAGTTCGACATAAAAGAGAATCCACCTTCTCTAAAAATAGAAATATAAACAAGTTAGAAAAGAAACTAAAAGGCAATAGATCTATGGCCTCAAATCATTGTCTCCATGATCAACAGTATTCTTCATCCATATCCTCTAGTGAAATGTTCCCCTCTTGAATCCTATGGGAATAATGATAGGGGAAACAAACATATCATTATAAAATGCCATGACAAACCTTTATATAACGAAAAAACAGCCAAACCCTATAAAAGGCCTTGGCTGTTTTTGATAGTGTCCCAGGAGAGATTCGAACTCCCGACCGACGCCTTAGAAGGGCGTTGCTCTATCCAGCTGAGCTACTGAGACATTGTGTAACACTATGTATGAAAAATTTTGGTCATTTAAGACAACTCTTATTATAGTGAAATATAATAGAAAAGTCAACATTTTTTTATTTTCACCAGAAGATTTATATTCCATAAAAAAACAGCCAAACCCTAAAAGGATTTGACTGTTTGGTAGTGTCCCAGGAGAGATTCGAACTCCCGACCGACGCCTTAGAAGGGCGTTGCTCTATCCAGCTGAGCTACTGAGACATTTTATGATATAAGTTGCGGTAACACTTATGTATTAACCTTACTTAAGATCCCTTAGGACAATTCTTATTATATTAGCATATTAAAAGAAAGTCAATGGTTTTAATAATTTTTTTTGCAGACAGGAAGCACAGAATGCTTCCTGTTCATTATACCTTAAGTCAGTTGGTTTTATAAGCTTTATTTAGTTCCTCGACCGTGTTTCCTTCAAGATCGTAATACGTGATTTCAAGTACGTTTTCTTCAATAGACAAAATTACATACGTTTTTTCTTTTCGCCCCCGAGGCTGGCGAATACTGCCAGGATTGATGAATAACCTTCCATCGATACGTTCAGATCCCGCTGCGTGAGAATGCCCAAAACAAACGATATCAGCACCGGATTCTTCACTTTTATATGATAAGTTCATCAGTGTCATCTTAATATTATACAGATGTCCATGGGTAATGAAGAAGCGTTTGCCAGCAATGTCTTGAATGAGCTCGTTAGGAAAGGCATGATCATGGTCACAGTTCCCACGTACCGCTAAATACCCTCCCAAAAGTGGATCCTTGCTTTCAAGTTCCGAATCTCCACAATGTATCATCGCTGTGACTTCTTGTTTATGACGAGCGGTGATCATGCTTATTTCATGAGTAAGCCCGTGGCTATCACTCATTATCAGGACCTTCATGATCACATTCCTTCTTCCCGTTTAAGGAATTCTTCCAATTTCTCATCCAACGCTTTCAATGCGTTTGCACGGTGACTGATATTATTTTTTTCTTCTTTTGTCAATTCAGCATTAGTTTTGCCCTGTTCTTTCACAAAAAAGATTGGGTCATAGCCAAATCCATTGGTTCCTATCGGTTGCTTCGTAATGAAACCTTCCATCGTACCTGAAACCGTTATCGTTTCTTGATTGGGAGAGGCCAATGCCAATGCGCAATAGAACCTAGCCGTTCTTTCCTCCTCTGGTACACCGTCTAGTTCCCTCAATACTTTTTCCGTGTTCGCTTCATCAACCTTATCTTCACCGGCATAACGGGCAGAATATACGCCAGGTCGGCCGTCTAACGCATCCACGATTAACCCCGAGTCGTCTGCAAGGACAAAGTGGCCTACTTTATGGGCAATCGCTTCCGCTTTAAGAATTGCATTCTCTTCGAACGTCGTTCCAGTTTCCTCGACATCCGGTGCATCCGGCAGGTCGAGGAGAGTCTTGACTTCATACCCTTTTGCGGCAAACATATTCTTGAATTCGTTTGCCTTTCCTTTATTCTTCGTCGCAATAATCACTGTTTTCATCAATTCATCTCATCCTTTTCGTTTTATCTTCACTGAGTTTCCTCATGCCCCTTTGACTTCTGAATACGATATGGACTTATCCATCGTTTAAACAAGCAAATTGGGGTGCTTGCCTTATGTAAATATTAAGTATGTTCCTCACTCGTGGTTCACTTCGTTCTCCGCTTCCTGTCAGGACTTGATGACCACAAGGAAGATGAACTTTATTTGATAAGTTAATTTTATCACAAATTCAGCTTCTTCAATAATTCGGAAACGTATGCGATTGCTTTTAAGAAGTAAATCCTTTTTATTTTGAAAAATAGAATAAGAGGCAGCTGAACGCCTGCCCCCATTTTTTATAAGTAACAAATCATTTCTTTTAAAAACTACCTGTGTTCACCTTTTCAGGACGGATTACTGGTTCCGATAATGGCTTACCTTCTTCATTTAGAAGGTCTGCACTCCCCTTAACATGAACTTCCACGCTTTCAATTCCTTTTTGCTCCGTTAGTGATAAAACCAGGGCATCAAGTACATCCTGGGAAACCTTTTTCTCCTTGAAGCTTCCAAGTATATTTTCATTGAAGTTCAGTACAACCTTACCATCCGCTACCTTAGGCTGATCAAGCAACGCTACGTCACTCATGAAGCTTGTTTGCAAGTTAGAACCTGCCGGCCCCTTCGTTAATTCCTGAATGGCCGCTGTCACGTTATCCGACTCCGTTTCACTGACCCTGCGTGTCACTGGTACATAATAAGAATACTCCTCGTCCCCACCGATGTAATAGACCGTGACAGCTTTCGAGTTAGAGATATCGACCACATCACTTGCATCGACATTGATTCCTGAAGCACGGGAGATATTATCATCGATTGGCGTACCATTTACCGGCATTTCCGATATATCTTCTCCATTGATCCTCAATTGGATTTTATCGACCGAATCAAATTGGGTCAATGTCCAGGTGATGGCTTGCAGGATCTTGAGTTCGTCCTCTTTTTGATAGTTTTTAAACTCTGGTGAAAAATCGGCAACAGCCACACCTTCCTTTATGTTTACACTAATCGACGTATCTGCCGGAATCACTGCGCGGAACCCATTTGGCAGCTTATCTGTGACAGGTCCATTATTTACCAAATAGTCCAATGCCTGTTTTGCGACCGCTTCGGATTTAGGAAGCTCCATTGTCTGCGGAACTACATATCCACTTTTATCAATTAAATAAAGCTCGGTCTTAACTGTACTTTCAGTCGACGCCTCTTCTCCTTCAGCTACAGGCTGTTGCTCCCCTTTTGGCTCTTCCAATGAAGATTCATCCTCCACTAAAGACACATCCTTAGGGGGATCGATTTCCGTTTTCTCGCCCGCTCCGAACAAGCCACAGCCAGAAAGAAAAAGAGAAGAAGCCAGGATTGTCACTGCTGCTGTTACTTTTGATTTATTGGACATAAAATCACTCCTAGGACAGTTTGTACTCCTATTTATACGAGCCCTAGGCAAAAATAGACCAATTATTTTCCTTTCTCTTTAGGCAACTACCGCCACCCGCCCATTCAACCAAACCAAAAAGACCTCCATAGGGAAGTCTTATAGATGGTCGATCTTGATGGTCTCTATCGTATCAATTTCTATGCCGAGCCAACTCGATGCGATTGCACCAAATATATCTTTGGAACCCGTTGTATAGAAACGGTGTACAGGAACCCTTTTGCTTCTATTGCTTAGTCGGTAGTAATCCAAAATGACACTCGCTTCACGGGCCGTCTCTTCCCCAGAGGAAATGACTTGTACCTTATCCCCCATGAACTTCGAAATCACGGGTCCTAAGTGAGGATAGTGGGTACAACCGAGAATGAGCGTATCAATGTTGATTTTCTTTAACGGCTTCAACGTTTGCGCCACGACCCTTTCGACGATTTCCCCCTGAAACTCTCCGCTTTCCACAATTGGGACAAATTTCGGACAGGCTAAACTATCCACTTCCACACCCGAGTTTATGGAAACGAGTGCATCGTCATAGGCTTTGCTCTTCACCGTTCCCTCTGTGCCAATCACGCCAATATGTAGGGAATTAGAAACCTTTAAAGCTGCCCTTGCCCCAGGAAGGATGACACCGAGTACAGGAATCGGAAGAATCGCCCTGATTTCATCCAGCACTGCTGCAGTTGCTGTATTACAGGCTATAATTAGCATTTTGATATCCTGTTTCATCAGGAATCGGGTCATCTGCCATGTGAAGTTTTTGACATCCTTTTTTGACCTTGGTCCATACGGGCATCTGGCCGTATCGCCTAAGTATATTATATTTTCATTCGGTAACTGGCGCATGACTTCTTTAGCCACAGTCAAACCACCGACACCCGAATCAATAATTCCAATTGGTTGTTTCAAAAATCTCGCCTCATTTTTCTTTCATTTCATGATGATATTCTCTATGAAGAAAACCTATACCTAAGCTTCTCGCTTACTTCATGAAACTTATCATACTACCATTTTGGGAGAAAGTGAAATAAATTTCAAGACAGAAGTTTTACGAGCCCTGGAAAACCTTCTCATAAAAAATAAGCAGCATCCAAAGAAGTGGAAACATGGAAATGTTTCACCCTTCCTTATATGCTGCAAATGAACGGGAGAGTAAAGATATATAAGGCTTACGTATAAATAAAGCAACACATTATAGCTTAAGTTCTCCCATACGAAGGAGCTCTATAACTGCCTGTGAACGTCCTTTGACTCCAAGCTTCTGCATCGCATTCGAAATGTGGTTTCGAACTGTTTTTTCGCTAATAAACAATTCACCTGCGATATCTTTTGTTGTTTTGTCTTGTACTAGTAACTCAAATACTTCTTTTTCTCTTTTGGTGAGTAGTGGCTTATGAGTGAATTCGTTCTCCTTCAAGTAATGTTACCCTCCTTGCCTTCACCAGCATAAAACCCGGAGTGGGTGTCTATTTAGTCAAGATATAGTATGTCGGCTAGGGCAAGGGAGTGACTCATTTACTTGTCTAATTGAAATTTTACTTTTAAAGTTGTTTGACACTTGTTTTTGACATCCACTTTTTCATTTCTTCAGCCAGTGGCACCGGCTTCCCGGTCGTTTTCGATAATTGGACGACCGTTCCCCTGCCAGTGAGGCAAATCGTCCCATCCTCTTTCGTTCCCATATAATGAATATCCACCGATGAGTTGCCCACGTGGGCCGCTTTTACATGGATTGTCAGTTGTTCGTTAAAAAACACCTGCTGAATATAATCACATTGTAAATCGGCAACAACCGGAATTTCATCACTTTCTGCCGAAGACCAGTCCACCATGAAACCCATACTATTGAAATACTCGATCCGTGCCTCTTCAAAGTAAGTGAATGGAACCGTATTATTGAGGTGTCCGAACATGTCAGTTTCTGAAAAACGGACTTTAATCTCATGCTTAAAAGAAAATCCATTGCTCCACTCTTTTATATTATCGATATATGATATTCTACTCACTGTGAGAACTCCTCCTTAATGAATGACTATTCATTCATTTTATAAGAAAAAAGAAAAAATGGAAAGATATTTCTATCTATAATTAATTACTTCAGAAAATTAATTAAAAAGGAAGAAATAACTCCTTCCTTTTTTGACTTACTTATATAGAGAGTAATAAACAATCCCACATTATCTAATACCTTATTTTTCATGAACCCTTTTTTTCTTTTTTATTTCCTTGATTGGCACGCTAAGCTCTTCAAGAAAATACTTGGCCCACTTATCTTCTTTATAAATAAATTCTCCCTTTTCATTTTTATCCGTTATATCAAGGAGTTTTCCGTTCCACATTGTCAATTTCCCCTTATCATCAAACGTAACATCCAACTGGCCAAGAAATCTCCCATACCTACCCGCTTGTACTATTAGGGTCGGTTTCTTTTTTTGATTAATGACGTCAGGTTCTTTCAGTTTATGATGTGAATGACTACCAACAATAACATCTATTCCGTCAACTGTATTAGCTAACTTTTTATCGTTGCTGTAACCAAGATGTGAAAGGACAATGATTTTATTAACTCCCTTAGCTTCAAGTGCGTTAATTGTTTCTTTCGCTTTCTTGAAAGCATCTTCAAACACGATATCCTTATTAGGATTTGATAAAAGGGTCGTCCTCTGCGTCGTAAGACCAATAATCCCCACTCTCTGCCCTTTGACTTTCTTGACTACTGAAGGATGAATAGTACCCTTCCAGCCTGTTGTATCGATTTCTATTCGAGACAGATCTTTTAATTCTTCATCTTTAGAAAAATCAATATTAGCACCAACAATAGGAAATTCTGCAGCTTTTATAAAGTCCCTTAGTATGACCGATGACTTATCAAATTCATGATTACCGAGTACCATTGCATCATATCCGATTTTATTCATAAACTGTATATCTGCTTGACCAAGATATTGTTTAAAGTAAAGAGAGCCTGTAAAAACATCTCCCGCATCGAATAAAAGGACATTTTCTTTTACATTCCTTATTTTATTGATTGCTGTAAACCTTCGTGGAATATTTTTCAGGTGAGCGTGAGTATCGTTCGTGTATAAAACTGTCAAGTCGAGTTCCTTATTTTCAGATTTAGAAGAAGCATCTACTCTACTACCTCCTTTTGGATCTTCCACCATTTCCAACAAGACCGTAGCTTTTGCATTGCCTAAAAGGAGAAAAGCACTTATAAACACCAAGCTAAATATAACTAAAAAGAAAGATTTTTTTTGAACAGAGCCGTTTTTCATACTTCTGACCCTCCTATAAAGGTAGAATCTCCTTGGAAACGGAAAAAATACTGCTTTTATTTGAAACTTATAAGACAGAGCTATTAAATTGAAATGTATTCTTCAGGTAAGATACCCCAGAGGGAAATTTCCTTAACCCCACTTCACCTATCTCTCATGTTCTGCCTCTAATAAATACAGGCTATTTTTAAATAGTATTTTTGGTTGAGATAATATAAAAAACCCCCTATCCAAAGGATAGGGGGTTACTACTTATTAAACTTCGTCGCTTCCGAAGAAGTTACGGAATTGTTGAATCGCAGTATCACGGTTTAACGCTGCAATCGATGTTGTCAATGGAATACCTTTAGGGCAAGACTGCACACAGTTTTGTGAGTTACCGCAGTTTGCAAGGCCGCCATCTGACATGATTGTGTTTAAACGTTCTGCTTTGTTCATTGCACCAGTTGGATGTGCATTGAATAAACGAACTTGTGATAATGGTTGTGGTCCCATGAAGTTGGAGTTGTCATTTACGTTCGGACAAGCTTCCAAACATACGCCACAAGTCATACATTTAGATAATTCATATGCCCATTGACGTTTCTTTTCTGGCATACGTGGTCCTGGTCCAAGATTATACGTACCATCAATTGGAATCCAAGCTTTTACCTTTTTCAATGAATCGAACATACGGCTACGATCGACTTGAAGGTCACGTACAACCGGGAAAGTACGCATTGGAGCTAGACGTACAGGCTGTTCTAACTGGTCAATAAGGGCCGTACAAGATTGTCTTGGCTTACCATTGATGACCATTGAACAGGCACCACAAACTTCTTCAAGACAGTTCATGTCCCATGCGATTGCAGTTGTATGTTTACCTTCTACCGTTACCGGATTACGACGAATTTCCATCAAAGCGGAAATGACGTTCATATTCGGACGGTATGCTAATTCAAATTCCTCATCATAAGGAGCTGAATCCGGTGTATCTTGGCGAGTAATAATAAAACGAACTGTTTTAGTCTCAGATTTAGTTTCAACCATTTTTATGCTCCCCCTCTTTAATGTGTAGTCGTGTAATCACGTTTACGTGGTGCAATCAGTGATACATCAACATCTTCATAATGGAATGCAGGCGCTTTATCTGCTCCTTGGAATGTAGCCATTGTTGTTTTCATGAACTTTTCATCATTACGTTCTGGGAAGTCAGGTTTGTAATGCGCTCCACGGCTTTCATCACGGTTAAGAGCACCGATTGTGATTACACGTGCCAATTGCATCATGTTTTGAAGCTGTCTAGTAAAGGCAGCACCTTGATTGCTCCATTTAGCCGTGTCGTTGATGTTGATTTTTTTGTAACGTTCCATCAACTCAAGAATTTTATTGTCTGTTTCTTTAAGCTTGTCATTGTAACGAACTACAGTTACATTGTTTGTCATCCATTCACCAAGTTCTTTGTGAAGGACATATGCGTTTTCATTACCATTAAGAGACATGATAGAATTCCATTTCTCTTGTTCTTGTTTTTGGTAGCCTTCATATAATGAAGAAGGAAGAGAATCTGATGTTTTATCAAGTCCTTGAATGTATTTAACAGCATTCGGACCAGCCACAGAACCACCATAAATGGCTGAAAGAAGTGAGTTCGCACCTAAACGGTTACCACCATGTTGTGAATAATCACACTCACCAGCAGCGAATAGACCTTTAATGTTTGTCATTTGGTCATAATCTACCCAAAGTCCACCCATAGAATAGTGAACCGCAGGGAAAATTTTCATTGGTACTTTATGAGGATCTTCACCGACGAATTTCTCATAGATTTCAATGATTCCGCCTAATTTAACATCTAGTTCATGTGAATCTTTATGTGAAAGGTCAAGGTAGACCATGTTTTCTCCGTTAATACCCAATTTCATATTAATACATACGTCGAAAATTTCACGTGTTGCAATATCACGAGGCACTAGATTACCATAAGCCGGGTATTTCTCTTCTAAGAAGTACCATGGTTTTCCATCTTTATATGTCCAGATACGTCCACCTTCACCACGAGCGGATTCACTCATTAGGCGAAGTTTATCATCACCAGGGATTGCTGTCGGGTGAATTTGGATGAACTCACCGTTCGCATAGTGTGCACCTTGTTGATAGACGATAGATGCTGCTGAACCTGTATTGATCATAGAGTTAGTAGATTTACCGAAAATGATTCCAGGGCCACCGCTCGCCATGATGACTGCGTCACCAGGGAATGATTGAATTTCCATTGTAGTCAAGTTCTGAGCTACGATACCACGTGCTGTTTGATCATCATCGATAACAGCTCCAAGGAATTCCCAGCCTTCATATTTCGTTACAAGGCCTTGTACTTCATAACGACGAACTTGCTCGTCCAATGCATAAAGTAATTGCTGACCAGTTGTTGCACCAGCAAATGCAGTACGGTGAAATTGTGTTCCACCAAAACGGCGGAAATCAAGTAGACCTTCCGGCGTACGGCTAAACATAACACCCATACGGTCAAACATATGGATAATAGATGGTGCTGCATCGCACATTGCTTTAACTGGAGGTTGATTTGCTAAGAAATCCCCACCATATACTGTATCATCAAAGTGAAGCCATGGAGAATCGCCTTCACCTTTCGTATTTACTGCCCCGTTGATTCCGCCTTGCGCACAAACAGAGTGAGATCGTTTTACTGGAACTAATGAGAATAAATCAACATGTTGTCCTAACTCTGCTGCTTTGATCGTAGCCATTAAACCAGCTAGACCTCCACCGACGATAATAATTTTACCTTTACCCAATTGTGTCACTCCCTTATTCCATTAGAAAAGCTATGTTTTTCCTAGTACGTATAAATTAATTTCTTCTGCTACTTATACGAAAGCGAAAACTGCACTAATTCCTATATAAGAAAGAAGAACGAAAATGATCAAAGTAACATATGTCATAACTCTTTGCGATTTAGGTGAAACTGTTAGTCCCCAACTTACTGCGAATGACCATAATCCATTGGCAAAATGGAAAATAGCAGAAACAATACCAACAATATAGAATGCGATCATAAATGGATTAGAGAAAATTTCTGCCATCATATCAAAATCTACTGTTGCCCCAAAAGCTGCTTGAACCCTTGTTTCCCAGATGTGCCAAACAAGGAAAATCAAAGTTATGATTCCTGATAAACGTTGTAGCATGAACATCCAGTTACGGAAGAAACTGAATCTTCCTAAGTTGTTCTTTGCTGTAAAGGCGATATAAATCCCATAAACAGCATGGAAAATTAATGGTAGATAGATAATTACACATTCCACCACGATTTTCAATGGAGTATACTCGATTAAATGAACTGCCCCATTAAATGTCTCTGCTCCCTTTGTTGCCATAAAGTTAACCGATAAATGGAAAATTAGGAATAGACCGATTGGAATTACCCCTAGAAGTGAATGAAGCCTACGATTCCCAAACTCACGATTCTTTGCCACTAAGTGCCCCCCCTTAATTTGTCAAAACTCATACGAAGATGGTTATCTTTAATCTCCGCGTGAAAATAAAGTATAGAGTTAAAGCGCTCTCTATACTTTCTTACAATTATGTGACAAGTCCATTTTACTCCTGACTTCAATGTGCGTCAAGAAAACGGATACAAGATTTCTCTTTTTTAGAATAAATATTATCAATAAATTACTAAGGTTTTGGGTGTTCATTTACAAGTAATATGAAAAAACTAACTATTTTTTTAATATATTGAGATAATTTAACATATTTTTACATTTTTCTGTTGAAATATTAAAAAAAACTGTATAAATCGCAAAAGGAAAACGTTTATAATAGATTTACAGAAAGAGGCGATAATACATGAAAAAAAATATTGCTGCAGCTATAGAAGAAGAAGAAATCCAAGCAGATGAATTCCAAGTTCCAGCTTTCGGGTATGAACTGATCAGGGAAATTTTATTGAACGATATCCTGGGGAAAGATTCTTATCAAATCTTATATTGGGCTGGTAAACAACTCGCAAGGAAATTCCCTTTGAATGGCGATCAGGAATTGGTTGCATTTTTCCATAATGCAGGCTGGGGCCATCTAGAAATCATAAAGCTTTCCAAATCCGAGATGGAGTTATCCTTGTCAGGAGAAATGGTCGCCCGTCGTCTGGATCTATATCCCGACAGTCATTTTCAACTTGAAGCAGGGTTTCTTGCCGAACAATTTACCTTACAAAAAAGGTTCATCAGTGAAGCTACGGAAGAAATCAAACGTCGTGCAAAAAAAGTCGACTTCACCATCTGCTGGGATCCGAAAGATCCCATTTAACGACTTCATCAAAATGGTTGAAATGTAAGGAGCCTGGGTCAAGTTTGACTATTTCCAAGTGGTCTTCTTCCATGAGTAATTCTTTAACTAGCACTCACATCCATAACGCAAAACAGCATATACGATACATAAAATAGAAGTTATTGGTGTGTAATTCCAAATCTTCTTTTCCTAATGGCTATATAATAAGAAGAAAGTAATCTTTTTTGGATAGATTGTACCCTGATTTAAACAAAAGGAGTCAAATAACCTGAGTCCCCCTCACTCTCGGACTCAGGTTATCGGACTCCTTTTTTTCATGACCGATAATCATTTAACACCATTACTTTGAAATTGAAGGAATTCTCGTTCTGAACATAACACGAAGTGTCCTGGTTTCACTTCTCGCATTTTGACTTCCTCATCCGCCGTATAAGCATGTGTAGCGGGATTATAGCCCTTCCGTTGCCTAGTCCGTTCCAATTCTGGATCCGGAAGCGGAATCGCAGATAACAGGGATTGTGTGTACGGATGTATCGGGTTGTTATAAAGCTCTTCACTTGGTGCAAGCTCCACTAACTTACCAAAGTACATGACGCCGATTCTGTCACTGATATACTTTACCATCGATAAATCATGGGCAATGAATAAATAGGTTAAGTTTTTTTCTTTTTGAAGCTTTTTCAACAGATTGACTACCTGTGCCTGAATGGACACGTCCAGTGCTGAAATTGGTTCATCCGCGATGATGAATTCCGGTTCCACGGCAAGTGCCCGCGCAATTCCAATTCGCTGGCGCTGTCCCCCTGAGAATTCGTGCGGATACCGATTTGCATGTTCGCGATTTAGCCCGACTGTTTCGAGTAAATGGTAAACCCGTTCCATGCGCTCTTCTTTTGTCTTAGCCAGCCCATGGTTATCGATGCCTTCTGCGATAATATCGGCAATCTTCATTTTAGGATTCAAGGATGCATATGGATCTTGAAAAATCATTTGCATCTTTCTGTTCATATCTTTCAATTTTTTCCTCGATTTCTTTCCATGGACACTTTCCCCTTTGAAAAGCACCTCGCCATCGGTTGCATCATACAGGCGAATGATTGTACGTCCTGTTGTCGATTTACCGCAACCTGACTCCCCAACAAACCCAAGCGTTTCCCCTTGATAAATATCAAAAGAAATATCATCGATTGCTTTCACCATATTAGGCTTTCCGTTATTGAAGTATTGTTTTAAATGTTTGACTTCCACGAGTTTTTCACGTTGTTCCATTATTTTGCGACCCCCTGAACGAACTGCTTCATGCGTTTTTGTACAGCTAGAGGCGGTGTCACCTCAGGTGCATCCGGATGTAAAAGCCATGTGGCTGCATAGTGCGTTTCGGATACTTTGAATACGGGTGGCTGTTGTTCTAAATCAATCTGCATCGCATATTCATTTCTCGGAGCAAACGCGTCACCTTTTGGCGGATTCAGCAAATTGGGCGGAGTGCCCGGGATCGTGTACAATTCATGTTCCCCCGTATCTTCGAGGCTAGGCATGGAACTGATCAACCCCCAAGTATAAGGGTGCTTCGGATTATAAAAGATTTCATCCGCCGTACCTATTTCAACGATTTTCCCTGCATACATCACAGCCACACGATCCGCTATGTTCGCAACCACTCCCAGATCATGGGTGATGAAGATAATCGATGTTTCTATTTTCTTTTGTAAATCCTTCATCAATTCAAGAATTTGAGCTTGAATGGTCACATCCAACGCAGTCGTAGGCTCATCCGCAATCAATACTTTGGGATTACACGCCAAAGCTATCGCGATGACCACACGTTGTCTCATTCCTCCCGAAAATTGGTGGGGATATTGTTCGAAACGCTGCTTAGCATTAGGAATGCCCACAAGTTCCAATAGTTCGATCGAACGTAACTTCGCCGCCGCCTTACTGACGTTTTGATGTTTTAAAATGGGCTCCATTATCTGTTTGCCCACCTTGATCGTTGGGTTCAATGAAGTCATTGGATCTTGGAAAATCATCGAAATATCTTTACCTCTGACCTTTTGCATATTCTTATTAGAAAGTTTGGCCAGATCCTTTCCTTCAAAAAGGATTTCGCCACTTTTAATTTCTGAATTATTTGCTGGCAACAATCTCATGATTGATTTGGATGTCACGGACTTACCCGATCCGGATTCTCCTACAATCGCCAAGGTTTCCCCTTTTTTCAGTTCAAAGTTCACACCACGGATTGCCTGGACTTCACCAGAAAAGGTATGAAACGATACATGTAAATCTTTCACTTCCAATAAGTTTTCCATTTCATTTCCTCCTTCTCTTAATCTCGCATTTTTGGATCCAATGCATCACGAAGCCCATCGGCGATCATATTGAAGCAAACCATGATCAGACTGATGAAAAATGCTGGGAATAACATCAGATGTGGGTATAGTCTTAGCGTTTTGAATCCATCGTTGATCAACGTCCCAAGGGATGCAAGTGGTGATTGTAGACCCAGTCCAATGAAACTCAAGAAAGCTTCGAAGAATATCGCACTCGGAATGGTGAACATCGTATTGATGATGATGACGCTCGCTAAGTTTGGTAGCAAATGTTTTAAAATGATCTTGAAATTTGAGCTTCCCAATGTCCGCGAAGCCAAGACGAATTCTTGTTCTTTTAATTTCATCACCTGAGCACGAACGACACGGGACATGCTTGTCCAGCTCGTAATGGCTAGGGCAATCGTGATGGACATGATGCCAGGCTCGAAAACAAGGATCATTAAAATGACCACAACTAGGTTAGGGACACCTGAAACGACTTCGACAATACGTTGCATGACATTATCAAGTTTCCCGCCGTAATATCCAGAAATGGCTCCATACGCTACACCGATAAGCATATCAAGCAAAGCCGCTAAAAAGGCGATATACAAAGATATTTGAATCCCCTTGGCCACTCGGGTAAGTACATCCCGGCCAAGTCCGTCCGTTCCGAACCAGTAATGCTCTTCAATGTTTTTTTGTTCGTAAACATCCACCACATCACCATTGGCCATTGTCCTTGTACCATCAAAAGGAAGCCAACTCACATTTTCCAATCCTGGAATTTTCGCTGGTAAATTGGTTCTCTTTAAATCTTGTTCATCTAATCCATGTCCACTAATAAGGGGACCCACCCAAGCAAAAATAAAGACCAAAGCAATTAAAACCATACTGACTAGGGCTGCTTTATTTTTACGGATACGCATCCAAGAATCCTGCCAGAAACTTATGCTTGGTTTATTGATCGCTTCGCTTATGGTGGCGTCCATAATGGCAGGCGCAAATTGACTTTTTGACATTCTCACTATTTTGTTTGCCATTATTTTTTCCCCCCTGCTAACCTAATACGTGGATCGATAATACCGTAGAGAATGTCGACCAATAGAACGATGACGATAAAGAGGAATGAAAACAGCAATGTCGTTCCCATGATTACCGAGTAATCATTCACCGTTATCGATTTAACGAATTGTTCCCCGATTCCAGGTATACCGAATATTTGTTCAATGACGAGTGAACCCGTCATAAGTGACACTGTTAATGGTCCGAGTACAGTTATGACAGGAATCAAAGCATTTCGCAGTCCATGTTTAAACGCCACTTCAAAATTACTTGCCCCCTTCGCTTTAGCGAGGGTGATATAATCCGATCCGAGTACATCGATCATTTCCGTCCTCATGAAACGGGCAGATGTGGCTATAGGGAACATCGCTAAGGCAAGCGTTGGCATAATGCTATACTCCCACCCCTTCCAGAACATGACGGGCAACCATCCCATCTTCACTCCAACATAATATTGTAGCAAACCGGCAAACACGAAACTTGGTATCGATTTACCCAAGACCGCTATGAATGTTGTTCCATAATCGACCCATGTATTTTGTTTGAGGGCTCCTATCACACCCAGAATAATCCCAAATATCGTTCCAAAGAACATCGCTTGAAATCCTAATACCAAGGAAGGCTGAATCCTTTCGCCCAGCAATTGCGTGACTGGTGTATTATTGAATTGGAAAGAAACTCCCAAATCTCCCTGAACTAGGTTCAACATGTATTTCCCATACTGGACAGGCACCGGCTCATTCAATCCATACTTGTTCTCCATGATTTGGAATTGAGCCTCCGATAACTTGCTTGCATTTGCAAATGGAGAGCCCGGGATCAACTTCATGAGGAAGAACGTCAAGCTCGCGATGATAAACAAAGTAATTAACATATATATGATCCGTTGCGTTAGATATCTGGCCATTTGTACACCTCACAAAATAAAATTCTCACTTTTTCGACAATAGTTTTATAGTGAAAAGAGAGTATATACTAGTGATATACTCTCTTTTCTAGTTTGTTTTAGAAGATGCTTATTCTACTACTGTTACGCCTTTGTAGTAATAATGTGGTCCTAAGTCACTCTTAACAATTCCTTTGACTTTAGGATTTACCAGGATGTTCTCTACTCGTTGGTAAATTGGTGCGATTCCGAAGTCTTCAGTCAAGAAAAGCTTTTCAGCATCTTGCATGGCTTTCGCATATGCTGCCGGATCGTCCGTCAATTCGTTTGTGGCTTTATTGATCAGTGCATCGTATTCTGGATTAGAATAGTCCATTTCATTATTTGTTCCACCTGTTAACCAAAGATCGGTATATGAGATGGCATCTTTATAATCCGGGCCCCAACCTGATACGACCAAATCATAATCGCCTTTTTTCGTACGATCCAATCGAATCGAGAATGGAACGCTTTCGACTTTGATTGTTAAACCAGGAAGGTTTTTCTCCAATTGGTTCTTCATATACTCACCGATTTTTTTCGCAGAATCGGTTTCATCCCCCATATATCGAAGGGTAAGTTCCTTCACGCCCAACTCTTTTAATCCTTTTTCCCAAGCAGCTTTTGCTTCTTTTGCGTTAAACGTAATCAAATCTTCATTTGCCGAACGGAAGTCTTTTCCATCATAACTAACGAAATCTTTTGGCACGAAGTAGTTGGCTGCAACTGAACCATCGCCCAGCACGCTCGATGCAAGATCTTCTTTATTGAAAGCTTTTGCAAGCGCTTCGCGGATATTGACATTCTTAAGTGCTTCATTTTTCTGGTTCATCTTCATCCAGAATATAGTCGGTGCCAAGTTAGTTTGCAACCGCTCGTCCCCTTCATATTGTGGGACAAGTTCAGATGTCAGTAAATCCGTAATGTCTGCTTCGCCAGCTTCAAATGCATTTACTTGTGCATTATTATCTTTTGAAACATTAACCGTGATTTTCTCTAATTTAACTGAATCCGCATCGCGGTAATTCTTGTTCTTTTGAAGTTCCCATTCTGTCGCAGTTGGCCCATTCCAAGAAGTCATGACAAAGGGACCATTGTATAAGAGCGTTTCTGCACTTGTAGCGTACTTGTCACCTTGTTCTGTAACAAACTTTTCGTTTTGCGGGAAGAATGTCGCAAACGATAAATACTCTTTCCAGTATGCAAGTGGTTTTTCAAACGTAATTTCCAATGTTTTGTCGTCAACCGCTTGCACACCAAGGCTGTCTAAATCGTATTTTTTCTTTTCAGCAGCTGCCTTCGTAATTTCTGTTGCACCTGCGATTTTGCCATTCATCATATATGGACCATATTCAGAAGCTACTTCAGGATCCATCGCCCGTTTAAAGGCAAAAACGAAATCATTTGCCGTAACTGGGTCACCATTCGACCACTTTGCATCTATTAATTTAAACGTATACGTTTTTCCGTCTTTACTGATTTCAGGTTCTCCGTCAACAAGAGCCGGCACTGTCTCTCCGTCCTTATCAATGGTATATAAGCCTTCGTTCACATTGTTCAAATAGTTGAATCCTACTGTATCTGTTGTTTTAACGGAATCCATGACTGGGATTTCGGATTTACTCATAATACTAATCTCTTGTTTTTCAGCTAATTTCGTTCCATCTGACTTTTTCTCAGAGTTATCTGAATTGCCGCCACATGCTGCTAGAATGACGCTAAGAACTAGCATAAGACCAGCAAAGATTGTAAATTTAGATTTTTTCATCTGCTTTGACCTTCTTTCTATATTTTAAAATCATATTTTCATTATACTGATTTTTTTGATTTTGTATATAAGTTAGAATAATAAATTATTTCTAAAAAATTAAAAATACTCAAAAACCAAGGAAAACCTAGGTTTTTACTACTTTAAGGCTTTAAAGTGCTGCTTACGCCGTTTTATCGGATTTTTTAGAATACTATTATGTTTTTTACTATCGCTTTTTCATACTATTTCAAAAAATCATTTTTGTTTATTTAGTGTTTTTGATATACTTATAAAAAGAAAATCGAGGTAAAAAGAATGAAAAAAATACTTATAGGTACGGGATTTGGTATCGTGCTATCCATTTTGTTATCCCTTATATTCCATCAAGATCTCTCTCTATTGAATTTTATTAATATGACCTTTTACATCAGTGGAGGACTGATTCTTCTAGCATTGGTTACTTTCGTCGTCCAACGAGGATTTTTCGACGTAGTCTTTTATAGTTTCCGGAGAGTATTCCAAATACAAAATCAGCATGTAGGGGAGGAAAAAGAAGACATCCCTAAACTTTCCGATATCATCTCCCTTTCCTCTTCCTTCACCCTTGTCGTAGGTCTTATCCTATTTTGCATCATGCTACTCTCTCTAGCCGTCTATTATCTTTGATATTAATCTTTCCATACAGTCCGGGCACCGAAAAAGGGCAACCTTTTTTTAGGTGCCCTTTTTCTTTATAAAAGCATTAGGTACATCTTTTCATCAGTTTTAGTCAATCAGGCAAGGACTTTGGCGTGCTGTCCCAGTTTGAACGCCTCGTGAAGCGCTTCAACCGCTTTGACCATTTCCTTTTCGTTTACGACGGTAGAAACTTTGATTTCCGAAGTGCTGACCATTTTCACTTGGATCCCTGTATTCGCCATGACTTCAAACATCTCTGCGGCCACTCCGGGATTGGAAACCATTCCTGAACCGACGATAGAGACTTTAGCCAACTCGCCTTCCGTTTCTATATCATCAAATTCCAACTGGCTTTTATTGTTTTCAAGAACCATTAAAGCTGCTTTTGTATCTTCGCTTTTAATAGAAAAAGAGAGATTGGTCGTATCTTCTGATGTCATGCTCTGGATGATGATATCTACATTTATGTGATTTTTCGCCAGTGTCGTGAAAATCGTGGATAATACACCAAGTGATCGAGGCAAGCCGTTCACTGTAACTCTTGTGATGCTATCCTCAAAAGCAATACCCCGTACAATTAAATTCTCTTCCATATTCGCTTCCTCCTCAATGATGGTCCCAGATTCTTTTTCTAAGCTTGAACGGACTTCAAGCGAGATTTGATAGTTTTTTGCATATTCAACGGCCCGTGGGTGCAGGACCCCAGCCCCTAAATGGGCCAGCTCCAACATTTCGTCATAAGATACGGATGTTAATTTCCTGGCGTTTTTTATGTAGCGTGGATCTGTTGTGAAAACACCGGTTACATCGGTATAAATATCGCATCGGTTTGCGTGTAGTGCTGCGGCTATGGCAACCGCCGTTGTATCGGAACCGCCCCGACCCAATGTCGTGATTTCCCCATGTTCATCCATTCCTTGAAAACCGGCAACGATGACGATCTTTTTTGCTTGCAACTGAGCTTGAATTCTGGAAGCATCGATATTTAAAATTCGCGCATTTCCGTGAACGGACTCTGTCTGCATCCCAGCCTGCCAGCCCGTAAAGGATACGGCTTCATGCCCCTTTTCCACCAATGCCATCGTTAACAAGGCAATCGTAACTTGTTCCCCGGTCGTCAATAACATATCCATTTCCCTCTTACTTGGGGATGCGGAAATATCTCTCGCCATGGAAACCAATTCATCCGTTGTCTTCCCCATTGCCGAAACAACGACAACGACGTCATTACCTTTTTCAGCTTCCTCGATTACACGATTAGCGACATGTTTGATTTTCTCGACACTCCCTACAGAAGTACCGCCAAATTTTTGTACAATCAGTGCCATTCTCATGCACCCTCTCTATCTTTTTTAGGCAATAAAAAAAGCAATGAGAATATCTCATTGCTGTGGTTACGTATCCGTTCAGTAATCACAGTGAGATAGCTCTCCAAGGTATCAACCCTGACAATCTGCCATCTTTTAAATGGTCAGACCAGAAAAACAAGGTATGAGTCTTGTTTTCCTTCGGCGTCATTCCCTTTCAAAACCCTTCATTGAAGCTCATACTTCTCTAGGTTTTTACTATTGAATTCCGCACCTCTATCAGCACTTTAAATTGTCTTGTTTAAAAATCCCTTTTAAGCATAGCATAGGAAAAAGACACTCGCAAGGTCATTCTTGTAATTTTCTAAAGATTCCATCCGCTACATTTTTAGGCATTCCCGCTTCGATTATCTGTTCGACTGAGGCCTCTTTCATTTTTTTCAATGACCCGAAATGCCGTAACAGCTGCTTTCTTCTTTTCTCACCTACACCTGGAATATCATCCAGAAGTGAATGAATGGCATTTTTCCCACGAAGCTGGCGATGGAAGGTAATCGCGAACCGATGCACTTCATCTTGGATTCTTTGTAGCAAGTAAAATTCCTGACTTCGCGAATCAAGTGGAATCAGTTCGAGCGGGTTTCCAATCATCAATTGGGATGTCCTGTGTTTTTCATCCTTAATAAGGCCAGAAAGCGGAATATCGAGACCGAGTTCATTTTCCAAAATGTCCCGAACGGCCTCCACATGTCCTTTCCCTCCATCGATGATGATCAAGTCAGGAAGTGGAAGGCCATCTTTTAAGACGCGTGAATATCTTCTTCGGACAACTTCACGCATCGATTCGTAATCATCAGGCCCTTTCACCGTTTTAATTTTATACTTTCGATACTCCCGCTTTTCCGGCTTGCCATCAATGAAAACGACCAAAGCAGATACAGGATCACTTCCTTGAATATTCGAGTTATCAAAAGCCTCGATACGATGTGGAGTGTAGATGCCTAACTTATCCCCTAAATTCTCCACTGCCTTAATCGTTCTTTCTTCATCCCGTTCAATTAATGAGAACTTCTCTTGAAGGGCGATGGAGGCGTTTTTATTTGCCAATTGCAGCATATCCTTTTTCGCGCCCCTTTTCGGATGAAGCGTTTTTACACCAAGCAAGCTCTCCGCCAGCTCGGCATCAACAGACTCCGGCAACAATATCTCTTTTGGCTTAAAGTGATTGGCCTTTTCATAAAACTGTCCGAGATACGTAAGAAGCTCCTGTTCCGGTTCATCGTAGACCGGAAAGAGCGAAACATCTCTTTCAATCAGTTTCCCTTGTCGCACAAAAAATACTTGTACGCACATCCACCCTTTATCATAGGCAAAACCGAATACGTCCCTGTCAATGAAATCAGTCGTCATCATTTTCTGTTTTTCCATTGTAATCTCGATGTGGGCAATTTTATCCCGATATTCCTTCGCCCGTTCAAAATCGAGCATTTCAGAGGCTTCAAGCATTTTTTCCGTGAGTTCTTTCTTTATCTCGGTATGACCGCCATTTAAAAATCGGTTAATATCATCGACGATTTGCTTATATTCCCGTTCCTCTACATCATAAACGCAAGGGGCCAAGCACTGGCCAAGGTGGTAATATAGGCAGACACGGTCTGGAAGCGTATTACATTTCCTTAATGGATAGATCCGATCCAGAAGTTTTTTCGTTTCATTGGCCGCAAAAGCATTGGGATAAGGACCAAAGTATTTCCCTTTATCTTTTTTGACTTTTCTCGTGATGATCAAACGCGGGTGTTTTTCAGCCGTCAACTTGATGAATGGGTAGGTCTTGTCATCCTTCAACATGACGTTATATTTTGGATCGTGTTTTTTGATTAAATTCAGTTCTAAAATAAGCGCCTCGATATTGGAGGAGGTAACGATATACTCGAAATCCTCGATTTCATTTACGAGCCTGAATGTTTTCCCATCATGTGAGCCCGTGAAATATGAACGGACGCGGTTTTTCAATACTTTCGCCTTGCCAACATAAATGATCGTTCCCTGACGATCCTTCATTAAATAACAACCAGGCTGATCAGGGAGAAGGGCAAGTTTATTCTTTATCCGTTGATTCATGCATTCAGCCTCCTGTTCTCCCATTCTACAATCAATTATATATCAAGATACAAAAAAAAGCTTCAAGTCCGTAGACCTGAAGCTCTTCCTTCATTCAAATTAAGCGTGTTTAGCAAGAAGTTCAGCCAGAGCTTCCTTCGGTTGGAATCCAACCACTTTATCCACAACTTCACCGTCTTTAAGAACGATTAAAGTAGGGATGCTCATAACGCCGAATTTTCCAGCTGTTTCTTGGTTTTCATCAACGTCCACTTTTACGATTTTTGCTTTGTCGCCAATTTCTTCATCTAACTCGTGAAGAACAGGAGCGATCATTTTACATGGTCCACACCATGGAGCCCAAAAGTCTACAAGAACGACACCTTCATTAGTATCTGCTGTGAATGTTTGATCAGTTGAATTTACGATAGCCATATATTTTATCCTCCTAAAATGTACTCAAATAACTATAGACAGTATAACATTGTAACAGGAACAGATGCTATTATTTTGCTTCAATGGTAGCATGTCCATAAACAGAGAAAAAATACTGCCTAGAACCTAATAGATTGTCATAAAAAGAAAAGGCGCTTGCCAGTTCATTCCCTGACAGACGCCTTTTCTTTTATATCAACTTACAAATCAAGCATTCACCTTTAACTTTTTGAATTCTTCCGTTAACAATGGGATAACTTCGAATAAGTCCCCGACGATTCCGTAATCGGCCACATTGAAAATATTGGCTTCAGGATCTTTATTGATGGCTACGATGATTTTGGAGTTGGACATCCCTGCTAAATGCTGTATGGCTCCGGAAATTCCGCAGGCAATATAAAGGTCAGGCGTAACAACTTTACCCGTTTGTCCGATTTGTAAAGAGTAATCGCAATAATCAGCATCACACGCACCACGAGAGGCTCCGACTGCTCCCCCAAGAACTTCAGCAAGCTCTTTCAAAGGTTCGAAACCATCTTCACTTTTCACACCTCGCCCACCGGCGATGACCACTTTCGCTTCTGAAAGGTCGACCCCTTCACTTGCCTTTCTTACTACATCCTTGATAATTGTACGTAAATCTTTAATATCCACATTTAATGTAGATACATCCCCAGAACGGGACTCATCTTTCGATAGAGGTTCAATGTTATTCGGACGGATGGTCGCGAATACAATACCATCTGTGACGATTTTCTTTTCAAAGGCTTTACCTGAATATATCGGGCGAGTGAAGACGATATTTCCGCCTTCTTCTTCAATGGACGTCACATCTGAAATCAAACCTGATTCCAGCTTGCCAGCTAATTTAGGAGCCAAGTCTTTCCCTAATGCCGTATGACCGAAGAAAATGCCTTCTGGTTTTTCTTGCTCGATAATAGCTAGTAAACTTTGAGCATATCCATCTGATGTATATTGTTTTAATTGATCGTTTTCGACCACTACCACTCGGTCGGCACCATACTGAATCAATTCACTCCCAAAAGACTGAACACTGTCACCAACTAAAACACCTACGATTTCTCCGCCGTCTGCAGCAAGTTTAGCCGCTCCGATAGCTTCGAACGATACATTTCTAAGAGAACCATCGCGTACTTCGCCCAATACAAGAAACTTTCTAGCCATTTTTAAAAACCTCCTGTGCTCTATTTTATCTTTTTGTTGTGTTTTATTTTCAATAGAAATCCTTCTATTAAATTACTTTTGCTTCACTGCGTAATAATTGAACAAGTTCGCTAACTTGGTTCGGAATCTCACCATTCAATACTTTACCAGCTTCTTTTTTGGCTGGAAGGAAGATCTCAATCGTTTTTGTTTTTGCCTCGACATCGTCTTCTTCCAAATCCAAATCATCCAATTCCAACTCTTCAAGCGGTTTCTTCTTCGCTTTCATGATCCCCGGTAAAGATGGATAACGAGGCTCGTTCAAACCTTGCTGCGCCGTTACCAGCAGTGGCAGTGAGGCTTCGATTGTTTCTGAATCCCCTTCTACATCACGGATAACGCTTACATTTCCACCTGAAATGCTTAATTTCGTAATGGTTGTGATATAAGGGATATCCAATATTTCTGCTACACGCGGTCCTACTTGTCCAGATCCACCATCAATGGCCACGTTACCTGCAATGATCAGATCAGCTTCTTTATCTTTTAAGTACTCTCCAATAATTTTGGCAGTCGTGAATTGATCGCCATTTTCTATGTCGTCTTCGATATTTATTAGAACAGCTTTGTCAGCACCCATAGCAAGCGCTGTACGCAATTGTTTTTCAGCCTCTTCAGAACCGACGGAAATAACCGTTACTTCTCCACCTTGAGCATCACGCACTTGGATGGCTTCTTCTACGGCATACTCATCGTATGGATTGATGATGAATTCTGCTCCATCCTCATTAATTTTCCCGTTAGAAAGCGTAATTTTTTCTTCTGTATCAAATGTTCTTTTCAGTAGCACATAAATGTTCACGATAATACCTCCCGAATAATTTGAGTTTTGAAGATTGTGTTTTTTAGGCATACTTATAATGGTATTCTTCAGAATTCCTTAAAATCCTGCATTTTTTTAAAATATAAGTAATAAATTTACTAATCAAAAGGGTGGCTTAAGGATCATTCTCCTTTAAATACCGGTTCCCTTTTATTTATAAAAGCATCGATTCCCTCTTTTGCATCAGCGCTGTCAAAGGCTTCTCCGAATAGGACGGTTTCCTTTTCTACACCTTTATAGTAGGAATCACCCTTCGAATAATTCAATAGTTCTATAGCGGACTTCAAGGCTAGCGGGCTTTTCTTGACAATCTTAGCGGCCAATTCCTTAGCTTTAGGCAATAATTCTTCATCAGTGTAAGCGTGGTTTGCCAAACCCCACTGTACAGCTTGTTGACCCGTTATTGGCTCACTCGTAAATAGCATTTCAGCAGCTTTTGCCGTTCCGACATACCGTGGTAGGCGCTGTGAACCAGCATATCCAGGAATCAATCCAAGTTGCAGCTCAGGCAAACCTAATTTTGCACGTTCAGTTACTAACCGAATGTGACAGGCCATGGCCAGTTCCAGTCCTCCGCCAAGAGCGGCTCCATGAATGGCTGCAATTACCGGCTTTGGAAACGATTCGATTCTCTCAAACACAGATTGACCATTTTGGGCTAGTTTCACAAAGGCTTTACCGTTTTCCACACTAGTGAATTCTTTAATATCCGCTCCAGCAGAGAAGAACCTTCCCTCACCATGGAGTAACACCACACGCACTTCTTCATTGCTTTCGATTTGATCGAAAGCCTGTGATAATTCTTCCACAATAGCGGAAGAAAGAGCGTTAGCAGGTGCATGGTTTATCGATATAATAGCAACGCGATCTTCGATTGCGAGTGTAAGGTATTCCATATTGATCTCCCCCATCATAGTCAAACTTTTTTGAAAATTCGTTATGTACTTCGGTAAAAGGCAGGTAGCCAAATGGCTAGAGGATGGGTCTGGCCATCCTCTATTTTGTCTTTACCGTTTCGTGCCACAACCACCGAGTAGAAGGCGATGAACATCTGACGCAAGGTCAGCAAGTGAATATTTTTGTTCATTCATCACCCAAGTTGTTGCTGTTTCATCAATCGTTCCAAAAATCATTTGCCTTGCGAGTAAGTTATTTAAATCAGGCAGGAATTCACCATTTTCTTTCCCATCGGTAATGATTTGATCAATTACATTTAAATATCCTTTTAATACTTCATTAATCCTAAGTCGTAATTCTTTGTTTGACTGTCTTAATTCCAATTGAGTGACAATTGCTAAATTCACGTCTTCTGAAAGGATTTGAAAATGTTTTTGAATTAATAGGAACAGTTTTTCTGAAACTGATGTCTTACCCTTTAATTCTTCTTCAATTTGTTCTACAAAGTAGCCCATTTTTTCATGAAATAATGATATTAAAATATCTTCTTTATTCTTAAAATAAAGATATATAGTACCATCTGCCACGCCTGCTTGCTTGGCAATTTTTGATACTTGCGCTTGGTAATAACCATTTTGTGCGATGACGATAACAGCTGCATCAATAATTTGGTTATACTTTGGTTTGTTGCGTTTCACTGGATGTCCCCTTTCAGAAAATGAATGAATCATCATTCATATTTCTATCATAAAATGATGACTCTCTACTGTCAAGCAAAAACTTCCATAGAGTCATAACATCCTTTTTCCATTCTACCCCTCATTACTTAAGGTTGTCCAGTTGTTCCGCAAACGGAGCTCACTATTACAGCTCCGTAAGATGTTTACGCCTCCTTTTTTTCTGGTGGGATTTTTTTCTTTTCCTCATCAATTAGGACTCTCCTCAAGATCTTACCAATGGTCGTTTTAGGAAGTTCCTCTCTAAATTCATACAGACGTGGTACCTTATAGGAAGCTAAGCTCTTTCTCACAAACTGATTCAATTCCTCTTCCGTTACACTTGCCCCGTCCTTCAATACAACATAGGCTTTGACGGTTTCCCCACGATATGGATCAGGAATTCCTGCCACTACTACTTCCTGTACGGCCTCATGTTCATACAGAACCTCTTCCACCTCACGTGGATAAATATTAAATCCACCTGCAATTATTGTATCCTTCTTGCGTTCCACTACATAAAAGAACCCTTTTTCATCCATATAACCTAAATCACCCGTAAGAAGCCAGCCGTTTTTAAATGTGTTTTCCGTGTCTTCAGGACGATTCCAATAGCCCTTCATAACCTGGGGCCCCTTAATCGCTATTTCACCGATTTCATTTGGCGGAAGTTCTTCACCCGTTTCCAACGAAAGGATCACTGAGTCTGTATCCGGCCAAGGCAAACCGATGCTTCCTTTGACCCGAGGTTGATCCCAAATGAAATTGGCATGGGTAACTGGAGATGTCTCCGAAAGACCAAAACCTTCAACTAGCTTTCCACCCGTCACTTTCTCAAATTGCTCCTGAACTCCTAATGGTAGGGGTGCCGATCCACTCATGCACGCTTCAATGGAGGACAGGTCATACTTGGAGACGTCAGGATGATTCAATAGACCGATATACATCGTAGGTGCCCCTGGAAACAATGTCGGTCTCTGCTTTTGAATGGTTTTCAATGTAGACTCGACATCAAACTTCGGCATGATGATCATCGTATTTCCTTCCATAACGGAAAGAATCAACACAGTCGTCAATCCGTACACATGAAAGAATGGTAGGATAGCTAGAATCCGCTCTTCGCCTCGTTTACATCTATAAAGCCAAGCATTGCACATTTTCGTATTCGCAAGTACATTCTTGTGGGTAAGCATGACACCTTTAGGGAAACCGGTTGTCCCCCCGGTATATTGCAAGAGCGCCAAGTCATTCTCCACATCGATTGGCTCTGCTATTTCTTCTGACATTTTCCGCTTCATGATTTCCGTGAATAAATGATGATTTCCTTCATGCTCCACTTTGACCACTATGCCATATTCCTTCTTTTGAATGAACGGATAGATAAGATTCTTCGGGAAAGGCAAGTACTCCTTGATAGCGGTTACAATAATATGTTCGATTTCCGTACTCCGGGCGACTGCGGTGACACGAGGAAATAATATGTCCATCGCTATGATGATCTTCGCTCCAGAATCCTTCATTTGATGTTCTAATTCACGTTCCGTATAGGTAGGATTCGTTTGGACGACCACTCCACCAGCCATCAAAATTCCAAAAAAGCTGATGACTCCCTGTGGGCAGTTAGGAAGCATGACCGCAACACGCTCTCCCTTTTGGAGACCGATGCTCTTTAAGTAGGATGCAAACTTCGTAGCAGATTCATAAACTTCTTTGAAGGTTAATTCCTTTCCCTGGAAATGTATGGACACCTTATCTGGAAATTCATCTGCAGCCTCCTTCAATAATGAATAAAGAGGTTTATCATCGTAGGTTAAAACGGTTGGTATTTGTTCCGGATACATGGCTTGCCATGGCTTATTGCTCATTTGCCCCCTCCTTCTGAATATTCATAATACTCATACTCATTATAATACAACCGGTATTTTCTTACAATTACTGTATTCAGAAAAAATAAGCATAAAGGAGGATAATCGGTTTTAAAGGAGGAAAAGTCCTTTCATCTTTGGTTGTTTCGTGGGAGTCACTTACTCTTTATATTTTTAAGGTAGATTGTTAGATGACTTTAAAGCGACTGTGCATTGAGCCTTGAATTCTTTTTTAGAAAGCACTACGAAACTTTTAAAACTCTGTATCGTTCGTCCATGTCGACTTCCTATTATTAATCTAAACTACATAACAAAATTGTTGAATGTGTTGATTCTTTTTTTTCTTCCTAAAAGAGATTGCTGCTGATATTGGGATGGTGTAACCCCTTCGTATTTCTTGAATACCCTGGCAAAGTAATTTGGGTCGGAGAACCCACATTTCTCGCTTACTTCCATTACATTTTCCCTACTGTAAAACAAGTATTGTTTTGCTTTTTCAATGCGACGGACTGTGATATATTGTGTGATTGTGTAACCCGTCTCTTGTTTAAAAAGTCTGCTAAGATATTGTCCACTAAGAAAGACCAACTTAGATAAAGCATCTAAATTAATTTCTAAGTGAAAATTATTCTCGATATATTCGAGAATAGTTAAAATGTCGTCATGATCACAGTCTGCCCCTAAAGAGTTTGAAACCGGCCGTTTTGCCACAGGTATATATTTGATTAGGGCTTTCTTGATATCATTCGGATGAGCAGGCTTTAATAAATAATCACTTGTACCTGTATCAATAACTTTTCGAGTGAAGTTACAATCATCATACGCCGTCAGAAAGATGATTTGGCAATCTGGCACCTCATCTTTTATCATCTCCGCTGCAACCAAGCCATCCATAATGGGCATTTTAACATCCATAAGAACAACATCCATTTGATTTTGCTTTGCAAGTTCCAAGGCTTCTGCTCCATTTGTGGCCTCGAATAATTGGCTTATGCCCAGATACTCTTTTTTAATTATCATTATAAGGACTTCCCGTTCCAATGGTTCATCATCTACAATCATTACCTTCACGATAGAACACCTCCTGATACTGGAATGATTATTCGAACCATTGTGCCAATTCCAGGTTTACTTTCGATAGTTGTTATACCGTACTCTTCCCCAAAATGAAATTGAAGTCGTTTCTTTACATTATCTATCCCAATTCCTGTTGTATGACCGTTCTTTTTTTTACTGGATGGTAAAAATATCGATGATAACTTTTCTTTCGTCATTCCAACTCCCGTATCAGAGACTTCAATTACTATATTCCCTTTATCTAAAAACACGTGGGTTTTTACCGTAACTGTACTATTATCTGGTTCAAATCCATGAATGATAGCGTTTTCAATAATAGGTTGAATTGAAAATATAGGTAACTTTACTGACTCAGCTTCTACGTCCACTATTTCTTCATATTGAATTAAGCTACGAAAACGAGATTGTTGAATATTTATGTAATTTTTCACATAATCTAATTCTTCCTTCAACGTTACAGGCTGATCTATATTACGTAGACTGTACCTCATGATTTTAGCCAATGAATATGTGACTTTTTGTGTTTGTTCTGCATTTTCTAAATAAGCAAGTCGGGAAATGGTATTTAAAGTGTTAAACAAAAAATGAGGATTTATCTGTGATTGAAGGATTTTCAACTGTGCTTCCTCCAGTAGTTTTTCTAGTGATGCACGGGCATTCATTTCCTCTACCAACTTTTGATTCATAGTATTTAACTCTTCCTGTGCAAGAAAATTAACTGCCGTTTTTATAATATAATTCGCTACAAGTTCGAGCATTTCCATTACTGCCTTAATCCGCTTTCGACTGGTAAATTCGATCTCACCTAAATAAAGCTCTAGGAGCCCCTGATTAATTGGTAGACTTCTCAATTTTTCTCTACTCTGTTCAATACGCTTCTCATCTCTATTTTCTAGCAACAGTTGACCACATAGAACAGAACCGAGATATTCGCCATTAAGAATAATAGGTGCAGCTACATCAACTAGACCCGAATGACAATAATGCATAATGGGCTTTGCTTGTTCAGCTGCAATTAGCCCCACTTTCTGATCAGATAATACACAGCATTTAAATCCTTCTTCGTTGGAACGTATGTGGTTACAAAAACTTGTAAAATTAGTTGGTATAGTGACAGGTATTCCTTGCTGATCCGCAATTATTACTCCAAAACCGGTAGCGTCTGAAAAGCGTTTCTGGATATCCTGAAGCATCTCTACATTCACAATATTACGTAAAGTCAACATAGTCACCTTATACCTCCACATTAATTTTCTTTCTATTCTAAAAATACTAAATTTTATATCCTTTATTATAACTAATTAGTGTCCATTAAAAAGTATAAAGTTCCAGAATCTACAAATAGTTTGTTGTAGATTGAAAAATATACTTGATTTTAGTCTCAATAAACCTTTTAAAACCAATGATGCTCTACCGACTTTCATATAATTGATACCCCTGAAACCAGGAACTCCGTAATATTACTAGGAGTTTTTTAATAAAGTCTATATTCGAAGGATAATAAGGTGTTCGAGTACCAAGGACCATTTAGTTCTATTCAATTAATAAAATCAGTGAAGATAAAAATCTTCACTGATTGTTAATTTGCTTTATTCAGAGAGAATCCCGATTAATTTTATATCCTTCATTGCATTAACTGCACTCTGGGCTACCAATATATCTTCTTCAACCGAACCACCACTTACACCAACTGCTCCAATGATTCTGCTATTATTGTACAATGGAATACCACCGCCGAATACAACAACCCGTCCGTTATTAGTTGTATTAATTCCATAAAGTTCTTTTCCATTTGCAGCTACTTGCGTTAAACTCTCCGTGGTCATTTTCATGGCCACGGAGGTCCATGCTTTATTTTGTGCAAGTTCAACACTTACCAATAAAGCATCGTCCATTCGGTGAGATGCAATAAAATTCCCACCTTCATCCACAACGCTTATAACCATTGGAACATTGATTTCATTTGCTTTCTTTTCAGCACTTTCAATGAGCTCCTTAGCTACCTTTAAATTGAGCTGAGTCATTTCCCCCATCCTTTCCTCTTAAAAAAATAATGGTAACCCTTTAACTAATCGAGCTGCATTTTTTCCTGATTTCCGACCATTTTGAACGATGTCTCGTATATAAGGTTCTTCCGAATTTAATTTCTCGTGATGAACACATAAATTCCCAAACTGGTCGATGCCAATACCTACATTTAAAGGAGACATATCTGCTGCGATATTCCCTAGTTCAGTAAAGCTATTCGTTTTATCGCATTCTTCCAATAAGAACGAAACTCCTTCTTCTTCTAGTCCCGCACAGACTTCTTTAATTAAATCAGAATCAAGAACACTGTGATATAAAATAGCAATATATACTTCGTGATTATTCATTTCAATACCTCGTGCCTGACAGAAGCTAGTACCAATCCAGTTGCAACTGCATTTCTAGGACCTTCTGTGCCGCGAATATTGGCAAAGCCTGCTACAATTCCGTACTTTCCTAATTCCTCTGTTAACATTTGTGGAATTTCAAAGTCCAAAGCCGAGCCACCTACCATAACAACAAAAGATAGGTGTTTTAAATTGCCTGTTGGAACGACTCGCTTCAGGGCTCGGAGTGCATTAGTCACAAATACTCTTCGTTTTGCACTTCTGCGGATTTCTCTAATTTTGTCCATAGTTGCCTTGGTTGCTAAAGGGGTAAGTTCATCTTCTTCTCGGACCACCACTTTTCCGAAGGTATGGGGAGGATAAGGTTTTTCTGAAAATAACATCGTTCCGTCTTCTAGTTGCATATGGAATAAGCTGAGTACTTTTCCTAAAGGATTTCTTTTTATTTTTTCAGCCAATTCCTTGTCATCTAAAGCCAATTCAGAATTGATGAGCATCGTGACCATGGCTCCTGCCCCTGCTAAGTGACACGAGTTAATTTTGCCACTTTCATACATCAGCGCAGCATCAGTAGACCCGCCTCCCATATCCAGAATCACAATTGGTTTTCTCGTTCCGGGTGTCGTTAAGGCACCACAAATTGCCATCTCTGCTTCAACCCCACCAATTTCCACCTCGATACCAAGTTCTTTTTCCAATAAAGAAGCAACTTTTTGCACAGGAACCTTATCCGTTTTCACCATTGAGGCTAAAGCGACACCGCTTTCCATAGAAAGCTCACCCGCCATAGCTCCGGTAATTGAATTGGGGATTACAGCATCCACAGCGAGAAAGTCAGAGATTGTAATATCATCTGGTGATTGTCCAGTCAGTTGGGCTAAATCTTGCCGTAGACCATTAAACATTCCACCGACATTGGTGCCTGTTTCCCCATATACGTCTATCAATGTTTCTACCTTTCCATAGGTATTCATTATCTCCTCAGCACCATCATTAATGGATACTTCTAGCTTTTGGGTATTCGCTCCTTTTAGGAAGATTTTACCTGCCTCTATTTTGCGTTCGACGACTTCTCCTTTTGGTGTTCGAATAACCACAGCTGAGCGGTTGCCAACTAATGCTTTGGCAATTAACGCAATTTGTATCGTTTCGTCAGGATCCAACTGAAAAATAGTAGAAAGACCGTATGGATTGCTTAAAGTTCGGATTACATGGCCCGGTAAAGCAACCTCAACTGCCGCTAATTTCCAAAGTGGAATTTTTTCAATTAATGCGACTTCATCCACAATCGGTATCTTTTTCTTTAGACGGTTGTGTATTAAAACCCCATCGTCTTTTTGTACCACCGCACCAGTAATAGAAATCCCTTCACTTTCAGCTTGGTTCAAACAATGAGCAACCCATGCATAATCGAAATATTTCGGGATTACCGCAATATAATCTAGTTCTTTTTGTTCCACTTTCCTTATTTGATCGATTAACACTGTTATTCCAACGCCTAGACCTGCTCCACCCGGTGTATCGGGGTTATGTCCAACCATAGAGGATTCTGTGATAATGGTTTCACTAATCAGATCCATGGCCAAATCGCCTATAACCGGTACCGCATCATTCAATCGGATAAGATCAATATCTTCAAACTCAATATCTGCTTTCTTGACCGCTTCCTGCAAAGCGCGTCGAATACCTTCAACATTCTCAGACGTTCCTTTTATACCCGTAGTTCTCACCAAACACTGTGAAAGAAATTTTATATCGTTTCCATCCAACCTTGCAATTGCTACTTCCGTTGATGAATTACCGATATCTACACCAGCTAAAATCCTTTTCATACCCCTTTAATCCTCATCCTTCTTCAGCCTTCCTCTTCTTTCATATACGTCTGCAGCTTCACGAATCAAATTTGCATTCTCTAATGCTCCATACTCTTCTTCTAATTCATCGGCAATTTCTAAAAGCTGTTCTCTAGTCGAACGATTAGGACGCATGGCATTATAAATTTGTAAGATACGTGCATCCGATATATTAATCATTTCAGCTGCTCGACGGAAGTTTTTGGCGAGTTGTGGTCTTCCTAGCGTTTCACTAATATCAGCGTGCATTTCAAGCGTGTTTGGGCTGATACGTAAGTCTGCTTCTGCTATGTCTCCCTTTAAAGCGGCATCTAGATTCAAATCATTGTAAGACTTTTCTGTACGTGTGTATAATAAATCTGGCCTTTTAATACCTAGCGGATAGTCATTTTTTGTTAGATTTGCCCCATCTTTCTTTATTACTCTCTCCATATTTACCCTCCTAGTCTTTTATTAAGAATTCAACTTTAACTTCAATTGGTTTCTTATCCGGTATAAGGGATTGGCATTCCTTTAAATAGAGCAGAGCTGCTGCTGCTTGATATTTAGGTCGTGTCATTTCATCATTTAATACCGGCACAGGATTTGGGCTTTCCCCTACCGCATACATTGCTGCATTTCGTCCAATCGCCCGATACATCTCTAAAGTTATTAATGGGGATTGAGGAAATAATTCAAGATTAGTTAGTGGGTCTAAATCACGCTGATGAATCACTGCAGTTCCTCTGGATTGTAAGCCGATGCTGATACCTGAACCACTTAATTGGGCTCCTCCATGGGCCATGAAAGCCAAATCAGCAGTACGCAAGCTTCGAATTACACGAGGTACAGCCCCTTGTTCTTCAATCCCGGAAAGGATTTCACGTAAGACAGAAGCATGAGCGACTTTCACGATGGTCTTATTCATTTCTTTCCCAAAGGCCGGAGCGATAGCAACTATTACTTCATTTGGATTTGTTCCTTTTTGGGCAGACCCAATTTCCGTTAATTTCATCTCAATTGATAAAGCTGTGGTCATATTCCATTCCTCCTTAATCAAAATCTTGCGGACTAATGGCTTGACGAATATCTTTTATTTCATCCCATCTTTCCGGACTAAGTCGATAACCAGTCCCGGGTCCCATGTAATCGTTTTCATCATTCACCGCACTTATAACCACATTGTCTTTATTAATAATGGCAGATGTATGCAAATAATCACCAGCTACCCTATGTTTCAACATATTGAAAATTCGTTCAGCTGTTTGTCGATAACCACGCTTGGCCAGGATGAGAGCCACATCGAAACCAGAAATCCCATCTCTTAAAATCCGTTCCGCAGCCTTTAAATCTTCGACTACATTTCGTTGTGGCATATCTTCACTGCTGTTAGCATATGTGGCTGCCTCTACCTCTTCATCTGTAATCACTGGGAAGCCCAGTTCTTCAAAAATAACCTGTAATGCTTTAGCAGCTTCATAACGCACTTTGATAAGGCTTTCTTCATCCACTGGTTTTAATCCACCGTCCACCATCATATCTCGTTGGATAATTAAGTAATCGTCCAAATCGCTTGAATCCATATTAGATCCTGCAAACATATCTTCGTTATTTGGTACAGCCGAGAATCCAGCAAAAATGAAATCCGTACCAGGAAGCATTTGACATAGCATTTTAGCACTACGTCGAATTTCCGAATGAGAAAAGGTTTGGTCATTTCCCGAAGCTACTTCCATATCAAATAATGTAGTAGCTAAGTTTTCTGCTAAGACGGCCCGGATTCCGCTTGGTACGGAGGCTGGTATGCCAATACAGCTGATTGATCCATTTTGCAACCCTTGAACGCCTGCCCCTTTTGCCATCATCACACATCGAATCTCTAAATAAAGCATGGATTTCCCTTCTGCTCCCGCCATTTGCACCTCAGAGCCAGTACCTGATGTAAAACGCATTTTAGCCCCACGTGAAGCATAGGCTGAAGCTAAAAATGATTTCGACCATGGCGTGTCATCTCCATCCATAAAAACAGATTCCGTACCATAAATTGAAACAGTTTCCGCATAGGAAGTCATTCCCAGCATCGCTAAGCGAAGTTCAGTTGCTTCTTCTAAGGAATCTTGCGTTAAAATTCCATTCCTTGCCGTTTGGGACCCCACTAGTAAGGCTAATGCATTAAAGGGTGCGTAACGGGCAACACCAACGGTTGTCTCTTGTTCATCAAATCCGTAGAGACCCGCTTCTGCAGCATCTGCTGCCATTAATACAGGATTATCGCGTACATTGGTCACATGGCATTGGTTAGACGGTGTTTTCCTTGCTCTCATTTTTTGTAAAGCCATCATCATTTCAACCACATTCATATGATTGAGTACTTCTAGTACTTTTGCGGGAGTGAGCCCTTTTGACAATTTGACAATCTCTGACCTTGAAACGTTTATATCTACAAGTTTCTTAGCAATCTCCAAAGAATCAAGAGCCATGACCTGTTCAGTTAAGCTTGAATCGATTGTGTAATCTGCAATAAATTGATCTAACATATCAAAATCTTCTCGTTTTTTTCCATCCAACTCTATTATTTGGCCATTTTTTATCTTAATAGACGGCTTGGGATCATTAGGACTTGACATGGCAACAAACCCCATTTCAGGCCATTCTTTTACGAATCCATCTTTATTGACCGGTCTTTCTTCTAAAATCTCAAATCGTTTTGAGCGTTGCATAAGCGATACCCTCTTTCTATGATTATTTATATTATGCTTTCATAAACGAAAGACTTCTAAAGGCCAATCTTTTTGGATAATCATAAAGCCTCCAATATGCAACTTTAAGTAATCTACTATTCAACAACTTATTTTTGACACCATCCCCCTAAATTTTATTTCATATAATTTATTATAATTTTCAGAATAATAAATGTATCTAGACGCATTTTACATTCATTAGCATTTTTTATGCTTTTGGCTATTTATCAATTACCAACTAAGACTTATACTCTGGGGAAAGAACAAACGTATCTTAGAAACGTTGACATTCATTTTTATATCTGAGTAAACAAAAAAGGAGTATCTCTACTCCTACACATTTAATTTCTAACTCTAAACCAATATCGATAGAGTTCTTTAAAACCTAATGTTGCATAAAGCTTCCGTGCAGGTTCATTCATTAACACCACTTGGAGATAGGCGTTATTCGCTCCATTCTCCTTTCCCCAATACAGGAGATTTGTAACGAGTTTCGTTCCATAGCCCCGGTTTCGGTAGGCCTCCTCGGTGGCGATATTAAATAGACCTATGTATTCATCCTCCAGAACACCGAGTCCACATGCTAGCGTTTTCTCCTTTTCATCCGTCAAAAAGATAAAACATGTAGTTGGAATGATTTGTTCCAGCACCTTACTGAAAATGGGCTGATTTCTTTTGTGTATGTTATTTAATCTACAAAAATCTGCAAACCGCGCTTCTGGCATCTCGTTATATATGAGCACATTGGTTCCACTCGGTACTTCCATATGTGCTAATGACAAAGCTTGCACACTGGTCCTACTTTCGATACTATAATTCAAGGCTTCAAGGGTATCGTCTAAATCGTCCGGACTAGCCAGTGGAGTGATTTTATAAGACACCTGGATGTTCCTTTCCAAGAAAGCTTTTTCACTAGATTCTATTTTTCTATTCACATCTTCATAAGAAGGATAAAGGGGATTTACCGAATTTGCCCTTTTGGTATACCCATCGGCAAAGCGTAAAACCCACCCATCACACAACTGCGTTTGCAATGCCGGCAAAGCGTTCATTGATAGCTCTTCAATTTTCCTTATCAGTTTAGGCTGAACCATTATTTCTTCCTCCATGTACTAGGCTTCGTAAATAATTATATAAAAAAAGAACCCAAATAAAGAAGCGACGCAACGGCCGCTTCTTTTCAGGTCAAGAATACCATATAGATGATTCCGAGCAGAAAAAAAATTCCGCAACAAATAATTAAAACTTTTGCAAGCTTCTCCACAGTTTTCTCCCTCTCATGCAGGACATTAAGATATTCCAGCGCCGATGACAAAGGATAGGGCGATTGAAATGATCATCGCAAGAAATCCCACTGCCCGATTATCTTTTTGTATCTCTTCATCTATTTTAAATCCCGGGGTCATAAATTCAAAAATAAAATAACCGATGAGTAGCAGGATAAAACCGTATACACCCCAGCCTATCATTGTAAGTAGCGAGTTCTGATGGAGAATGGACTGTTGAAACACATAGGCGATTCCAAAAATCTTGCCCCCGGTGGCCATCGCGACAGATAAATTCCCCTGTTTGATTTCCTCCCAGTTTTTGTACTTGGTGACAAGTTCAAAAACGGCTAAAAAAACAATTATGCATAATATAACGACACTATATCTGGCTGCTATATACACATACTCATTTTCCCATATGTTCTCCATGAGACAACTCCCTAACGGTATTCGGCCATTCCTGCTAAGCAGCGTGCCTGAATGGCCACTTTCCTTTATTTAAATTCTACGACCGTCACACCAGTTCCGCCTTCTCCAGCTTCCCCGAAACGGATTTTCTTGACTGATCTGTGATTCTTCAAATATTCTTGAACCCCGGACCGGAGCGCACCCGTCCCCTTACCATGAATGATGGACACACGGGAATATCCTGCCAACAATGCATCATCCACATACTTTTCGACCCTCGACAATGCACTTTCATATCGTTCCCCACGAAGGTCTAGCTCCAGGCTAACATGATAATCTCTTCCTTTGATCGTGGTTAACGGCTTCGTTTCTTTCGCCTTTGTCGTTTTAATGAATTCAAGGTCGGACTCTTTCACCTTCATTTTCATGATGCCAATTTGTACCTGCCATTCATTATTTGAGACTTTTTCAATCAGACTACCTTTTTGTCCAAAGCTTACAACCTTCACTTCATCTCCAGGTTTCAGAGTTTTATCCAAAGGCTTAGCTGCTTTTTTTGTTGACTTCTTCACTTTTGGCGCTGCTTCTTCCAGCCGTTTTTTCGCATCGATCAGTTCGTGCTCTTTTACATCGGCATGCTTTTCAAAACGGAGTTGGCGCAAGTCAGCAATAATCGCTTCCGCTTCTTTTTTCGCTTGTTCAACGATTGCCTCTGCTTCTTTGGCCGCTTTTTCACCCATCGCATCTCGTTCTTCATTATACTGTTCCATTTGCTTTTGAAGATCCTTGTGCAGAATGTCGGCTTGTTTTAGAAGCTCGGCTGCTTCTAGTTCCTCTTCTTCTGCCTTCTTACGGCTATCTTCAAGAGAAGCTATCATATTCTCGACTTTATTCGTATCCTCGCCAATATGGCTACGGGCATTGCTAATGACGCTCTCTTCCAAACCAAGACGCTTGGAAATTTCAAATGCATTACTCCGACCAGGAACACCGATAAGGAGCTTATAGGTTGGGCTCAAAGTCTCGACGTTGAATTCGACGCTTGCATTAATGACGCCTTCACGGTCATACCCATAGGCTTTCAGCTCAGGATAGTGAGTGGTGGCAATCACGCGCGCACCACGCTTGTAGACTTCATCCAATATGGAGATCGCCAATGCGGCACCTTCTTGAGGATCGGTTCCCGCTCCAAGTTCGTCGAACAATACAAGGCTTTCATGGTCGACATTCTTTAATATATCGACAATATTGACCATATGGGAAGAGAACGTACTCAAGCTTTGTTCGATTGACTGTTCATCCCCGATATCTGCATAGATGGAGGAGAATACGGCCGTTTCAGAACCATCAAGAGCAGGGATTTGCAGACCTGCCTGGGCCATTAACGTACAAATGCCTATTGTTTTGAGTGTTACCGTCTTACCTCCTGTATTCGGTCCGGTGATGACAATCGTCGTAAAATCTTCTCCAAGGAAGATATCATTGGCAACGACTACATCCGCTGGAATAAGCGGGTGTTTCGCCTTGAATAGTTTCACGCGGCCTTCATTGTTCAAACGTGGTTTCGACCCTTTTATCGCTTTGGCGTATTTTGCCTTTGCAACAAGGAAATCCACATGGGCAAGCACCTTGACGTTATGGAATAGTTCTGGAGTGAACTCGCCTACTTTTTCGGAAATCTCGACCAAAATGCGTTCGATTTCCTGTGTTTCCTTCACACGTGTTTCCTGAAGGACATTATTCAATTGGACAATCACCTGTGGTTCAATGAACAGGGTTTGTCCTGATGAAGATTGGTCATGGATGATTCCACCATACACACTACGGTATTCCTGTTTTACAGGAATGACAAAGCGGTCATTTCGAATCGTAATGATGGCATCTGACAACATTTTCGTTGCATTCGAAGAACGAATCATGCTTTCGAGTTTTTCACGAACCCTGCTTTCATTCGTGCGAATCTGGTTACGAAGCGTGCGCAGCTTATCACTTGCCGAATCCATCACTTCCCCATGTTCGCTAATAGCATAGGTAATTTCCTGTTGCAAATCAATCAGGGGATGAAGCGAATCGATAAACTCAGCCAATAGCGGAACTTCAATCTCCTGTTCCGCGATTTCTTCGAAAAATCGAGTCAGGATCCGACCAGCACGAATGGTGCTAGCCGTTTCCATCAATTCCATCGGGGATAACATGCCACCGATTTGCGCCCTTTTAGCCTGCAGGCGGATATCGAATATCCCTCCCAATGGAAGATTACCTTTTAACCGGACAATTTTAGCCGCCTCATCCGTTTCATCCTGCCATCTCGATACTTCCTCGAAGTCGGTGGAAGGCATTAATTGCTGTGCCTTCTCCTTCCCGATTGCAGACGAAGCATGGGAAACCAATTGTTCTCTAATTTTATCAAATTCCAATGTCTTTAAAGCTTTATTATGCATGGAGTTAAGACTCCTCCTCAGTGAGTAAATAATTAGTCATTTCTCTTTAAAAACGTCAATAAACCATCCGTATCCATCGCGTTAAGAACCGTTGTTTTTTTAATCCATCCTTTTTTAGCAGAAGATACGCCAACCGGCATATGTTCAAGCATATCAATACTATGGGCATCAGTATTGATCACAACCGTCACGCCCGCTTCTTGCGCTTTACGTAGATGAGGCGGAGCCAAGTCCAAACGGTTCGGGTTTGCATTCAACTCAAGTGCCGTATTCGTCTCGCGTGCCAGTTCAATTAGCATATCCATATCGACATCATATCCGGTTCGTCTGCCGATGATTCTTCCTGTCGGATGGGCAATAATATCGACATGCGGGTTATTCAATGCCGTTTTTAATCGTTCCATGATCGTTTCCCGGGGCTGAGAAAAGCTCGAGTGGATGGAGGCGATGACCAAGTCCATCTCTGCCAGCAATTCATCATCGTAATCAAGGGTTCCATCTGGAAGGATATCCATTTCGATTCCTGATAGGACCGTAAAATCATCATATTTTTCATTAATGTCATGAATGATCTGTTTTTGTTCGCGCAACCGCTCTGCAGTCAAGCCATTCGCCACTTTCAAGTATTGTGAATGGTCAGTGATGGCCATATATTTATAGCCCTTGGCCCGGCATGCTTCAACCATTTCTTCAATCGAATAAGCACCATCGCTCCAAGTGGTATGCATATGCAGGTCACCCTGAATATCTTCTACCGTTATAAGCGGTTCACTTTCATTGTACTGTTCCACTTCCGTCCCATCTTCACGTAATTCGGGTGGAATGAGCGGTATGCCGAAATGATTGTAAAATTGCTCTTCTGTTTCGAAGGTCAGAATTTCTCCCGTTTCAGCTACCTCCACGCCATATTCACTTATCTTTTCTCCCCGTTCTTTAGCCAACTGGCGCATACGGACATTATGATCCTTCGAACCGGTGAAATGGTGAAGAGTCGTGGTGAACTCTTTATCCTGAACGATCCGGAAATCGACAGAAATATCATATTCATAATCAAGGACGACCGAAACCTTTGTATCACCTGCGGCAATGACATGCTTAATGCCAGGCAATGAAAGAAGCTGTTCCTTCACCTCTTCGGGGTGGTCCGTGGATATGATGAAATCAAGATCTTTAACCGTTTCCCTCATTCTTCGCATACTGCCGGCTCTTGATGAGCGCGTGATATGCTCCATATTGCCAATCGCCATTTCGATATCGTCAGCAATCGGTCTCATGAAAGCAAGTGGAAGACGGTCAGGCCTTGATCCAGCCTCGGCAATGGCTGATAAGATCTTTTCTTCTGTTTTTTTACCGAAACCGGTCAGAGCCGCGACACGCCCCTCCACACATGCCAGTTTAAGGTCATTCACATCATTAATATGTAATTCTTTGTGTAGCTTGGCGATTTTTTTACCGCCTAATCCCTGAAGTTGTAAAAGCGGTATCAAGCCCTTCGGCACCTGCTCCTGAAGCTCTTCAAGAACGGTCGACTTCCCTTCATTGATAAATTCTTCAATGACGGATGCCGTCCCTTTCCCGATGCCATTCAACGCCGTAAAGTCATCGATGGCCGTTAGACTCCGGTCATCGGTTTCCAATGCACCAGCCGCCTTGCGGAAAGCCGATACTTTAAACGGATTTTCTCCTTTAAGTTCCATGTATATGGCTATCTTTTCTAATAATTTTATAATATCTTTTTTATTGATTGTCATTTTTTTCACCACCAAAATTAGTAGGGAAACTCCCTTGGATACTTTCTTAAAGATACCTTTCTTAACGCCAAAGTACAAGCCGTTCGATTATTACTTATACGAATCAACGATTAGGTAATCCCAGGCTGATCCACAGAAAAGGGCCCGCCCTTCCAAAGATGACGGTTTACAACTTTGAAAGGTAATGGACCCCAATTTAATGCGCTTATGAATTTACTTATTAAACCAAAGGTCTTCCACCTGTTCGGATAGGAACGGAGTATGTTTCACGATTGATTCTGCCAGGAAGGAGCCGGTAAGCGGTTCCTGGATGGAATCCATTGGCAGCAAGGCACCTATGTATAATATAATAAACATGATAAGATAGACTTCGGCAAATCCCAATATCGCGCCTCCCCAACGATTCAACTGTTTTAGGATCGGCAGGTAGGTGATGAAATTGAGCATTGATCCAATCATTTGCCAAAGAATCTTAGTGGCAAAGAACACGATGGCAAAGGCGATGGCATTGTAATAAGCCGTCTCAAGCCCAACCGATTCGAAAAACATATTAAGCGTCGAAGAATCACCTATGGAAGGGAATGGAATCCACATTTTCAAGTTGGGGGCAAGATCCCCATAGAAGACATAGGCAATAATGAAGGCTACGATAAAACCTGTCATATGAACCAGTTGTAAAATAAAGCCACGCTTCAAACCGATTAATACACCGATTAAAAGAATGGCCAGAATTGCTAAATCAAGCATGTACTCAGTCCTTCTCTCTCTTTAATTCCAGTTGAAGCTGGTCCAGTTCATCTTTTAATTTAATATATTCGTGGATCGTGTTCACTGCGGTCAGTACCGCAAGCTTACTCGTATCCAAATGTGGGTTTTTCATACTGATTTCTCTCATTTTCTCGTCGACCATCGAAGCAACTAGGCGCATATGACTCGCGCTTTCCGTACCGACGATTGTATATGGTTGTCCGTATATGTCAACTGTCGTTTTATTTCGTTTATCGTCTGACAAAATGATGCCTCCAATCTAAACAATCCTATTTCTATCATATCATGAACTTTTTCGTCATGAAAGAGAGTACATCGTCATTTCTCGCATAAAAATTGCAATAATTTGTCAGTTATAAATTCCTTTAGTATGAATGATCCCTTAATAAATCAAATTGAGCGAGGAGTCCATTAATTATGTCCCATGTTGTATTACTTACAAGTCCTGTCCAAATCCAAGCAATGAAAGCCCATTATATGAATAGCTCAGTTGCAAAGCTTCCACCTGGGAGTATATTTTCAGCCAAGCCCCCGCTCTGTACCGTAACCGGTTATAAATCCGGAAAGGTCCTGTTTCAGGGAAAAAATGCAGAATTGGAAGCTGCAAAATGGCAAAAGGATGCAGTAGCACCGAAGAAGAAACCGAACTCTTCATCCACTTCCACAGTCAAAGTTCATCGTTATTTACCGCCGGCCAACATTGCCACGATGTCGGTTATTGGTTCCGATGAAGTCGGGACCGGCGATTATTTTGGCCCCATTACCGTCGTTGCTGCCTATGCAAAAAAAGAACAGCTACTTTTATTGAAAGAACTCGGTGTTCAAGATTCAAAAAACCTGAAAGATCCACAAATCATCGAAATTGCTAAACAAATCAAGGATGTTGTCCCATTTAGCCTGTTGACGTGTGATAATCCGAAATACAATATGCTTCAGGCAAAAGGGATGTCTCAAGGAAAGATTAAAGCACTCCTCCATAATCAAGCCATCAAGCACCTTATTCAAAAAATACAGCCAGAGCAAGCGGAGGCGGTCCTGATAGACCAATTCGCCCAGCCAAATGTATTTTTCAATTATTTGAAAGGCCAGGAGCCCTTTCAGGCTAACGCTACCTATTTATGCACGAAAGCGGAAGGCATTCATCTTTCCGTTGCCGCCGCTTCGATTCTGGCTCGTTACGCATTTGTGAAACGCTTTGACCTATTGAGCGAAAAGGCCGGTTTTAGAATCCCCAAAGGAGCAGGCTTTGCCGTCGACGAGGCAGCGGCACGCTTAATCCATGAAAAAGGGATCGACGCCTTGAATGACTTTACGAAAACACATTTTGCCAATACGGAAAAAGCAAAAAAAATATATCACAAGAAATACGGGAAATGAGAACGGGAATCGGAAACGTAAATGCCTTTGGGCTAGCTTCTTATGATAGTAAGATGAATGAATTCAGAAGATCTTGTCGACTATAAGAAAGTACATATTATTAGGAGGCGGTCTTCATGCAATTATCAGCAAGAAACCAATTAAGTGGAAGAATCACTGAAGTTAAAACAGGACCTATTTCAACGGAAATAACCATGAGTATCAATGGTGTAGACATCGTATCCAGCATTACAACGGCTTCTGCAGAATCATTGGATCTAAAAGTGGATGATCAGGCAACAGCAATCATCAAAGCAAGTTCCATCATGATTGCCAAGTAACTGATATATATCCTAATAGAAGACTCTCACCCACCTTTCTAATTCTAGAGAAGTAAGTGAGAGTCTTCTTTTAAATTTGCATGCTATCAAACGAAGGCGTTACACCCAGAAAAACAGCCTCCTGAAATGTCAGGAGGCTGCCTTTTTTGATGCGATCTTATCCTCGTAATTCTGCTCCGGCTTTTTCTTTAACCGCTGCAAGCACTTTTTCATGCGCTTTGGTGATATCCTCGTCCGTCAATGTACGTTCCGGATCGAAGTATTTCAATGAGAAAGCGATGGATTTCTTGCCTTCTTCCATTTTTTCGCCTTCGTATAAGTCAAAGATACTGACTTCTTTCAATAACTTGCCACCCGCTTCCAAAATAATATTTTGGATGTCGCCGGCTTTCGCTGCTTGCTCGACTACTAACGCGATATCGCGTGTGGTCGATGGATAGCGTGGGATCGTTTGATACGCAATCGGCGCCACTTCCGCTTCAGCCATAGCTTTGAATGAAAGTTCGAAGATGTATGTTTCCTTTATATCCAAATCCTTCTGAACGGTTGGATGCACTTGGCCGATGAAGCCGATTACTTCACCATGTAATAGTACTTCCGCTGTCCGTCCTGGATGCATATCTTTGATTTCTGCTTGGCGATAGCTGATTTGATCAGTTAACCCCAGCGTATCGAAAATTGCTTCGATCACGCCTTTTGCTACATAGAAATCAACCGATTTCTTTTCGCCTTGCCAAGGTTGAGATTCCCATAACCCTGTAATAACTCCAGCTACATGCTCCTTCTCTTCAGGAAGCTCTTGATTGTCTTTTTTGAAGAAGACAGAACCAATTTCATATAGAGCAAGTGAGTCAAGCTGGCGAGCATTATTATATTTCACGACTTCTAATAATTGTGGAACGATGCTTAAACGCAACTGGCTCCGTTCTTCACTCATCGGCATGGCCAAACGGATGGAATCACGGGCGTTCAATGCAAATTGAGCCGCTTTGTCCTCGCTTGTCAACGAATACGTAACCGCTTGATACAGTCCTGCTCCTTCAAGGGTACGGCGGACTTTACGACGTTTCATTTGATAATCCGTCAATTGGCCAGGAGTCGCGGCACCAACCGGCAATGTTGCTGGAATGTTGTCATATCCGTAAAGACGGGCAGCTTCTTCCACTAAATCCGCTTCAATCGTAATATCTCCACGGCGTGTAGGAACGGTGATCGTGAACGTTTCATTGTCCAGAGCCACTCCAAATTGAAGACGTTTGAAAATGGATTCCACTTCAGAGACAGACATATCCGTGCCAAGAAGCGTATTGATTTTTTCAAGGGTAATGCTAATGACAGCCGGCTCCATTGTCAGTTCATCAACCTCTGCCGTTCCTTGTAGAATCGTTCCGCCTGCATATTGTGCAATCAATTGAGCTGCACGTTCTCCAGCTTCACGCACGCGAGCTGGATCGACACCCTTTTCAAAACGGGCACTTGCTTCACTACGTAACCCGTGATCTTTCGAAGCTTTACGTACAACCGTCCCGGCAAAATAAGCACTTTCGATAATGACGGTCGTTGTATCATTCTTCACTTCTGAATTTGCCCCACCCATTACTCCTGCAATCGCAACTGGCTCGGTACCGTTCGTGATGACCAGATGATCTGGCGATAATGTACGTTCCGTTTCATCCAAAGTAACGATCTTTTCTGCTTCGTTCGCTTTACGGATGACAATTTCCTTTGAACCCAAACGATCATAATCAAAGGCATGTAGTGGCTGACCATATTCAAGTAAAATGTAATTCGTAATATCGACCACGTTGTTATGCGGACGAATGCCTGCTGACATAAGGCGGGTCTGCATCCAAAGTGGAGATGGACCTACTTTTACGTCCTTGATGATTTTAGCGATGTATAATGGATTATCTTCTTTTGCTTCCACTTTGATGTTAATATAATCAGTGGCTTTTTCCGTTGCTTCTTCTTTTTCGATGACTGGCCATTTCACATCACGACCAAGAATGGCTCCGACTTCATAAGCAACACCCAGCATGCTTAAAGCATCTGAACGGTTTGGCGTTAAACCAAGTTCCAGCACTTCATCGCTTAAACCAAGCTCTTCTAGTGCATCTTTGCCAACTTCCACATCATTAGGGAATACAAAAATGCCTGTTGCATAATCTTTGGATACAATCTTGGATTCGAAACCTAATTCTTGAAGCGAGCAAATCATTCCGTGAGATTCTTCTCCACGAAGCTTGGCTTTCTTGATTTTAAAGTTACCTGGAAGTACAGCGCCAACAGTCGCTACGGCTACTTTTTGGCCTTTATCCACGTTCGGGGCTCCACAGACGATTTGTACAGGGGCCTCCGCTCCAATATCAACCAGGCATTTATTCAGTTTATCGGCATTCGGATGCTGTTCGCGTTCTAGTACGTGTCCGATGACAATCCCTTTAAGCCCTTCACTTTTCTTTTCTACCCCTTCAACCTCAATGCCGCTCTTCGTGATTTTATCCGCAAGCTCAGTTGCATTGATGCCGGAAAGGTCTACATATTCCTGCAACCATTTATATGATACAAACATGGTAGGTCCTCCTCTTTAAAATTAAAATTTATGCTTCATGATGATGGAATTGTTTTAAGAAACGAACATCGTTTGTATAGAAGTTACGGATATCATCCACGCCGTATTTTAGCATCGCGATCCGTTCTACACCGATTCCAAAAGCGAATCCGGAGTATTTCTTCGAATCGAATCCAGCCATTTCAAGGACATTCGGATGAACGATTCCTCCACCCAGCACTTCGATCCATCCTGTTTGTTTACATACATTACAACCTTTACCGCCACAGATTTTACATGAGATATCCACCTCTACTGATGGCTCCGTGAAAGGGAAGAAACTTGGACGAAGACGGATTTCCCGGTCTTGGCCGAATACTTTCTTAGCAAATACATCAAGTGTTCCTTTCAGGTCGCTCATGCTGATGTTTTCATCGATGACCAAGCCTTCAATTTGCTGGAATTGATGCGAGTGCGTTGCGTCATCATTATCACGACGATACACTTTACCTGGACAAATGATTTTAACCGGACCTTGGCCTTTATGTTTTTCCATCGTTCTTGCTTGTACTGGAGACGTGTGGGTACGCATCAAAATCTCATCCGTTATGTAGAATGAATCTTGCATATCACGTGCTGGATGGCTCTTCGGCAAGTTCAATGCCTCAAAGTTGTAATAGTCCGTTTCGACTTCAGGACCTTCAGCCACTGTGTATCCCATACCGATGAATAGGTCTTCAATTTCCTCGACGACCCGTGTTAACGGATGAAGATTTCCTTTCTTAACCGGACGGCCTGGTAATGTCACGTCAATCGTTTCTGTTGCAAGCTTCTTATTAACGGCAGCTGTTTCTAATGCCGCTTGTTTTTCCTCGATTTTCGACGCGATGGCTCCACGGACCTCATTAGCTAGCGCTCCGATTTTCGGACGTTCCTCAGCTGATAATTTCCCCATTCCGCGTAATACCTCTGTAATCGGCCCTTTTTTCCCTAAATAAGCAACACGGACTTCATTCAGTTCTTTTAGTTCGGAAGCTGCGGCAACTTTTTGCAACGCTTCTTCCTGCAGTTCTAGTAAACGTTCCTGCATCATGTCTTCCTCCTTTAGTTTTCCTTTTGTAAAAATGAACACAAAAAAACCCCACTCCCAGAAAGGGACGAGGTTTATGTATCGCGGTACCACCCTTATTAGTGCTATCTGCTAAAAAGCATGAAGCACTCACTCATAAAAAATAACGGCTCTTCACCGGAACATTTTTCAGACACTCTGTCTTCCCAATGCCAACTCGAAAGGTGAATTCCCTTAAGCAGTGCCATAAAAATGCTTTCAGTCACGGCATTTTTTCCCTGGTTATGGATGTCTTAAGTTACTACTCTTTGTCATTGTTGTTTTCATTATAAAATTCTGTTTCATTATATTATAAATGAACGGCCGTTTCAAATTGATTTTCTTAAATAGTACATTAAAATACCGGCCGCGATCCCGACATTCAGTGATTCACTTTTCCCGTAAATCGGAATATAAAGGTTTTTCGTCGTTTTCGCCAATAATTCCTTGGAAACTCCTTGGCCTTCATTACCGACGAGCAGTGCAAATCGCGAAGACCTTTCCACCTCTTCAAAGGGCAAGCCACCTTCTAAGGCCGTGCCATAAACCGGCATGCCTTGTTGCTTCAGTTCATCAATGATCTCGGAAAGATTCCCTTTAACCACCGGCATATGAAACAGGCTTCCCTGCGTGGAACGGACCACTTTCGGATTATACAAATCGGCACACCCTTCTCCTAGAATGACAGCATCGATTCCGGCTGCATCAGCTGTCCGGATCATCGTGCCGATATTGCCTGGATCTTGCACCGCATCGATCAACAGTAGTTTGTCCGGATTGATGGAAGACATGCTCATGGTTTTCTGTTCACAGACAGCGGCTATTCCTTGTGGGCTCTCCGTATCGCAAATCGCCTTCATGATATCAGTTTTCACATAGATGACATCCGTGCCTTCAAGCGAAAAATGGGCCGGCATTTCTGTTTCTTCATTTACGATTACTTCCATGACGATTTCTGCCTTCAATGCTTCTTCAACAAGATGAAAACCTTCTACTAAATACGTACCGGTTTTATCCCGTTCTTTTTTGGTCAATAATTTTTTCCACTGCTTCACCTGAGGGTTTTTTACAGACTCAATATATTTCAAGGTAAACGCTCCTTTAATATTTCACGCTAATTATCCTATTATAACGTAATTCGTATACATATTGAATGCCTGTTTGTGAAATGCTAGTTATGTGAGTCATTATGTGTTAGAGGAGGAAAAATCATGAATTTAAATTTACGCAATGCCATTATTCAGAATGTATCCGGAAATACGCAAGAACAGCTAGAGGATACGATAGTCGATGCGATTCAAAATGGTGAGGAAAAAATGCTACCAGGTCTTGGCGTATTATTCGAAGTCATCTGGGAAAATTCATCCGAACAGGAAAAGCAGGAAATGATTACGGCTCTTGAAAATGGATTAAAAAAATAACAGCCATCCACGGCTGTTATTTTTTCGGCTCATAAGTGATCCGTATTAATGCGATTTTTGATGTATGGGTCCGTTAAGTCAGGGTTCTCATCACTATCTTGAGGCACCTTTCCGTCACGGGGAGCGGTGTTTTGATTTAGTGTGTCACCTACATTCAGAGAATTTTTGGTATCAGCGGAAAAGGGATCCACATGGGGATCGCTCGCTATCGTTCCCTCATAATCCTCTGGTCTTGGTTTCTTATACTGCTCCGTGGAATTCGACTTCATCTCTTTCTCCTGTGCCCGTTTCGATCCCATCTCTTGATTATCATAGATGTTGGTTGAATTCCCATGAAGTTCTTCACCTTTACCTGGCTGTGCCTCTACTTCACTTGCTTGATAGGCATTCGCCGTCGTTTCCGGGAAAAGATTCGGATCCGGATTATTCACGATACCGGTTTTAAGTGGGTTATTCTCTTGGGAGGTAATATGATCTTCGGTCTCTATTGGGGTCTCGTCGTCAAGAAGAATCAAGAACTTCCCGGCTTCCACTTCATTTATATAAGCCGTGGCTTCACTATCGGCTAAACCCAGATTCCCTAAACGATTTCTGATATCACCGGATCCTTCATTCAAGAAGAAGTGTTTCACTTTTTCTACGAATGAATCATCATCCTGGTTCGTGATAATATCGACGTCCTCATTCTGGCTATTGTTCACAAAAGCCACATCTTCTTTTTTATTCGCGATTACGGTGATTTTCTCACTATCCCATCCTTTTAAATGAAGCGCCTGGATTTCCTTGTTTGCTTCGGAACTAGAATCATAAACACCATGCAATGTTTTTCCCATGAATTATTCCTCCTTTTGTAGCATTACTATTTAATCTTGTTATACCCTTACCACCCAAAATTAAACAAAAATCAAGCTCTAGCCAGTCGATAAGGATTTAATTCCACTCGTCATGCACCTAAAAAAAAGACCTGCCGTCTCGTAAACGGCAGGTCCTTTCTATTAATCCCTTAACGAAGTTTTTGTTGTTCTTCAAGGGTTTTCACATTTCTCTTTTCTTCCAATGGGTCATGCCCTACTCCGGTATTGACCCCAGTATTGACTCTTCCTGTATTGAGAGAATCGCGATTCTTCACTGAATCCGTTTTATTTAAAGCATCTCTCTTGGTCGTTTCACCTAGATTTTTTTCACGTACGATGGATGGATCACTACTATCAAGCTGGATATCTTCTTTTTTAAGAGTATCCTGAACTTGTTCAGTGTCTTGTACCACTTGTTTCTTGATGACAATTTCATCAGTGACCACCGGTTTTTTGGTCACTTCCAATTTTTCCTCAACAACGGGAATTCTTACAGTTTCCCCATCTTTAATGCTTCCTGCTTCCAGTCCGCTTTCTCTACCTGTAACAGGCCGACGTTCAATCGTTACTTCTTCGTGCTCAACCGGAACATTAATGGTTTTTTGCTGTTCCTTCACTTCTTTATCGATGACGACTTCGCCTGCCTGAACTCTTTCTTTATCAATATTCAACTGTTCTTCACGTAGTCGAATCGTTTTTTCATCTTCTGTCGTTCCACGACCACGGCCATTCATGACAGAAGTATCCTTATCGTTCAACAAACCATTCTGTTCAGCTCCGTTGAAACGTGGGTTTTCCGAGTTGCTATCCAACGTCTTTCCAACCGGACGGGTGTTTCCTTCTGTTCCAGCCTTGAATGAATCTCTTGGTGCAGTTAGATGACCTTTGCCTTCTTCAACTAAAACCAACACTTTTCCTCGTTCTACATCATACACGTATTCAGCTGCTTCACTATTAGAAAGCCCGGCATCCGCTAGTTTCGTTGAAAGGTTCGCATGCTCATCTGGCATGAAGAAGCGTGCCACCTTGTCCATAAAGCTATCATCATGTGATGCATTCGTAATGGTATGGACATCCGTTTCCCTTTGTTGATTCGTAAAGTCCAGTGTTTCTTCTTTGTCTGCTACAACCGTTATATCTTCCCCTTCATAGCCTTTCGCTTTAAGTGCATTGATTGCTTGGATCACTTCTGCATTAGATTCATATACTCCATAAACTGTCTTATTCATATTAAATTCCTCCTCGTATTTTATCGATGTATTTGGTAGTTGGTATATTTAGAATGTACCCGTTAGTATGCGAACTAAACGAATAAGCCATATTACATTTGTGTTATAACATTACATTACGTTCTCAAAAACGAATGCCTTTTCCCTCCAGACCCCATCTGGACTAGGGATGCAAGCATTATATAAATGTAATGTTTAGAATCAATACCCCCATTTTACTAGTTTGCATAAACTCAATAGATTCGCTTTCTTCTATATATAGGCGTCCTACCTACTAAAGAAGTGTCTCCAAATCTCACCAACTAGAATTTTAGAAACAAAAAACCCCCTCCTGTTTAAGGTTATCCTTAAAGCAGGAGGGGGTTTTACTCTCATTATGGAATCATCCAAGAAAGGATGCCATTTTGCAAGAACGTGATAATACATACAAGAAGCAATAAGAACAAACTATGCTTGAGGGTGAATCTCAATAATTCGGACTCCCTACCAGCCAGTCCGACAGCCGCACAAGCGATGGCAATCGACTGAGGGGAAATCATCTTTCCGGTTACACCCCCGGAGGAATTCGCCGCGAGCGCCAATACCGGCTCCATTCCAATCTTTAAAGCGGTAACTTTTTGCAGACCGCCAAATAATAGATTGGCAGATGTATCCGAACCTGTAATGAACACACCTAACCAGCCAAGGACCGGTGCGAAAAACGGGAAGAAGTCTCCGGTCTTTGCAAGTGTCATTCCCAAGGTCGTCGACATCCCCGAAGAATTCGTCACAAAAGCGAAAGCAACGACAGAGGAGATCATCAAGATTGGCTTGGCTAATTCTTTCATGGCTTCCACAAATGTATCCAAGAATACTTTTGAAGACATATGTACGATGAACTTTGTCACAATGGCCGCCAGTAAAATGGCCGTTCCTGCTGTACCGAGCAGTTCGATTTTATAAAAAGCTGCAATGGGCAGGCCATTGCTACCAATAATTTCATTATGCAAACCAGGCACTTCAATTTGGAAAGTTAATAGTTTACCAATTTCATTGATTCCTTTTAAAATGGCATTCGTTCCCTCATAATGACCGGATAATGCCGGCTTTATTGGATTCAATCCCCAAATGGAAATAAAACCCGTCAACAGAAGGAATGGAGACCACGCATGGAATATCTGCCATTTCGTATACTTTTTCTCTGTTTCTTGTTCGGAAGCGAATTCTTCAACAGCTGCTGCCGTTTCTTCCGACTTGAATCGAAAAATCGTTTTTGGCTTCCAGAATTTCAGGAAGATGGCTAAGGCAAATAATGATACTAATGCAGAAAGAATATCCGGTAATTCAGGTCCAAGGAAATTCGAACTTACATATTGGGTAATGGCAAAAGATAGACCGGAAACGATGACAGCCGGCAACACTTCAATCGTCCGTTTCCATCCAGACATGATCATGATGAGATATAGTGGGATGAAAGCCGACAAGAAAGGTAACTGGCGACCGACCATTTTGGATATTTCCATAGCCGCAATACCAGTAGGTCCTTCCATCGCAATAATCGGAATCCCGACCGCACCGAATGCAACAGGTGCCGTATTGGCGATTAAACAGATTCCCGCTGCATAAAGCGGATTAAATCCAAGTCCCACCAGAAGAGCTGCAGAAATGGCCACTGGTGCACCAAATCCAGCCGCCCCTTCTAAAAAGGCCCCGAATGAGAATGCCACCAATAAAGCTTGAAGGCGGCGATCTTCCGTCAAGGACAGGACAGAAGATCGGATAATGTCAAATTGCCCACTTTTCACAGTCATCTTGTACAAGAATACGGATGTGATGATGATCCATCCGATAGGCAACAGTCCGTAAACGGCCCCTTGAGAAGCAGACATCACGACTTTTCCTGCCGGCATCCCATACGCGAAAACGGCAGTTACAAAAGCAACAAGCAAGGTTGTCAAACCCGCTAGGTATCCTTTCATCCGTTTGATGGTAAGAGCCCAGAAAAAGTACAAAATGGGTATAAGCGCTACTAGAGATGATAGTACCAGATTATCAAGAATCGGTGTAAAGTTCTGTGTCCATGTCATTCGTTTCGACTCCATTCACTATATTTTTCAAACTTTCAGATATTTATATTCAGTGAAAACCCTTTCATATTTATATTTCTTCATATTGCTGGAAGTCATCAGATGACTTGATGATTATTTATTTAAGGTAAATGATTAGAAATGGAAAATCAAGGTTTTTTTATTTTTTGATCATATTTCCTTATCGACAGATGAGAAACCAACAATGTGTTATATAATAAAGATAACTAGAAAAAGCAAAGAAAATCGGGGTGTTCCTACTTGGCCTACAAAAAAATCAAACCAAAGAAAATTTATGAAGAAGTCAGTGATGAACTGTATGAAATGATCCGTTCCGGTACTTTGAAACCGGGCGATAAATTAGATTCCATTCAACAGCTTGCGGAAAATTTCCAGGTCGGCCGCCCGGCCATTCGTGAAGCATTAAGTGCTCTTAGCTCGATGGGGCTCATTGAAATTAAGCAGGGCGAAGGAACATTCGTGAAAACTTTCGACCCTAGCATCATGAACTACCCATTGACTACAGCTCTGTTGATGGATAAAGAAAATATTAAAGATTTACTGGAAGTCCGAAAAATACTTGAATCTGGAACTGCCGAGTTAGCCGCTAAAAAGCGGACCGCTGAGGACATTGCCGAAATGGAGACGAAGCTTGCGGAAATGCTAAAGGTAGCCGACGATGAAGCATTGAGTGATAGAGCTGATATAGGGTTTCACGTGACCATTGCGAACGCTTCTAAAAATGAGTTGCTCATTACATTGATGAGCCAGGTGTCAGTGATGATGACCGAAAAGATGCGTGACATTCGACGTCTTGCTCTCTATTCTGAAGAAATGTCCCTTAAACGGCTTTATCAGCAACATACCCAAATTTACCAAGCAATCGTCGACAAGGACGAAGCCGGCGCCCGCCATGCCATGCTTTTCCATTTGCAAAATGTCGAGGAATCTTTTGATAAATTCATCCTCCAAACCAGTGAGAAAAATCAATAATACGCACGATTACTAAAAATGAACTATACAAATTATACAGAATTTGATATATTATTCTGAAAAAGATTCCATGTTTCTAGGGAAAATGGCAAGTTATTCAACCATTTCCTTTTTCTGTTTTAGTCATCAGATGACCTGTTAACTCATTTGAAAAAGGAGGAAAAATTATGAAAGTGACTTTATTCGCCACATGTTTAGTGGATTTATTTCAATCCAATGTCGGAAAAGCGACGGTGGAACTGCTTGAGCGGCTTGGTTGTGAAATTGACTTTCCGGAATCACAGATTTGCTGTGGACAACCGGCTTATAATAGCGGCTATACAAAGGATTCAAAAGAAGCAATGAAAAAGATGATCCATACATTTGAGGATGCACAATATATTGTCACCCCTTCTGGTTCCTGTGCAGCTATGTTCAAAGAGTACCCTGTTCTTTTTAAAGGAGATCCGGTTTGGGAAAAGAAAGCTGTTGCATTGGCAGAAAAAACGTATGAACTGACTCAATTCATCGTGGATGTACTAAAGGTGACGGATGTCGGTGCTAAGCTTGAAGGTAAAGCGACCTATCATACATCCTGCCATATGACTCGATTGCTCAAAGTGAAAGAAGCTCCTGCCATTTTATTGAGCCATGTTAAGGGACTGGAAATGACACCGCTTCCGGACGCCCAAAACTGTTGTGGCTTTGGGGGGACCTTTTCAGTCAAGATGGGAGACATTTCCGGACAAATGGTAGAGGAAAAGGCTTGTAATGTGGAAGATACCGGAGCCGACTTTCTTATCGGCGGAGACGCTGGTTGCTTAATGAATATCGGGGGCCGTATCCAACGTAAAGGGCAACCCATCAAGGTTTTACATATTGCGGAAGTATTAAATAGCATTTAAAGAAACCGAGGAGGCAAAACGATGTCTATGAAAACGAGTTCTGCCAAGTTTAAAGACCGGGTGGACGAAGGAATACAGAATGACTTTATGCGATTGGCCGTTTCGAGTGCCCAAGAACGTTTACATGGACGCCGCCTAACGGCCGTTGATGAATTGGGAAACTGGGAGGAATGGCGCTCCCTTGGGGAAGAAATCCGCCAACATGTACTAAGTAACCTTGATTTTTATTTACATCAGCTTGCCGAAAATGTATCCAAAAGGGGCGGTCATGTCTTTTTTGCGGAAACGGCGGAAGAAGCTAGTGGGTATGTTAAGGACGTCATCGAAAAAAAGAACGCAAAAAAAGTCGTGAAGTCGAAATCCATGGTCACGGAAGAAATTAACCTGAACGCAACACTAGAATCAGCGGGAGTCGATGTCATCGAAACGGACCTAGGCGAATATATCCTGCAGCTTGATAACAATGACCCTCCGTCACATATCGTGGCACCAGCGCTTCATAAGAACAAAGAACAAATTAGAGACGTTTTCAAAGAAAAGCTCGCCTATACGAAAACTGAAAAGCCTGAAGAGCTGACGGACCATGTCCGGGGAATCCTGCGGAAAGAGTTCCTGAGTGCCGATATTGGAATTACTGGCTGTAACTTTGCGGTTGCTGAAACGGGCTCCATCGGTTTGGTAACGAACGAAGGCAACGCAGATTTAGTGACGGCCCTTCCAAAAACCCAGATTACGGTGATGGGGATGGAACGTCTCGTGCCGACGTTCGATGAATTTGAAATCCTTGTCAGTTTATTGACGAGGAGTGCGGTCGGCCAAAGATTGACCAGTTACATTACCGCCCTTACCGGACCAAGAGATGAAGGCGATATTGATGGCCCCGAGGAATTTCACCTTGTCATCGTGGATAATGGACGTTCCAAGATTTTAGGGACTGAATTCCAATCGGTACTCCAATGCATTCGCTGTGCCGCATGTATTAATGTTTGTCCGGTCTATCGTCAGGTTGGCGGTCATTCCTACGGTTCGATTTATCCAGGCCCAATCGGGGCGGTACTTTCCCCTCTTCTTGGTGGATATGAAGATTATAAGGAATTGCCTTATGCATCGACGCTTTGTGCAGCCTGTACAGATGCCTGTCCAGTAAAGATCCCGCTTCATGATCTATTGAGGAAGCATCGTGAAGTCATTGTCGAAAAAGAAAAAATGGCTCCTTTTTCTGAAAAAATGGCGATGAAGGCATTCGGAATTGGCGCTGCCTCCCCGATGCTTTATAAATTCGGATCCAAAATGGCTCCTTCCGCCATGTCTCCTTTCAAGACTGGGGATATTATTTCAAAAGGACCAGGACCACTTAAGTCTTGGACGGAAAGCCGTGAATTTCCTGCCCCTAATAAGGAAAGCTTCCGAGATTGGTTCAAGAACCGTGACAAAGGAGGGCAATCATCATGACCGGAACCATTCAAAACGAGGATACATTTTTAGCGAAGATAGCCAAGAACTTGGGGAGGTCCCCCATTACGGAAGGCATATCCCGCCCCGTATGGAAACATGCCCCACAGATGGAAGTCTTGAAACATGCAACACAAGAAGAGCTCGTCGAGGAATTACGAGAACAGTGCACCCGGATTCATACTCAGGTCCATCTTACGGATTCAAGTCAGACTGCACATGTTTTGCAACAGGTAATGGAAGAACTTGGAAATGGGCCTATCATCATCCCGAAAGACCAAAGATTCACAGACTATCAATTAATGGATGTATTGAATGATACAGGCGTCCATGTTTGGGATCATCAAATCGGGAGAAAGAATATTGAAATGGCGGAACGTGCCAACATCGGCATAACGTTCAGTGAAATCACGCTGGCCGAATCTGCTACAGTCGTTCTGTATAGTGATAAGGACCATGGCCGCTCGATTAGCTTCTTGCCCGCTTGCCATGTTTCCATCATTCCAAAGAGCAGCATCGTTCCGAGGATGACCCAGGCCGCTATGGCACTCCGGTCCAAGGTTCAGCAAGGTGAGCTTGTTCCATCCTGTATTAACTTCATTACAGGGCCAAGCAATTCCGCTGACATCGAAATGGATTTGGTCGTAGGCGTTCATGGCCCAATCAAAGCAGTCTATATCATCGTTGAGGATAAATAAAGAAAAAATGGAGAGCTCCTTTTAGTAGGAAGCTCTCCATTTTCATCTCATTGATTATTCATAGATAATCCGGTCCACCGTTTCCCGGTCGAGGCGTTTGATCACTTCAACTATGAGTTTGACGGCATTCTCATAATCGTCACGGTGTAACATCGCAGCATGGGAATGAATATACCGCGTCGCAATCGTAATGGCTAATGCGGGTACACCATTTGCGGTTAGGTGAATGGAACCGGCATCCGTTCCACCGCCTGGAATCGATTCATATTGATAAGGAATGTTCATTTCATCAGCTGTATTCGTAACGAAATCCCGTAATCCTTTATGGGCCACCATCGATGCATCATAAATGACGATTTGCGGGCCATTCCCCATTTTACTCATCGCTTCTTTATCACTTACACCAGGTGTATCCCCTGCAATCCCTACATCAACGGCAAAACCGATATCCGGCTGGATCTTGAATGTCGATGTTTTAGATCCACGCAGGCCCACTTCTTCTTGGACTGCTCCAATTCCATACACTACATTCGGATGTTCACTATCTTTCAATTGTTTCAGAACATCGATCGCGATGGCGCAACCAATTCGGTTGTCCCAAGCTTTGGCAAGAAGCATCTTATCATTATTCATGACCGTGAATTCGAAATAAGGCACCACCATGTCTCCTGGCTTGATTCCCCACCCCTGTGCTTCTTCCTTACTGGTCGCTCCGATATCAATGAACATATCCTTTATCTCAACCGGCTTCTTCCTCGCTTCTGCCGTTAAGATATGCGGCGGTTTTGACCCGATGATGCCTGTCACATCGCCTTTGCTCGTCACGATCGTCACACGCTGTGCAAGCATGACCTGTGACCACCATCCCCCTACCGGCTGGAAACGTAAAAATCCTTTATCGTCGATTCGTGTAATCATGAAACCGACCTCATCCAAATGGCCCGTCACGACAATCTTCGGCCCATTTTCCTCACCTGTTTTCTTAGCAATCAAACTACCCAATCCATCCGTGGAAATTTCATCCGCATATGGAGTTATGTATTCAGTCATGACCTTTCTTACTTCACTTTCATTCCCGGCAATCCCTTTTGCATCCGTTAAGTCTTTCAACATCTTAAGCGTTCCATCTAATTGAACCATTCCCGTTCCTCCTCATTCATACACTTCAACTTTCATTATACAAAATATGGGTATAACCCACAATTAATAGCCATTCTTCTGCCGTTCATAATTCACTTCATTCTTACTGACATACGCGGCCTCTACATCCACCGCAGAAAAGCCAAGCATCTCCCCTAAGCGTAAGTACTCGGTAAATACCGCTTGAAAGGCAGGCTCCTCCTGCTGTACACGAAACTCATTGATGGATCCATAAATCTTTATAAATTGCGCAGTTACATCCTCCCCTTTCAGATGGGAAGCTGATTCCACTTTGGGCATAAACCCTTTTTCAATGCCAAGTGACAGAATAAAATGTATGCCATCCACATATTCAGCTAAAACCGTATCCTTATCCGAAGCGCCTTTAAGACTCCAAAACTTAAAACATCTTGTTTCGTTCGCCAGCTCGCCAAGCTCTACTAATAGAGCCAGAATTTTTCTCTCAACAAGATCCTCATTATGTAATGCATGTTTCTTCTCAATATGTTCATCCAAGGCAGCCTGCATGTCCATCAATTTTTCGATATTCATTTCATCACTACTTTCATCAGTCATGCTTAAATTATATCAAATAAATGAAACTTATTAAAAACCTATACGTAAAAGAAAGGAATCACTCTGTTTAGGAGGAAACTTGATGGTATTAATACTACGGATCTTGCTTTTGGCTCTTATCATCTTTTTCATATACACGACAATCAAATATTTATTTAATCCGAAACGAAAATTGGAACTTGCACACGAACAGAAAAAGTTCTTTTTGCTCGATGATACATCGAATATCCGCAAGAATTTTTTATTGACCTACAACGGGGTGATGTTTGAAGGGGAAAAATATTTAGGTACGACCGAACGTTCCTTTGAGGTGATCTCCATTTTCATCTGGCCGAAGAAAACTTCCGCTTTGAAAGGCTTAAAGCGTGATGATTTCTTAAAGATTGAAAGAGCCATAAAAAAACAATATCCAGATGCCATGATTGACTGGAAAAGTCCGGTTAAGGAGTTTTTGACCGACTAAAATGGCAATGGCCTTGAGTGACTTCCACTCAAGGCTTTTATTTTTCATGCGATTGAAAAAATTCTTTCCATGGCACGACCGTCTGCTTTTCCCTCAATAAGTACAGCAATAAGGTAAGCGATAATAAAATGATGATGATGAGTGTCGGGCTGAAATCCGCAATATAATGACCGAAAACCGTATAGACGAAGGCAACGGGGATATTTGTCATGAAGGATAAATAAAAGTAGTTCTTTAATCCTTTATTGGATTCCAAAAGACAGAGGGATAATAAATAGTAATGGATGAACGGAATGAGCCGCAATACCGCAATTTGACGGCTGTTAAGTTTCCGATTTCCGAATAGCTTATTTTTAAGACGAAACAGTTTTTCCTGCATTTTAGGAAACTTTTCAATGACGAAATAAAAAATCATATTAGCAAGGGTCAGACCGATGATGGAGTAGATGGTTCCAAAAGCTGCCCCGAATAAAATGCCCCCTGAAATGCAAACGACTATCACAGGTATGAATAAAAACTGTCGTAACAAATGGAAAGTGATGAAAATTAATGGTGCAAACACACTGCCGGATTGAACGTAACCCATTAAAAGTGTCAGTTTTTCATCCATGTTCTCCCTCCAGCTAATTCTTGCTGCTTCTACAAGCATATACGCAATTTCAGTAACATATGACTAACGAATGATGTTGGTGAGTAATAGCACAATCTGGATAACCATTAAAGCAGGTAGGCCCCATTTAAAAGTGAAGTGCTTCGTTTTATGGCGGAAATGACGCATCCCCATGAATGCTCCCGTTCCCCCGCCAATGATGGCCCAGGTCCAGAGTGTCTTTTCACTGATCCGGTATTCCCTCTTCCGTGCCTTCTTTTTATCGATGCCCATCAACACAAACCCGATGATGTTGACCATGATGAAATAGACAAGAACGAACCATATCGTTTCCATCTTCTTTCCCTCCTTGCATATAAAAAGCCGCCCTCTTAAAAAAGAGAGCGACTTATATCAGTCAGACTTATTTGTCTAATTGTTGTTTAGCAGCAGTTGCTAATTGAGCAAAAGCTTGTTCGTCAGCTACAGCAAGATCAGCAAGCATCTTACGGTTCACTTCGATACCAGCAAGCTTTAAGCCATGCATTAAACGGCTATAAGATAGTCCGTTGATGCGAGCAGCTGCGTTGATACGAGTGATCCAAAGTTTGCGGAAATCACGTTTTTTCTGACGACGGTCACGGAAAGCATAGTTTCCTGACTTCATTACTTGTTGGTTAGCTACTTTGAAAAGAATATGTTTCGAGCCATAGTAACCTTTAGCTAATTTTATAACCTTTTTACGACGTTTGCGAGTAACAGTACCGCCTTTTACACGTGGCATGTTATTTCCCTCCTATTTAACTCGATAAATCGAACTTATTTAATGTTATCTAACATATGACGAATACGTTTGAAGTCACCTTTGCTTACAAGGCTAGCTTTGCGAAGCTTACGCTTTTGCTTAGTAGATTTGTTAGCAAATAAATGGCTTGTGTAAGCGTTAGAACGCTTAAGTTTACCGGATCCAGTTTTTTTGAAACGTTTAGCTGAACCGCGGTGAGTTTTCATTTTAGGCATAAGGTATTCCTCCTCATTACAAAATACTTAATAATTACTTTTCGGCTTTTGGTGCTAAAATAATGAACATGCTGCGTCCATCCATTTTTGGATGTTGCTCGATTGTAGCCACTTCTTTACATGCATCTGCAAAACGAACCAATACGCGTTGACCGATTTCCTTATGCGTGATAGCACGACCTTTGAATCGGATAGAAGCTTTTACTTTATCGCCTTTTTCAAGGAATTTGATTCCGTTGCGAAGTTTCGTATTGAAATCATGTTCTTCAATCGTCGGGCTCAAGCGAACCTCTTTCAGACTGATGACCTTTTGATTCTTACGAGCTTCCTTGTCTTTCTTTTGCTGCTCGAAGCGGTGTTTTCCGTAGTCCATAATCCGGGCTACCGGAGGCTTTGCATTTGCAGCAACTAAAACTAGATCAAGATTTACACGAGCGGCTATTTCCATTGCCTCGAATTTCGTTTTAATTCCAAGTTGTTCTCCGTTTTGGTCAATAAGACGAACTTCACGGGCTCGGATGCCCTCGTTTACCATCGCGTCTTTACTAATAGTTAGCCACCTCCAAAGATATTGGCGAATACGAACGTTTGAATCAATTAGGTCACGCTCACAACTCGCTTACAGGATATAATAAAATAAAAAAAGTGTGGATGCATGCAGCACCCACACTGATAGACTAATTTAGAAAAATCCAAATAATCAAATCATGACCTGTTAACTGCATTGCTTGCGTCAACCAGGTGAGAAGCGGGTGCCTCTTCTTTCCTCAAACCGTATTCAATTCACTTTAGAAATATATCATAAACACTGATGACTTGTCAAATACTTAATTCGTTTTAATTCGTTCGTTTTTCACAACAGAATTAATCTTATCAAACATTAGGAGATTTGACAATACATTTTCCTAAAGTATTTAGAATAAATAACATTCACCATCATGCGACCACGTCAAAATGGGAGTGCTTCACTACATCCTCGAATTCATAAACCCATCTTTTGATTCACCGATGCTCAGGCCTACCATGGCCTGTCACTCCATTTCCTGCATGATCATCACCTGTTAGGATTTTCTTTTGCCTTTTTCTTTTTCTCAATCGAATCCCACGAAAATAGAGCGATCCAAAACAGCAGGACTGGGAAAATGGCATATTGTCGGTAATCATCCAACATCAATAAAACGATGACTAACAAAAAAGCCGGTGCAAATAAATAGGAAAATTTCTTTTTCATGATGTCACTCCTTATTCTTCGTTGTCTTTATCATGCCTTAATTAAAAGGGAGACACAACAATATGTGCCTCCCTTTTTTTGTTAACGACTCACTTCTGCTTTAATGGCTGAAACGAAGTCTTCGAAAGATACCGTTTCGGATTTTTGTTCGCCGTATTTACGGACGTTCACACTGCCTTCGTTGACTTCATTATCACCAACGACAAGCATGTAAGGGATTTTTTGCATTTGTGCTTCACGGATTTTGTACCCGATTTTCTCATCACGAGTGTCCAAATTAACACGGATGCCTGCTGCCTTCAGTTTATCTTGGATTTCTTTTGCATATTCAAGATGCACTTCAGGTGAGACTGGAATCACTTGTGCTTGGATTGGGGATAACCAAGTTGGGAAAGCCCCTTTGTATTCTTCGATCAAGTAAGCGACAAAGCGTTCCATGGTAGAAACTACGCCACGGTGGATAACGACCGGACGGTGATGTTTACCATCTTCACCGACATAGTTTAAGTCAAAACGTTCAGGAAGCAAGAAATCAAGCTGAACAGTCGATAATGTTTCGTCTTTTCCTAAAGCCGTCCGCACTTGGACGTCCAGTTTCGGACCGTAAAATGCCGCTTCGTCTTCCGCTTCGAAGTAATCAAGGCCAAGCTCGTCCATCGCGCCTTTTAACATGCTTTGCGCTTTTTCCCACATTGCATCATCGTCGAAGTATTTCTCAGTATTGTTTGGATCGCGGTAAGATAAACGGAATGAATAATCCTTGATATCGAAATCCTTATAGACTTCTAAAATCAGGTTCACGACACGTTTTAATTCGTCTTTGATTTGATCCGGACGGACGAAAATATGAGCATCATTCAATGTCATTCCACGTACGCGCTGCAATCCTGACAATGCGCCTGACATTTCATAGCGGTGCATCATGCCAAGTTCAGCAATCCTGATCGGAAGTTCCCGGTAGCTATGGATGCTGTTTTTATACACCATCATATGATGTGGGCAGTTCATCGGACGAAGAACAAGCTGTTCATTATCCATGTCCATCGCTGGGAACATTCCGTCTTGATAGTGGTCCCAGTGTCCAGATGTTTTGTAAAGGTCGACACTACCCATAACAGGTGTGTATACGTGGTCATATCCCAGGCGTTCTTCCTTGTCCACAATATAACGCTCAATCGTACGGCGGATTGTTGCACCTTTTGGCAGCCACATAGGCAGCCCTTGGCCGACTTTTTGTGAAGTCATGAACAGATCCAATTCTTTACCGATTTTACGGTGATCACGCTCTTTTGCTTCCTCTAAGAAACGTAGGTGGTCAGCCAGGTCTTCTTTTTTGAAGAAAGCCGTACCATAAATACGTTGCAACATTTTGTTCTTGCTATCGCCTCTCCAATAGGCCCCTGCAATGCTTAACAGCTTGAATTCTTTGATCTTTCCAGTGGAAGGTACATGAATTCCCCGGCAAAGGTCAAAAAACTCACCTTGTTCATAAATCGTTACTTGCTGTTCAGCTGGAATCGCATCGATCAATTCCAATTTATATTCGTCGCCAATCTCTTTAAAACGGGAAATGGCTTCATCACGGGTTACTTCAATACGTGAGATTTCCAGGTTTTCATTGACGATTTTCTTCATTTCTTTTTCAATCGCTGAAAGGTCATCAGGAGTCAATGATTCCTCAAGATCGATATCGTAATAAAAACCGCCTTCGATGACTGGACCGACACCGAATTTAGCGTTTTTATAGAGACGTTTGATGGCTTGTGCCATTAAATGGGCGGTACTGTGGCGAAGAACTTCAAGTGCTTCCGCAGCATCTTGTGTAACGATTTCAATGGTACCGTCTTCTTCGATTGGACGTTTCAAATCATATAGTTCACCATTGAATTTACCTGCAATGGATTTTTTTCTTAGTCCTGGGCTGATGGATGCTGCGATGTCTTCAGTTGTTGTGCCTTTAGCAAACTCCTTCACCGCTCCATCAGGAAAAGATATTTTCAGTTGTTCTGACATTGTAGCTTCACTCCTTCTTTTAGTTACCATCCGTTTCAAGTTTCAGGGGGATACCAAGCAATTGCGCGGATTAAAACACAAAAAAGCCCGCCCCTGTATAAAACAGGGACGAGCTTAGTAATTAAATTAACCCGCGGTTCCACCCTCGTTCCACTCTGCTTTTCACGGCAAAGTGACACTTGTAACTAGATAACGGCAGCTTCCCGTCAGCTCATAGTCGCAAAAAAATTGCTTTCCGAACCGAAGTTTAAAGGTGGTAAGTGTTCTATGCTAATAGGAAGCTTACAGCCTGCTGGCTTCCCTCTCTGTAAATTGGCGACTAGAATACCCGTGTCCTCATCATAACTTTTTGTTTTTAATAGTATGTAGGAAATTATAATTCGTTATGCATTGAAAATCAAGGTTAAAATTAGGTTTTACCCAAAATCCCCAAGATAATCATTCAGTGGCCTGCTTAAAGGCTGAAAGCGGCAGGACGGTCGCCCTTTCCTCGAAGATTCGTGTCATCGTTTGAATCAGGCCTTCCTCCTTATTATCCGTATAAATATATAAGCTAGCCGGTGCGATGGATAAGAGTGGTGCCCAAAGGACCGTATCAAGAAAGAATGAAATATCGGCCAGCAACTTCCTGTCAATCATGCTTGTCAGTTTTCGGCGATCCATCCTGCCGAGCTCATGATCATAGAATTGAAACCCGTCATGATTGACAAGGTGAAGCCTTGGTACCTTCGATTCCTGTTCATGCAGGCAATCCCTGAGCATCGCAATGAAATTTTGGTAATCCTGCTCGAGCTTATATTCATCGATGGCCCGAACTGCATACTTTTCCAACGCATGCTGAAAAGACCTTAACCGAAAGGTAGTGAACGAATCGAATGAAAAAGACACCTTTCCCGCCAATATACTCTGAAGGCCTTCTTCGATCAATTGCTTTTCCCTACTGAATAAACTGCCTCCACATTCGGTGTTTTCCGCTTCAATGATGGAAGAAGCTATCTCGATGATGGCATCGATTTCTTCTTGTTCTCGATAGAAAAATTTTCCGATGATGATTTGTTTAAGAACAGGAAGCGTTTTTTCTTCAAGTAAAAAGGAATGAAATGTTTCACTGAGCAGTGTCAGCCATTTATCGGTTTTTAGTTTGGACATATCGATAACGAGACCTTGTTGTGGGAAAAATTCAATATATGGTTGAACTTCTGTCCCCAAAGGATGGACAGAAACGAAATTCAGCAGTTTTAAAGCTTCCGAATCATTTTGGAACGTAATTTGCACTACGACATCCCCCCTTCCCCCTTGCTTTACTTTTTTCATGTATATGGGAATAGGGGCTTATTTAGAAGTAAGATGGTGTGAAAGGGCAAAAAAAAGCAGCCTCTTTGTAGAGACCACCTTCCTTTACCTTCTGCGATTGATACCATCAAGCTTTACAGGTTCCGCTAAATATTGAATCCTCTCCAATACCCTTGCCGCTTTCACTTCTTCTTTCTCACCGCGTTGGGAATAAGTCAAGTGATTCTCCAGACCTTTCATATCAAAATTGGAAGTGAAAAACGTCGGTAAATTTTCAAGCATTCTAAATTGCAGGATGGGCCCTATGACTTCATCCCGTCCCCAGCTTGTCATCGATTCCGCCCCAATATCATCGAGCATCAGGATAGGAGCCATTTTGACCATCTCTATTTTCTCGTTGACGGTATTATCACCGATTGAACCTTTCAGCTCCCGTAAATAATCCGGGACATAGACGATCATCGAAGAGATTTGCCTTTGCGCAAGTTCATTGGCGATCGCACCCAATAAATACGTCTTACCAACGCCAAACTTTCCGTATATATACAATCCCTTTTGACGTTTGCCAGGCTCATATTCCATGATGAACGATATCGCTTTTCCTAGGACGCCTAACCGTTTATTTTCATCGTCCGTTTGTGAAAAGTCTTCAATCGTTGCCTTCAATATATCCTTGGGAACATATAGACTGCGAATGAGCCTCTCCCGTTTCCGCTTCTCATCCTCTGCCAATTTCCTCGGACAGATTTCATAATTCAAATTAAGGGCCTTCCCTTGAACAACGAGCTTTGGATAATACCCATGCATCATATTGATGCACCCATCCAGGCTTGGACATCTATCACACTTGTTGCTCTGAGAAATGAATTCGTAAAGCTTACCTAAATTCTTATCGATCATTTCCTCTGTGACCGTTGAGCTATTGGCATTCAGAAAAAGACGTACCTGTTCATTTTCAAAGATTTCCTGCTTCAACTGTTCATACCGTTTCTGGAAATCACCCGTATTGGCCAGTTTATTAAGCGATCTGTTAATCTTTTCCATCGTTTATTTCACCTCCAGCTTTCCACTGCTTCCACTTCTCTTGAAGCTCACGTTTTTGTTCACTCAGTTCAGGCTGTTCCGCTTTCTGTTCAGGCTGTTTCTCCTCGTCCTGTTCAAGCCAGTCCGGAACCACTTCTTCTCTGATCGATTTTTTCCGGCCGCCTTTGGCAACATTCTTGCTTCCTTGTGCCCACTCTTGGTATTTCCGGTGTTCATTTTTAGCCAGTTCCATCGCTTCTATGACTGTGGAAACCTTCAATCGTGCCCAATGACCTGCCAGTTTTTCCACATATCCCTTTGTGAATTTCATGTCTGTCTTAAGCATAACGTATTCGATTAAAACATTCACGACTCCAGGATTCAGCTTCTGATTGATCATTACACCTTCCACCACTTTTAAATCACCACTGGTCGGTTCCGCTCCTCCGGATAATTGCATGAGCCGATCACGCGGGGAAGTAGTCTCCAAATGGCGAATAAGCTCTTGCTCCTGTGTTTTCGGTTCATCTTTTTGCGTCCGTTCCCGTATAGGCTGTACACGATTAATCAAGGAAGGCATGTCGGCCTGGCGTTCAATTTGGTACCAGTCCCTTGCCGCTTTCCGAAGCAGCTCTTCATCGATCTCATCGTCCAGCGTTACGGCATCCATTACTAGTTTTTGCATTTCAAGCGGATTGATGCCATATAAAAAAGCTAGTTTGGCGATGGTATTTCTAATTTTAGGCGTAAAGGCCTTCTTGGGTACAATCGAGCTCTTCATCCCAGCGAACAAAAGATCAAAATCAAACAAGCCATCGAACCCCGAAGGCTCGACACCGTCAGATTGATCGATAAATTGCTGTTTAGGCAATGGGTTCCATTCGTTTTTGGCTTCATCCGTAACATAGAGGGAATCTAGATGATCTGATGAAAAAACCTCTGCAAAGGATTTCGTCACATATTCAAACTGGTCCGTTGCAATCGTGTCCACACAAAAGAATCTCTTCAGCCGGTTGAATTGGACTTTTCCTATTTTTTTATATAAATAGATATTCAGCATGCCATCCGTGAAAAACTGCTGCGGGGATAGGGGCGGATTCAATTCATAGATGAATTCCTTCGTATCCCCTTTCGATTTCTTGTACACATTCAGCAATCCGATTCCTTCAAGTAAAAGACGTGCTTCATATATATCGCCTAATTTCAGGCCCATGGTATTCATCAATTGATAATGGGAGGAAGCCTCCGACCAAAGCCGGTTCTCCTCCAATTCGCTCCATAACGTCATGTATAGGCTAATACAGATCGGTCCAATAAGAGGTTGGTACAGCCGTGTCAGTATTTTCCGATCATAATCATGAAGCAGCCCCGCAGAGGACACCATGTACGAATCCGCGGGGAGCAGTTCCTGCCAATGCATTGACATCTTCATTCAAACCTTTCAAAAGATATAGTGAAAAAAGAGCCAAAGTAAATCTTCAGCTCTACTTTCTTTCTTTATTTATTAAATCTTTCAGTTCATCGATAAATACATTAATATCTTTAAATTGTCGGTATACGGAGGCAAATCTTACATAAGCCACTTCATCAACTTCAGCCAGTTGGTCCATCACCATTTCACCGACACTGTCACTTTTCACTTCCGAAATACCCTGATTGCGCAATTCCTTTTCTACATAACTCGTGATTTGTTCTAGTTCCTTCAATGGAACCGGACGCTTTTCACAAGCCCTGATTAGTCCACGCAGGATTTTATCACGGCTAAACTCTTCCCGAGTCCCGCCCTTTTTCACGACGATCAACGGCGTCTCCTCGACCTTTTCAAAAGTAGTGAATCGAAACCCGCATGCCTCGCATTCCCGGCGTCGTCGAATCGATTTACTTTCATCGACAGGCCTGGAATCGAGCACTCTCGTTCCGTTATATTGACATGATGGACATTTCATCATTACCAGCTCCGTATTTTAAGTGATACTCCTAATCAAACTTCCCTAAGGAATACTATTTTATCTTAATCTTATATAAAAGGGGCAACCAGTACAAGTAAAAAGTGAAACTTCAAGTAAAGGATGTGTGTACTTAATATGTAAATGCCTGTTAATGGAGCTTTTCCATGAGTGAAGAATGGCCATTTCATGGCATCAAAAAAGAGATGCATATATAGCATCTCTTGTTAACCCGTTTATTATAAAGCACCCATTTTAGTTTTTTTCATTTGCACGGGACCAAGTCCACGTGGAAGTTCAATATTCTCGCGCGTTTGTGCATTCAAAGCCTCCGCAATATAATCGGCTGCAATATTAGGATCTAAGTTGCCGCATGTATAAACATCAATGCTGGCATATCCATGTTCCGGAAAGCTATGAATGGTCAGATGTGATTCAGAGATAATGACGACCCCGCTCACCCCTTGTGGAGCAAATTTATGGAATGCCACCTCGCGAACCTCAGCACCCGATTTCAGTGCAGCATCGACGAAGATTCTCTCAATTAAATCAATATTGTTCAGTTTTTCAAAGTCACAACCCCAAAGTTCAGAAATGACATGTCTTCCCATCGTTTCCATCGTGTAAGCTGTTTCCATATTCTGTTCCCCCTTACATAATTAAAAATTCTGAATCCTTAATAACTACCACGGGGGAAAGTTAGTCCAAAGAGGTCCTAACCCTTTAAGTAGCCATTACGCAAACTCCCTTTTTAGGAAGTTCACGATTCATAGTATATAATGTATGGATTTCTTTTGCAACTGCATTTTGCATTTTTGGAAATTTAATCATTAATTGTTAATCTGACAGGACCAAGGAATTAATACCCAAGGTTCCGTACCTGTCCTAAACGTATCCATAAAAATAGCCCGTTAAACATATAACGGGCCTTTACTCTTATTTAACTGACATTTGAACTTCAGAAGCCTTTGTCAACTCCGAAGCCACCAATTTTACAAGATCGACTACTCGATTGGAGTAACCCCACTCGTTATCGTACCAAGCCAGAATTTTCACTTTTCTATCACCAATCATCATCGTCGACAGACCATCGATGATGGCTGAATGCGGATTGGTCTTGAAATCACTTGAAACAAGCGGTTCTGTTGTATATTCCATAATTCCTTTAAGCTCATTTTCTGAGGCATCTATGAAAGCCTGATTCACTTCATCAATCGTAACATCACGGTTTAAATCCACAACAAGGTCGACTAAAGAGACGTTCGGAGTCGGTACACGTATGGCCATACCATGAAGTTTGCCCTTCAATTGAGGCAACACCAATGAAAGAGCTTTAGCCGCCCCTGTAGTCGTAGGGATGATGCTTTCTGCAGCCGCACGGGCACGCCTTAAATCCTTGTGCGGGTTATCGATGTTATTTTGGTCATTCGTATAAGAATGGATGGTTGTCATCAAACCATTGTCTATGCCGAACTTTTGATCAAGTACTTTGGCAACCGGTCCAAGGCAATTAGTCGTACACGACGCGTTCGAAATGACGAAATGCTTGTCGATTTCTAACGCTTCCTGATTTACGCCCATCACAATGGTAACGTCTTCATTTTTACCCGGCGCGGAAAGGATGACCCTTTTTGCCCCTGCTTCTAAGTGCATGGCGGCTTTAGAACGCTCATTGAATTTACCCGTAGCTTCGATTACAATATCTATATCCATCTCTTTCCAAGGCAATAGCTTTGGATCGCGATTATTTATCAGTTGTACACGTCGTCCATTCACTACAAGAGAATCATTTTCGGCAACGATTATGCCGTCAAACTTCCCATGAATTGTATCATACTTCAATAAATGGGCTAACGTTTCAGCGGGATAGCTTGCATTAATAGCAACGATGTCCAGACTCTCATCTACTATTGCCTTACGGAAAACCATTCTTCCAATTCTTCCAAATCCGTTAATCGCTATTCTTGAATTCATTTATCGGACCCTCCTGAATATATTAATGTTATACTTAATACCCTTCATATGTAATTAGTATAACACATTACTCTTGAAATGTGTTAATAAAAAAGCGGATTTCTTCCTTTTTCAAAACAAAAAGGAAGAAACCGTTAAAGTCCCTTCCTTTTCCACTCTATAGGATCTCCCATTTCTTAAGTATTTCAACAACCTGCTTTTTGGTTTCTTCTATATCGCCATTATTATCGACGATGGCATCCGCTAGTTCCTTTTTATCTTTCAAGGGCATTTGCGAATGGATTCTCGCTAAAGCGTCGGTTTCCGTCAACGCATTCCGGTTCATTAATCGCTCTAGTTGAACCGATTCATCCACGTATACCAAAAGTGTCCTTTCCACCATGAACGTCAGCTTGCTTTCGAACAGGAGTGGAATATCCATGAATACCGTTTCCGCTCCAGCAGCAAGGGCCTTTTCCGTTTCTTGGCGCATCCGATTTCTCACGGCAGGATGTACGATACGATTTAAAAGCAACCTTTTTTCTTGATCGTGAAATATGATCGAGCCTAACTTTGCCCGGTCGATCGTTCCATCAGATAATAAAAGATCTTCCCCGAAAGCCTTCACCACTTGTAGGTAGGCCTCTTCCCCAGGTTCCACGACTGCACGGGAAGCCACATCCGCATCCACTATCACGAAACCCAATTCTCTTAAATACTGACTGACACTACTTTTCCCACTGGCAATTCCACCAGTGATTCCGATGATTTGTCCCATAAGCTCCCCCCTTTTCTCCGTTCTTTATAACTTGAATAATCCGATTAAAATCAGTAATACCCCCGGAAGAAAGGTCAGATGCTGCACGATTTTATTATTGGAAAGCAATTTGCCGGATTGAAGTCCGCTCCCGATAAAGATGAAGCTCATCACGGCAATACAAAGTGCAAGAATGATTGGGGAAATCCCCATCATGGCAGCTCCAACTCCAGCACCGAAGGCATCTAGCGATAACGCGAAGCCCAGTACAAGCGCCTCGATACCAGTAATCGTCCCTGATCTATCAAAATCGGCATTCATTGGTTTTTGTAAGATATTGATAGCCACTCCAAGTGATTTAATTTCAAAATTGAAGATGATTTTTTCGTGATATCGTTCATCATTCGTTTCCTTCTCGGGCCTAAAATATTGGTACACCATCCACGACCCCAAAAGTACGAGGATAATGCCCCCTGTTTTTTCTGCGGCCCCGACAGAGATAAGCTGACTGATGAATTCACCGATGACCATCGCAATACCCAAGCTCATTGCCGAACAGACCGATACGACAGCAATGGATTTCAAGGGTATTTTCACCTTGCGCATACCGAACGTCATGCCCACACCGAAACCGTCAATACTTACTGCAAAAGCAAGAAAAATAATTTGTAGCCACATCGGAATGAATGCTCCTTCCCATCTAGTTGCTACCCCAGTATATGGAAAGAGCCCATCCGATGTGTTTTATCAAATGATTACTTATTCGGCTGGCAAGTCGGGCATATATGCGTGCCCCGTCCTGCGACGACTAGCTTTTCTAGCGGGGTACCGCAAATTTTGCAGTTTTCCCCTTTGCGTCCGTATACATTAAGTTCCAACTGAAACATGCCGATTTGACCTTGTGAGTTGACGTATGAACGTATCGTGCTCCCGCCTTTTTCCACCGCTTCGCTCAAAGTGGCGATGATTTCGGCATGCAGTTTTTGAATTTCTTCCAGTGTGAGGGTGGAAGCCACTCGTTCCGGATGAATGCCTGAACGAAATAAGGATTCGTCCACATATATATTACCAATCCCGACCACGACGGTTTGGTCGAGTAGAACAGGCTTGATCTTCCTGCTCGTTTTCGCAAGTTTTGCACGAAGTCCCTCGACGGTAAACTCTTCCGATAGTGGTTCAGGACCTAAATGCAACAGAGGCATTTGCACCATTTCTTCTCCTTTACGAAATAAATGCATCGTTCCAAATTTGCGGACATCCCGATACCTAAGCTCACTGCCATCCGTGAAGGTGAAGATGACATGGGTATGCTTATCGTAAGGTTCCTCTTTCGAATGGACCCCGTATTTCCCTTCCATCCTTAAATGGGAGACCATCGCATAGTCGTCCATGTTGAAAATGAGGAACTTGCCCCGACGGCCAATGCTGTGGATCGTCTGGCCCCTTAATGCATCTTGAAACTGTTCAACTGGCTCAGGTGCCTTTATGATTTTGGGCCAGAAGACGGAAACCTCCAGGATTTCCTTTCCTAAAACAAGCTGTTCCAATGTTCTTCTGACGGTTTCCACTTCAGGAAGTTCTGGCATTATAATCACCTATCTTCATTTATTTAGCATCGAACCATGTTGGTCCATATGCATAATCCACTTTGAGTGGAACGTTTAATTCAATCGCATTTTCCATTTCTTCCGGTACGATTTTCATCAGGATCTCGAGCTCCTCCGGTGGTGTTTCGAAAATCAATTCATCATGAACCTGCAGAAGCATCCTCGTTTTAAGCCCTTCTTTTTTCAGGCGTTCGTTCATATTGATCATCGCTAGTTTAATGACATCTGCGGCACTTCCCTGAATTGGGGTATTCATCGCTGTCCTTTCAGCAAAACTTCTGATATTGAAATTACGGCTCGTGATTTCGGGAATGTAGCGCCTTCTTTGCAGTAATGTTGTACTGTATCCGTTCTTACGTGCTTCATGAATGCTTTCTTCCATATAATCCTGCACACCAGGGAAGCTTTTGAAGTACCTCTCGATGAACTCCCCAGCTTCCTTACGTGTTATCCCAAGACTTTGAGAAAGTCCATAGTCACTTATTCCATAAACGATTCCGAAGTTTACGGCTTTAGCGTGTCTACGCATATTTGATGTGACTTCCTCAGAAGGCACATGGAATACATCCATTGCCGTCCTTGTATGAATATCCATCCCGGCCCTGAACGCTTCAACCAATCCACTGTCATTGGCGATATGCGCCAATACGCGGAGCTCGATTTGCGAATAGTCGGCTGCGAAGATAATCCAATCCTTTTCGGAAGGAATGAACGCCTGTCTGATTTTCCGACCTTCCTCTAGACGAATCGGGATATTTTGCAGGTTAGGGTCCGTTGAACTAAGGCGGCCCGTTTGGGTCAACGCCTGATTGAATCGGGTATGCACCTTATCCGTTTCCTGGTTCACCACTTTGAGCAAGCCCTCGATATAAGTCGATTGCAACTTGCCCAATTGCCGGTACAACAGGATTTCCTTTACGATATCATGCTGGCTTTCCAGCTTTTCCAGTACATCCGCTGACGTGGAGTAGCCCGTTTTCGTCTTTTTGTACACGGGGAGCTCCAATTTTTCAAATAAGATCACCCCGAGCTGTTTCGGGGAATTGATATTGAAGGCCTCCCCGGCCAAATCGAAAATTCGTTCCTCAATGCTTCTTAAGCGGACAGCCAATTCCTGTCCCATCTTTTTCAGCCTTCCGATGTCCACCTTTACGCCCTGCCACTCCATATTTGCTAGGATGATGGACAATGGCAGCTCAAGGTCCGTTAACAAATCGTATTGTTCGAACTCACGCAACTTTTCGATCATCGGGTCTTTCAATGCAAAAATGCCCTTCGCTTTTCTGGCAATATGCTCACTAAGTTCTGCATCTCCAGGTATCTTCCTCTTTGCCCCTTTTCCATAAAAGACATCATCGCTCTCTAGCCGCACAAGCCCTTGCGTTTTCGTGATTTCCGCCACTTCATCTACAGACTCTCCGGGATCCAAGATATAGGAAGCTAGAAATACATCAAAATCAATGCCTTTTATATCGATTCCACGGTGGCGCAGAAGTACAACCGTACGCTTCGCATCAAAGACCGTTTTCTTTTTGGTATCATCCTCCGCCCATGTTTTGAATACTTCAGATGTCAGTACGGTTTCACCCGGGAAATAAAAATGTCCATGTTCATTGCTGATGGAGATACCCAGGATTTCTGCACGATGGTAGTTATCCTCAAGAATTTCAATGTATAGGGCATTCTCATCGGCAAGCATATCCATTGTCAATTCTGAACCCGTCTGAACATGGATGTCTTCCTGTTCTAGCGGTTCCCCTCCTGATACGTCCAGTTTTTCCAGAAGAGTCGAGAAACCTAACTCTTTATAAAAGTCAATGACCTTTTCCTGATCCATTCCGTTATATTCCGTTTCGTCCACACCCACTTCAATGGGAGCTTCTCGTATGATTGTCGCAAGCTCCTTACTTAGTAGCGCAAGGTCTTTATGCTCCTCGATCTTTTCTTTTAACTTCTGGCCGCTAACCTCATCAATCGATTGCAGCAGGTTTTCGACCGTTTCGAATTGATGCAGCAATTTAAGCGCCGTTTTCTCGCCCACACCAGGGATGCCTGGGATATTATCGGATGCATCGCCCATCAATCCTTTAAGATCAATGATTTGCACGGGGGAAAGGCCATATTTTTCATGGATATGCTTCGGTGTATACTCCTCGATTTCAGTGATGCCCTTCTTCGTAATCGAGACGGTCGTGTTTGGCGAAGCTAATTGGGTTAAATCCTTATCCCCGGAAATGACCTTCACCTCGAACCCATCTTTCTCGGCCTGAAGGGAAAGCGTTCCGATAATATCGTCCGCTTCATAATTTTCCAGTTCATACCGTTTTATTTGAAAGCAATCAAGCAGCTCCCTTATGAAGGGGAACTGTTCAGATAGTTCCGGTGGCGTTTTCTGACGGCCACCCTTGTATTCCTTAAAGGACGCATGTCTAAACGTCGTTTTGCCGGCATCAAAGGCCACGAGTATATGGGTCGGCTTTTCTTCCTCCAGAATGCGATTGAGCATCATGGTGAAGCCATAAACAGAATTCGTATGGACCCCTTTGTCATTATTCAATAGCGGAAGCGCAAAAAATGCGCGGTAAGCTATGCTATTTCCATCTATAAGTACTAACTTTTTATTCAAAATTGTCTTCCTCCAGTCACACCCGTTTTATGTAGGTCGGCTTCTATTAATCACACAAAAAAACCGTTCATCGTCTCTTTCCATTCTACCATGAGTGGAAGTGGAAAGAAAAATGAACGGCTATGCTGTTATTTAGTATTTCCCATTAACAAGCTTGCGTACGGCGAGTCGGATGGTAAAATGATAACCGTTTGATTACCGACCGTTTTTTTGTAAGACTCCAGCGTCCGGTATAGTTTATAAAACTCAGGATCCTTGGAGAATGATTTATTATATATCTTAGCTGATTCTCCTTCTCCTTCAGCACGGATGACTTCTGCATCGGCTTCCGCCGATGAAAGCATTTCCTTCACTTTTCGGTCAGTGTTTGCGATGGTCCGGTTTTTCTTCGCATCCCCTTTTGATAGATATTCCTGCGCTTTACTTTCCCGCTCGGATATCATCCGCTTATAGACCGACTCCTCATTTTCAGCAGGTAAATCCGTCCGTTTGATACGAACATCAGTAAGACTGATTCCATAGTTGTCCTTCACTAACAGTTCATTTACCTTATCTGTGATGCGGTCATTCAAGCTTCCCCTCGATGACTTCTCGTTAATGATTTCATCATAGTTCAGCTGCCCCAACTCTGAACGGACCGCAGAATAGATGAATTCTTCCATCCTTGTTTCGGCGTTTTCCAGTGTCCTCGCATTGGTGATCAATTTTTTCGGGTCTTCAATCCGCCAGACCGCATAATTATCGATCAACATCCTTTTTTTATCTCTTGTATTGATTTCTGCCTCGGATACATCGGAGCTCATTTGATACTTGGGCAAGGTCACAACGCTTTGAATGAATGGCACCTTGGCTTTCAGTCCTGGTGTTTTATCAATCCTAACCACTTCTCCAAATTGGCGGACGACTTTGTATTCCCCTTCTTTGACAATATACACATTAGTGAAGATGATCAGCATGAGGATGATAAAGATGATGAAGAATATCCCTACTTTCACATAACCTCTCCAATGAAAATCGCCCTTTTTTAGCTCATTGAAATCAATCACTTTTCCACTCATGGCTGGGTGCCCCCTTTCACTGCCGACCCTTCGTTATCCGGTACTTTCGCTTCTTCTTCCTCAGGGACAGGCACCGTTTTCGTCTCTTCTTTTTCTAATGGGCGGAGCGGTAGATACTTCATTGTATTTCCGTCATCGTTCATGATATAAATATCCGCATTCGGCAATACCTGTTCAAGCGTCTCAATAATCAGACGGTCCCGGGTGATATCCTTATTGCCTTTATATTCACTATATAGTTTTTCAAATACTGCCACATCACCGCGGGCCGCTTCCGTACGGGCTGCTTTATCGCCGTTCGCTTTTGAAATAAGGGCATCTTTCTCCCCTTCCGCTTCATTAATCCTTTTGTTCTCGTATTTATTGGCTTCATTGATTTTCGTATTCGCCGTCTCCCTGGCATCCGTTACATTCGTGAAAGCTTTACGCACTTCTTCGTTGGGCAGCTCGACATCCTGCAATTTAACCGCGGAGATGGAAATGCCCACGTCATATTTCTTCATTAATTCCGACAGCAATTCACGAACATCCGCTTCAATTTTCGCCTTACCGGAAGTGAGGGCATCGTCGATTTTCGTACTTCCGATGATGCTCCTTAAAGACGCGGAAGTCGTATCATATAAAATCTTCTGTGGATCATCCGAATTGAAGAGATATTTAGGAGGGTCGGTAATTTTCCATTGTACCACCAAGTCAGCCAGTACAATATTCTCATCACCTGTTATCATCTTGGTCTCTCTCGGATACTCCGTTACTTTTCCTCCTTCTTCCTTATACCCGAATTGGAGGCTGAATGTTTCCTTGGATAGTTTATGGACCGATTGAATCGGCCAAGGTAATTTAAAATGAAGACCTGGCTCTGTTATCGTCTCCTCCACCTTACCAAACGTCATAATGACGGATTGATCTGATTCATCCACCGTATACCAGGTGGAAATGGCGACCACTCCAAGTATTATAATAAGTAAAACAAGTCCCGTTACCGTATAAATCCTTTTTAAGCTTACGATATGTATCACCCCTTCTATTTGGTGTTATATCTTATTTACGCAAAGAAGGGACCAAAGTTTCGTAAAATTTAAAATTTTTAACAAGTAAGCAATGACTCCCCATTTTCAGACAGAAAAAGGCAGGGACTAAAATGTCCCTGCCTTACTTAACTCCTTGGATGAGGGGTTGTACAATCATTGTACCCCTCCATTATGAAGCTTGTTTAAAGGAAGTGTAAAGCCTGTGTAAACTCTACCTATTCCCTTTCAATTTTTTATTCAACGTGACGGTGAACGTCGTACCGGTTCCCGGTTTACTCTCTACGTTAATTTTGCCTTTGTGAACTTCCACGATATGTTTGACGATGGCAAGTCCAATCCCGGTTCCACCTGAATCTCGGCTCCTTGCCTTGTCGATTCGATAAAATCGTTCGAAGATCCTCGGAAGCTCTTTCTCCTCAATCCCGATTCCATTGTCCTGCACGATCACATCCACGGTTTGTTCCTTCTCCGCAACCGTTACAGTCACAATCCCACCATTTGGTGTATAAGCTAAGGCATTGGTAATCAAATTGATGAACACTTGTTTGATCCGATCTGATTCCCCTTCAATAACCACTGAATGCGAAGGCACTTTGACTTCGAGTGAGATTTCTTTTTTTCGTAGTTTACCCATGAGCATTTCCTGAATTTCTTTAAGGATGGTAGTCATATCTACCTTGTCCGTTTTCAGGACAAATTCCTGCTGTTCCATTTTGGATAAATTAAGAAGTTCCTGAATGAGCTCTTGAAGCCGATCGCTTTCGTTTAAAATGATCGATAAAAAGTGCTTTAAGGTTTTCTCATCCTTCCAGGCCCCATCCAGCAATGTTTCCGAAAAGCCTTTAATAGAAGTAATCGGTGTCCTCAATTCATGAGAGACATTGGCCACAAAATCCTTCCGCATTTGTTCCAGTCTTTTCAGTTCAGTGATGTCATGGAAAATAAGCAGGATTCCCTTCCATTCATCATAATCACCGATAATGGGAGCTCCATAGATTTCGAAATGCTTTCGTTTAAGGGCAAGCGGAATTTTCACCTGACGTTTTATCGTTTTTTCCGTCCTGAAAATCTCTTCTATTAGAGCTATGACTTCTTCATCCTTTATCACAGAATAATAGTCTTGATATAGGAATGTATGCGAATCTACATCAAAGGTTTTCTTGAATTCCCGGTTGATTAGCGTTGTATATCCTTTGCTGTCAATTAACAGCACACCACTCCCCATATTTTCGACGAGCGTTTCCAAACGATCCTGGTTCATTTCCCTCGCCATTTCGGTTTCTTGGAGGTTCCTTGCCAGGATATTCAACGAGTTCGTCAACATCCCCGTTTCATCTGAATGTTGCTCGAATTTTCGGGTACGGTAATTTCCTTTTGCCAGGTCAATCGCTGCCATTGTGGCCTCTTCAATCGGCCGGGTGTAATAGGAAGTGATTTTACTTGCCAGCATCAGGATGATGATCAAGGCTGCGCCCAAGCAAATGACCAATATGCTCCACATTTGCCGGTTGACTTGTTGAATTGCCTCGATTTCATTACTATGGATGACAAATCCTTCAATCTCGCCATCCTTTTCAACGGCGTTCCAGTAATAATGAAGGTCCGAATCCCCCTCCACCACTTCATAGCCTTCACGCTGCTCCCCCGTTTTTTCAAGGGTGATTTTCCGAAGGACTTCTGCATGGCTATCAAGCAACTCATTTGAAGAGGACGAATCATATAAAACCTCTCCATCTGTCGAAAGAATGGTTAAGTTGGATTCAAGCAACGGCGTTAGTTTCGACGTTTTACCTTTTTCCAAAAAGGAGGTGATACCGCCATGCTCTTTAATATATGTAGAAATGAAAAACGTTTCATTTTGAATTCGTTCGTTGAATGTTTTAATATAATAGCTTTTGAAAAGATGGCCCAACAAAAAACCAACGGCCATCAGTACCACCATCACCAGCGTGATGAGGGTAAATAGCAGTTTCTTACGGTAGGTCGTCATTCTCTTTTAGGCTCCTCGAACTTGTAACCCAAGCCCCTTATCGTTTTGATATACAGAGGTTTCTTTGTGTCTGATTCAATTTTCTCCCTCAGATGGCTGATATGGACATCCACGATACGAGAATCTCCGGCAAAATCATAATTCCACACCGTGCTCAATAATTGATCCCTCGTTAACACTCTTCCTTTATTCTTCACGAGGTATAATAGTAATTCAAATTCCTTTGGAGTCAATTCTAGTTGATTCTCCTCGAAATAGGCTTCATAGCGTTCAGGAAAGATCTTCAAGTCGCCTATTTTCAGTGAATCATTCTCTGGATCATCATTATTTTCAGTACTATTAGAATGCTGTGATCTTCTTAGTATCGCTTTAATCCGGGCAACTACCTCACGTGGGCTAAAGGGCTTCGTTAAGTAATCATCTGCTCCTAATTCCAGGCCAAGCACCTTATCAAATTCATCATCTTTAGCTGTTAACATCAAAATCGGGATATTGATTTTCTGTTGGCGAAGCTGTTTACACACTTCGAGCCCATCCAATTTGGGTAGCATTAAATCCAATACGACCAAATCAGGACAAAGCTCAACAGCTGCCTGTAAACCTTCTTCCCCGTCCAATGCTGTAATTACAGAGTAACCAGCCTGCTCTAAATTGTATTGAAGTAAGGTAACAATTGATTGTTCATCATCCACTACGAGAATTTTCTTTGACATTAGATCCTCCTGAATTATGTATTACCCCTAAGACATGCTTTTGTCTACTCATCCAATTCTATTATAAAGAATATTATCTGTAATTCACACTTAAAATTCTCTCGTCCTCCCAAAATCACCAATTCCTTTTACTGCCTCAAGTAAGGTAAGGACGAAAAATCCGGGCCGATACATAAAAAGACCACCTGATAGGTGAAAGGAACACAAGCATTCCTGTCACGTTTCGGGCAGTCTTGTTATGAAACGGATGAGTTATTGTAAGATTTTCATGACTGCTTTAACAGAATCGACTGATTTCGAAAGGGCAGCTTTTTCAGATTCCGTCAATTTAAGTTCGATGATTCGTTCAATTCCATTGGCACCTAAGACCGTAGGCACACCAAGGTAGATTCCTTCGAATCCATATTCACCTTCAAGGTAGGCGATTGATGGAAGAACGCGATGTTGGTCTTTCAGGATTGCTTCCGCCATTTCCACAAGGGATGCCGCAGGTGCGTAATAAGCGCTACCATTGCCAAGTAAGTTGACGATTTCCCCGCCGCCAGTACGAGTACGGGCAACGATTGCGTCTAGACGGTCTTTTGGTATTAATGTTTCCAAAGGAATGCCTCCGGCGTATGAGTAACGTACTAAAGGCACCATGTCGTCACCATGCCCACCCAGGACGAAACCGGTTACGTCCTTAACCGACATATTCAATTCTTGAGCGACGAACGTACGGAAACGGGCAGTATCAAGCACGCCCGATTGTCCGATTACTCGTTCTTTTGGAAAACCCGATTCTTTGTAAACCGTATAAGTCATTGCATCTACTGGATTGGTTAAAACGATGATGGTTGTATGTGGAGAGTATTTGACCACTTCTTTCGTTACAGCTTTCATGACTTTTTGGTTCGTCTGAACTAAATCATCACGGCTCATGCCTGGTTTGCGGGCGATCCCGGCAGAGATGATGACGACGTCTGAGTCTGCTGTATCTGAGTAGTCAGAAGTGCCGATGATAGAGGCGTCAAATCCTAGGACAGGACCTGCTTCAGCCATATCAAGTGCCTTACCTTTTGTAGGGTTTTCTGATTGTGGAATATCAACTAAAACGATGTCACCGAGTTCTTTTTGAGCGGCAAGGAATGCTGCGGTAGCTCCAGTGAATCCTGCACCAACTACTGTAATCTTTTTACGTGTAGACATGTTAATTCCTCCTTAAAATATGCAAATATTTCGGAATACTTTTAACATCTGTATACATAATTATACGCCTCCCGGAAAAGGAGCTGAAGTCAGCTCTTTTCCTGAAGGCGTCATTAGTAAAAATTAAAGGTTTTTGATTAGCTCGTCAGCGAACTCAGAACATTTAACTTCTTTTGCACCTTCCATTAGGCGGGCAAAGTCGTATGTAACAACTTTAGAAGCGATTGTTTGTTCTACTGATTTAGTGATGCTGTCCGCAGCTTCATTCCATCCAAGGTGTTCAAGTAAAAGAACGCCTGAAAGAAGAACTGAAGATGGGTTAACTTTGTCAAGACCAGCATATTTAGGAGCAGTACCGTGAGTTGCTTCGAAAATAGCATGTCCAGTTTCGTAGTTGATGTTAGCTCCTGGAGCAATACCAATTCCGCCAACTTGAGCAGCTAGTGCATCAGAGATGTAATCTCCGTTTAAGTTCATTGTTGCAACAACGTCAAACTCTCTTGGACGAGTTAGGATTTGTTGTAAGAAGATATCGGCAATAGAATCTTTAACGATGATTTTGCCTTCAGCTTCTGCAGCAGATTGTGCTTTGTTAGCAGCTTCTGTTCCTTCAGCTTCTTTGATTTGATCATATTGGTTCCAAGTGAACACTTTGTCAGCGAATTCAGTTTCTGCAACTTCATAACCCCAAGTTTTGAATGCGCCTTCCGTGAACTTCATGATATTACCTTTATGAACAAGTGTTAATGATTTACGGCCTTCTTTGATTGCATAGTTAAGTGCAGCGCGAACAAGACGTTTTGTACCTTCTTCAGAAATTGGCTTGATACCAATACCAGAAGTTTCAGGGAAACGGATGTTTTTAACACCGAACTCAGTTTGCAAGAAGTCGATAAGTTTTTTCGCTTGGTCAGAACCTTTAGCATATTCGATACCAGCATAGATGTCTTCAGTATTTTCACGGAAGATAACCATGTCAGTGTCTTCAGGACGTTTTACTGGAGAAGGTACACCTTCGAAGTAACGTACTGGGCGTAGACATACGAATAAGTCTAATACTTGGCGTAATGCTACGTTCAATGAACGGATACCGCCACCGATTGGAGTTGTAAGCGGTCCTTTAATAGCGATTAGATATTCGTTGATGACATCAAGAGTTTCTTGTGGAAGCCATTCGCCTGTTTGGTCAAATGCTTTTTGTCCAGCTAAAACTTCTTTCCATTCAATTTTCTTTTCGCCATTGTAAGCTTTTTCTACAGCTGCGTCTAAAACGCGTACTGCTGCTGCCCAGATATCAGGACCGATTCCGTCACCTTCAATGAAAGGAACGATTGGATTGTTTGGTACGTTAAGAACACCGTTAGTAACTGTGATTTTTTGGCTTTGTGTCATGTCTCTTTACCTCCGATTCAAATTCAAAGGCTAGTTGGTCTGCCTTATAATTCTTGGCAGAACCACTAACCTCGTTTACTCACATCTTTTAATTTACTACAAATCCGATGAAATTAAATATAAATTTTGAAAAAACTTTTATTTATTCAAAATTTTTATCGATTTTCAATTGGAATGTACTTTTGCATACCTGGTCCAACATACTCTGCACGTGGACGGATAAGGCGGTTGTTTGAATATTGCTCAAGGATATGAGCGATCCAACCTGATGCACGGCTAACAGCAAAGACTGGTGTGAATAGGTCATGCTCGATACCTAGGCTGTGGTATACAGAAGCTGAATAGAAATCTACGTTTGGCGGAAGATTTTTTTGACCAGTCACGATTTCGTGAATTTTAGTCGACATTTCATAATATTGAGGCTGACCAGTAAGCTCAGTCAATTTTTTAGACATTTCTTTAAGGTGTTTAGCACGTGGGTCACCTTTACGGTATACACGGTGGCCAAAGCCCATGATTTTTTCTTTGTTAGCTAGTTTTTCGTTGATATAAGGCTCAACGTTTTCTACTGAACCGATTTCTGTAAGCATTTTCATAACTTGTTCGTTAGCTCCGCCATGAAGTGGGCCTTTTAATGCGCCAATGGCAGATGTAACGCCAGAATAGATATCAGAAAGAGTAGCAACGCAAACGCGTGCAGTGAAAGTAGAAGCGTTTAATTCATGGTCAGCATGTAGAACCAATGCTTTGTTGAATGCTTCTTCTTCGATTGCAGTTGGCTCGTTACCACTTAACATATATAAGAAGTTAGCAGCGAAGCTTAGATCTTTACGTGGTGCAACCGCTTCCTTACCTTGACGGGTACGGGCGAAAGTTGTTACCAACGTTGGGATTTTAGCTTGGATGCGAATGGCTTTACGATAGTTAGCTTCTTCACTCATTACGTCAGCTTCTTCATCATATAGACCAAGAAGTGATACCGCTGTGCGAAGAGCACCCATTGGATGTACTTTATCAATTGGGTATGTTTTGAAATGATTAACAACTTCTGCAGGAAGTTCTGCGTTTTCAGCTAGTTGTTTAGTTAATTCAGCTAATTGGCTTTTGTTTGGAAGAGCTCCATGCCATAAAAGATAGATTACTTCCTCAAAAGTGGCATTTGTAGCTAAATCATCGATATCGTAACCAACGTAAGTTAGTGTATCGTCGATAATCGAGCTTACGGATGAAGTGGTTGCTACCACACCTTCTAGACCTTTTGTTGCTGTCATATAAAATCTCTCCTTTTTCTAAAATTCCCCTATATCCTTGCTCATTACGTATAAATATAGCGCTTCCAAGAGTAAGCTATCCTACCCAACCATCTATTTTTTAGCTGAAGACATGCGTCACCCATCGATAAGTATTCACTGATGTGAATGCCAATCAAAGGAGCATGCACGACCTTTTACAATCGCTTATACGAATTCTAAAAATTAATGCTTGTAGCTTCGCTTCCTAGTGAGCGCTTGCTCAAATAACTACACTCTTTTTTTAGATCATCAGAAACTACTATTTCTAAATCCTAATATAATGACTCGGAGTAGTTACAACATTATTATAAACAATAATCACTTTTTTGGGAATGAAAAGCGCTTAAAATATGAAAAAATTATTATTTCATTAGAAAAATCTCTATTCCTAATCCACCTTTTTTTTCAGCTTTTTCCACCACATTCTTACAAAAAAATGAAATGAAGCAGAATAAATCTAACATAGAAAAGAAAAAAAGATTCCAGAAAAATTAAACAATTACTATTCATTCCCTGTGTCAATTATTTAAAAAAATCAAAAATCTGCATGCATAAATAAGCGATTCCAGCACCAATCAACGGACCTACAGCCACACCTTTGAATAATGCGACGGCTAGAATCGTCCCAAAAACCAATGCGGTTGTAATATGTGGATCGTGAGAAAGCAAGGTAATTCCATTTTTCGCAATCAAGGCAACAGCTATACCAGAAGCCAGCGCAATCCATGCATAGGGCGATTTAATCGCATCCCCCAGTTCCTTGAAGCCAATCGCTCCATTAGCAATAGGGATGAGCACTGCAATCGTAATGATCGTAACGCCTAGGTTGATTCCCTTTGCTTCTAAATAAGGGAACACTTTGGCATCAAGACCAATGATTTTCATGAGTAAAAGAAAACCTGCTGCGGCAATAAGGGATGTGTTTTTCCCAAACCAACCGATTGCCGCAAGTAAAATTAAAAACACGACCGGGCCGTTTATCACTTCTCCTCCTCCTCTTTCCTTTTTGTTATTTTAACATAACAAACCGCCTGTTTACCTTTGTCAAAATCCATGGTATTTATTTGGCTACCAATAGAAATAGTTCATATTGGATCCAAAAGGAACTTTCCTTTCTTTACCATTGTCGTTACAATTATAATACAATGCAGCCGTTAGAAGGAGGGAATGTCTTGAATCCTGTTTACATCTACCGTTTCATTCGTTTCATATCAGTCATCGGAATCATCATTTTGGGCGGGATCGCCTTATTTTATTTATCTAAGTATACGTATCCATTCATTATTGCCATGATCATTGCTTTCTTGATGAACCCCCTTGTGACTTTCTTCGAAAAGAAAGCTCACTTGCCACGAGGACTTGCTGTATTTGTCTCCCTATTACTCATTTTCCTTATTTTTGCCGGACTCATCACCCTATTAGTTACCGAAATCATATCAGGTACTAATTACCTTGCGGGTGTGATACCGGAACATATCGAAACCATCGTAGATTACATAGAAACGCTCATTGCCACCAAGATCATTCCCCTATATAACCAAACCACAGCCATGTTCAATACATTAGATCAAGATCAGCAGGACACCATCCTAAAGAACATCCAAAATATTGGTGAATCCATCACTACCGGGGTCAGCGGTTTCATTCAGGCATTCCTGAAAAATATCCCCGCCATCATCGGCTGGTTTCCAACGACGGTGACAGCACTACTCTTTACCCTACTGGGCACTTTCTTCATCAGCAAAGACTATGACCGTTTCGGACGAATGACGGGAAATGTATTGCCAAATAAACTATTTTCCGGGGCCAAACGTTTATTCCGTGATTTAAAACGAGCATTATTCGGATTCATTCGCGCTCAATTCACTCTAGTTTCATTAACGACCGTTACCATTTTAATCGGATTTCTTATATTAGGGGTCAAGTATTCGATTACCATCGCTTTAATTTGCGGCTTAGTCGATATCATTCCTTATTTGGGTACAGGGACCATCTTCATTCCATGGATCATCTTCGAATTCATCTCTGGGAATACCAGTCTTGCCATCGGGCTGTCTGTGCTTTACATCATCGTTGTTGTCCAGCGCCAACTAATTGAACCAAAAGTTCTTTCTTCTAGTATTGGCTTGGATCCACTTGCTACTCTCATCGCCTTATTCATTGGTTTTAAATTAATCGGGTTTCTTGGATTGATCGCCGGGCCAGTAACCCTAGTCATATTCAATACCCTTCAACGTGCTCATGTCTTTCAAGCCATTTGGTCGTACATCATGGGACCGGATACGAAAAAACCCACTCCAAACAAATTTCTTTAAAATCAAAGAAAAAATCCGCCCGATATTCGGGGCGGATTTTTTCTATCTATCTCTTATTTTGAAGTTTCGAATTGTTCAGCTTCAGTAGAACCAGCAAGTGCTGTTGTAGAAGAAGTTCCACCAGATACAACCTGTGCCACTTCATCGAAGTATCCAGTTCCAACCTCGCGTTGGTGACGAGTTGCCGTATAGCCGTCCCCTTCACTAGCGAATTCTGCTTGTTGAAGTTCTGAGTATGCTGCCATTCCACGGTCTTTGTATCCAAGAGCAAGGTTAAACATGCTATGGTTCAATGAATGGAATCCAGCAAGTGTAACGAATTGGAATTTGTAACCCAGTTTCCCTAATTCGACTTGGTAGCTCGCAATTTCCTCATCACTCAATTTCGCTTTCCAGTTAAACGATGGCGAGCAATTGTATGCTAGTAGTTTTCCTGGGAACTCAGCATGAATCGCTTCGGCAAAACGACGGGCATCTGCAAGGTTTGGCTCGGACGTTTCACACCAGATAAGGTCAGCGTATGGTGCATAAGCCAGGCCACGAGCAATCGCTTGGTCAAGTCCCGCTTTCGTGCGGTAGAATCCTTCTGGAGTACGTTCGCCTGTGATGAATGGGGCATCGACTGGATCGATATCATCCGTGATCAAGTCAGCGGCGTCAGCATCCGTGCGAGCAATCAATATAGTCGGTGTTCCCATTACGTCTGCAGCCAAGCGGGCAGAAATCAGGTTACGTATGGCAATTTGTGTTGGAAGAAGCACTTTCCCACCTAAATGGCCACATTTTTTCTCGGAGGAAAGCTGATCTTCAAAGTGAACACCGGCAGCTCCAGCTTCGATCATCCCTTTCATTAGTTCGAAAACATTAAGGGCTCCACCAAAACCTGCTTCCGCATCAGCTACGATAGGGGCAAACCAATCGATATCGTCTTTTCCTTCAGCAAAGCTGATTTGATCGGCCCGTTGCAGTGTTTGATTGATGCGTTTAACGACTTGTGGTACAGAGTTTGCTGGGTATAAGCTTTGATCCGGGTACATCTGGCCAGCGATATTCGCATCTGCAGCCACTTGCCAACCACTTAGATAGATGGCCTTTAAACCCGCTTTTACTTGTTGCATCGCTTGGTTACCAGTCAATGCTCCTAGTGCATTGATGAAATCTTCTTGTTTCAGGAGATTCCATAGTTTTTCAGCTCCCCGACGCGCTAAGGTTTGCTCGATGTCAATGGACCCTCTTAATTTGATAACTTCCTCAGCTGTATACGTGCGTTTAATTCCATTCCATCTTGAATCAGTTTCCCAGCTTTGTTGTAATTGCTCTACTCTTTCGTTCGTCATTATATTTTCCCCCTAATAGTTTATAGTACGTTCATAATTGATAGAATATTAAGATAATTTTTCGTATGCTGGATTCGTTAAGAAATCAGCGAAGTCTTCAGCCACAATCAATTCTTCGAATAGTTTAGTAGATTCTTCAAATTTCCCTGTTTTGAAAGCTTCTTCACCAATCTCGGATTTAATGACTTCCAATTCTTCCTCTTTGATTTGATGGAATAATTCTTCCGTCACTTTCCTGCCATCTTCTAGTATGCCTTTAGGATGACGAATCCACTGCCACACTTGAGCGCGGGAAATTTCTGCTGTAGCGGCATCTTCCATCAAGTTATTGATAGGAGCCGCTCCTCTACCACATAACCAGGAAGCGATATACTGAATGCCGACGTTTATATTTGTCCGTAAGCCAGCCTCCGTAATGGATCCTTCTGGGACTTCCAGCAAATCTTTAGCCGTCACTTCTACATCTTCACGTTTGCGGTAAATTTGATTCGGTTTCGGAACAAGAAGGTCAAACACTTCTTTCGCAGTACTGACCATGCCTGGATGAGCGACCCATGTACCGTCATGCCCATCTCTCGCTTCACGTTCTTTATCCGCACGAACCTTCGCGAACGCCTCATCATTCTTGACCGGGTCATTCTTGACCGGAATTTGGGCAGCCATTCCACCGATTGCCGGAGCATTACGGGTGTGGCAAGTCTTGATTGCGAGAAGGGAGTAAGCTCTCATGTTCGGAACCGTCATTGTAACCTGTAATCGATCTGGGAAGATTACGTCCTCTGAGTGACGGAATTTCTTCAGGAAGCTGAAGATGTAATCCCAGCGACCGCAGTTTAGGCCTGCTGAGTGTTCTTTCAACTCATACAAGATTTCGTCCATTTCGAATGCTGCAAGAATCGTTTCGATTAGTACCGTCGCTCTAATTGTCCCCTGCGGAATTCTTAAATCATTCTGGGCATAGACAAAGATGTCATTCCATAATCTGGCTTCGAGATGACTTTCCATCTTCGGAAGATAGAAGTATGGACCGCTTCCATTTTCGATCAATGCTTTCACATTATGATAAAAGTAAAGACCGAAGTCGAATATGCTGGCGGATATAGGCTGTCCATTTAATAGAACGTGTTTTTCTTCCAAGTGCCAGCCACGGGGTCTGATTTTCAAGACTGCCGTTTTTTCATTCAATCTATATACTTTACCGTTTGGATTTTCAAATGAGATGGTACCGCGGATGGCATCCCTCAAGTTCAGTTGCCCATCTATGCAATTTTCCCAAGTAGGCGAGTTGGCATCTTCAAAGTCTGCCATAAACACGCAAGCCCCTGAGTTTAATGCATTGATGATCATCTTACGATCAACCGGCCCTGTAATTTCAACCCTGCGGTCTTGCAAGTCCTTCGGGAGGGGAGCGATTGTCCAATCACCTTCACGGATATGTTTCGTTTCCTCCAGGAAATCAAGCTGCTTTCCTTGGTTTATTTCCTCTTGGACCGTTTTACGTCGCTCTAACAGTTCCCTTCTCCTTGCACCGAACTGCCGTTCAATCCGTTCAATGAATTGAAGCGCTTCCGTAGTAAGTATTTGTTCATATCCAGGCTTGATATCCCCTGTTATTTGTAAACCTTTTGCTTCAGTAATCATGTTGCTTTCCACATCCTTTCAAACTCTTATATGTTATAATACAGTTATTTTATTTCCTGTTTGTATTATATAACACGCTGTATAAATTTGTCACCTACTTTTCCAACTTTTTTAAAAAAAGATATTAATTGACTATAGAAAGCCTGGTATATAGGCCTTTCTATTAGAAAAATAATTGAAAATATTCTGTTTTTTTATTTCTTTCTTTCTTCCTTGTCCATTTTTGCATGAAACAGTTAAGATTTTGAGTGGCAAGATTTCCTTCATATGTGGAAGCATTTATGGGGTGAACGCAAAAAAAGGCTATCCACATTCTTATCTTTGTGGATAGCCTTTTTCTATTTATGTTGAATGATCGTTACTTTTCCTTTATTCATCCTGTTCATCATAATCCGAATAACAATTGGTTTTAGAAGATTACGGGTGGGTGGAAATACCAGGATCAATCCCAAGACATCCGAAATCAGTCCGGGTGATAGCAACAGAGCGGATCCGATGAAGATACAGATTCCATCGACGATTTCATTTCCAGGCATCATCCCTTGACGAACCTGACCCTGTGCCTTTTTCCATATTTCCATTCCTTGGCGTTTAGCCAAATAAGCTCCGATTAAACCAGTGGCTACAATTAGGAACAGCGTTGGCCAAAACCCAATCAGATTGCCAGATAATAAGAGGACAATAATCTCAATGATCGGCATCGCAATGATAAACAATAAAAAGTACTTCATTTACATTCCTCCTGCACAGCCCACTTCTGGTGCGGTACACCTATCTTACATCAACGATTGGATTTCATCCAAAATTTTGTTTTACAAAACTTTGGCATGACCATCATAAATGATTCCACGGCTGGCATCGACCGTTATTCTCTGTCCATCCTTAAAGGCCTTTGTCGCATTATCAGCCCCGACAATGACAGGAATGCCTAAGGTAACGCCGACAACTGCCGCATGGCTAGTCAAACCGCCTTCTTCAGTAATCAATGCGGCACACTTTTCTATTGCCGGCATCATTTCACGATCCGAACCGATTGTAACCAAAACAGATCCTTCTTGTACTTTTTCTAAGGCTTCCTTGGCATTCTTGGCAACGACCACTTCACCCTTCGCTGTTTTCCTACCGATTCCTTGAGCCTTCAATAGAACCTCTCCTAACACATGAATTTTCATCAAGTTAGTCGTCCCTATTTCACCTACAGGCACACCAGCGGTAATCACCACTAAATCCCCATGGGAAACGATTCCGGATTCCAGGCTTTGGTCAATCGCTGTTTGGAGCATATCATCTGTCGTCTCTGCTTTAGGCCCCATCTGCGGATAAACGCCCCAGACCAATGCAAGCCGTCTGGATACATCTTCATTAGAGGTAACGGCAATAATAGGCGCTTTTGGACGATACTTAGAAATCATCCGCGCCGTATGACCGCTTTCAGTCGGTGTGATGATTGCACCTGCATTAAGGTTAAGCGCAGTATGTGCAACGGATTCCCCAATGGCATCTGTCACATTATGTCGATCAGACTTACTATTCCTTGTAAGGATATCCCGATAATTAAGCGCTGTTTCTGCACGTGAAGCAATATTATGCATAGTCTGAACGGCTTCGACTGGGTAAGTTCCCGCAGCTGTTTCACCAGAAAGCATGATGGCATCCGTTCCATCGAAAATCGCATTCGCCACATCACTTGCCTCAGCTCGTGTCGGACGTGGATTACGCTGCATAGAATCAAGCATTTGTGTAGCGGTAATGACCGGTTTGCCTGCATTGTTACATTTCTTGATCATATCTTTTTGAACAAGTGGCACTTCTTCCGCAGGGATTTCAACACCTAAATCACCACGCGCAACCATCAAACCATCAGCTACTTCTAAAATTTCATTGAGACGGTCCACGCCTTCCTGGTTTTCAATTTTAGGGATGATTTGAATATGCTCTGCTTTATTTTGTTGCAACAATTCCCGGACTTCCAGTACATCCGACGCCCTGCGGACGAAAGAAGCGGCCACGAAATCGATTCCTTGTTCGATACCGAAAAGGATGTCCTTTTCATCTTTTTCCGTAATCCCTGGCAAGTTTACGGAAACGCCAGGAACGTTGACGCCTTTTTTATTTTTCAATGTACCGCTGTTTAGGATTTTCGTATGAATTTCTTTTTTTGTTTCATCAATTGCTAACACTTCAAGACCAATCAAGCCATCGTCCAGCAAAATTCTAGATCCAGCTTGTACATCATATAGAAGCCCTTCATAGGTAATGGAGAATCTCTCTGGCGTCCCCAAAACTTCTTGCATCGAAATCGTTACTTCTTTACCTGCAGTCAACTCGATCGAGTCATTCTCCATGTTATTCGTCCGTATTTCAGGACCTTTTGTATCAAGCAAGATAGCGACCTGTTTCCCCGTTTTCTCTGATGCTTCTCTTATATTGCGAATTCTTGCAGCATGTTCCTCATGATTACCGTGGGAAAAATTAAGACGTGCTACATTCATCCCTGCCTCGATTAATTGAGCCAACTTTTCTACACTTTCACTAGCTGGCCCAATGGTACATACAATTTTAGTTTTGCGCATGGTGTCAACCTCCTAAAGAAACTCGTCCTCTACCGCCATATGACGGAGAGTGACGTAGTATTAAACATATTTTTTTCAATCATTTAAATAGACAATTCTTCTGATAGGTCATACATTTTCTTATCAATCGTGTGCTTCTTCGATAAGGCATCGATGATATCGTAATCAACCAGTTTATTTTCCTCAATGCCAACAGCCCTGCCACCTAAACCTTCAAGAAGCAATTCGACTGCGCGGGCGCCAAGCCTGCTTGCCAACACACGGTCAGACGCAGTAGGAGAGCCACCACGTTGTACATGACCCAGAACCGTAACACGCGTTTCGAACCCTGCTTTCGCTTCTATCTGTTTGGAAATCTCCATAGCACTGCCTACACCTTCTGCCACAACGATGATACTATGCTTTTTCCCGCGTTCATGTCCCCGGTTCAGCTTTCCTATCATCTCTTCCATATCGAAATCGTATTCCGGGCATAAAATGGTCTCAGCCCCTCCTGCAAGACCGGCCCAAAGAGCAATGTCACCGGCGTTTCGGCCCATCACTTCAACCACATACGTCCGTTCGTGGGAAGTAGCTGTATCCCTGATTTTATCAATCGCATCGATGACCGTATTAAGGGCTGTATCAAAACCAATCGTAAAGTCCGTTCCCGGAATATCGTTATCGATCGTTCCCGGAACGCCAATGCAAGGAAAACCTCGTTCCGTCAATGCCTTCGCTCCAAGGTAAGACCCGTCACCGCCAATGATGACGATGCCCTCAATACCCACTTTTTTCAGTTGTTCGATTGCCTTTAACTGTCCCTCTTCCGTTTTGAATTCAGGACAGCGGGCAGTATGTAACATCGTGCCTCCGCGGTGTATGATATCCCCGACAGAACCAAGCTCAAGACGTCTTATGTCGCCATTGATCAACCCTTCATAGCCATGGTAGATGCCATAGACCTCCATTTCATGAAAAATCGCTTTCCGGACGACTGCCCGGACTGCAGCATTCATGCCTGGAGAATCCCCTCCACTTGTTAATACCCCTATTTTTTTCATTATGTTCACCTCTCCTACTGCGCTAATGACATAAAACTTTTCAATAACCTCATTGTACCCTTTTTTCACCTAAGATAAGCAAGGAACTCTTCTTACTGCTTAATCCAATGTATTAAGACTAACGTATTCTGAACAGAAATTGAAGTAAATTGCGTTAAAGATTGTTTTATTTCCCAAAATAGGAATCAATTTAGTCACCTGGGTATTTAAGTATCATATTAAGGTTGAAAAAACGTGTTGCCTGCCGGCAGCACGTTTTTTCTTGGCCATGTATTTATGAATGTTGTTTTACTTCCAGTATCGGTCCTTCTGGCTGTCCTTCAAATTCATATTCACCGATATTTTTAAATTTCATATAACGCTGATTGATCAGTTCCTCACTATTCAGGGAAAGAAGCTCATTGATTGATTGCTTCAATATATCCTTAATCGCTTTGGCTTGCTCCTCGGCATCGCGATGGGCCCCGCCTTTCACTTCAGGGATGATTTCATCAATGACTCCCAATCGGTTGAGGTCAGGAGCCGTGATTTTCATGGTTTCGGCTGCACGCTTGGCTTGGGAAGCATCCTTCCACAAGATAGCGGCTGCTCCTTCAGGAGAAATGACAGAATAGGTGGAGTTCTCCAGCATATAAATCCGATCCGCTACTCCTAGAGCCAAAGCACCACCACTTCCACCTTCACCAATGACAATACTGATAACAGGTACATTAAGTCCTGCCATTTCAAAAAGGTTTTTTGCGATGGCTTCACTCTGGCCACGCTCTTCCGCTGCTTTACCAGGGAAGGCACCCTTCGTATCTATGAAACAAATGATGGGGCGATTGAACTTTTCGGCCTGTTTCATCAGACGTAAAGCCTTTCGATAACCTTCAGGATGAGGCATACCAAAATTACGACGGATATTTTCCTTTGTATCCTTACCACGCTGATGGCCGATGATGGTCACAGCACGTCCATCAAATTCCCCGATGCCGGCTACGATGGCTTCATCATCACCATAGTATCGGTCACCATGGAATTCCATGAACTCATTAAATATAAGAGGGATATAATCAAGTGTTGTCGGACGGGCTGGGTGACGAGCGATTTGCACGCGATCCCATGGCTTTAAGTTATTATAAATGTCCGTTTCCAACTTCTCGAGACGCTGTTCCAAGCTTTCAATTTCAGCTGTCAAATCAACATCTGCTCCCTTTGTTATTTCCCTTAGTTCTTTAATCTTGCTTCGAAGCTCTGTGACAGGGCGTTCAAATTCCAATTCGTAAATCATAACCATTCACCACCCGGGGCATGAATTTTCAGGATCGTTGTCAAGGTATCTTTCATTTCCGTCCGTTTAACCACAGCATCCAATTGGCCATGCTTCATCAAAAATTCAGCTGTTTGGAAATCTTCAGGAAGATCTTCATGGATCGTTTGTTCAATGATCCGTCTTCCAGCGAATCCTATCAGGGCACCAGGTTCTGCAAGGTTAATATCCCCAAGAGATGCAAAGCTGGCTGAAACGCCACCAGTTGTAGGATGGGTCATCATCGAAATGATCAATCCACCTTCATTGCTGAACATTTTAAGGGCAGCACTTGTTTTGGCCATTTGCATGAGGCTCAGAACACCTTCTTGCATTCGCGCCCCACCAGATGCGGTAAAAATGATGAACGGTATCTTCAATTCGCCGGCCCGTTCAATCGCCCGTGTGATTTTTTCCCCAACGACGGACCCCATACTTCCCATCCGGAAATTGGAATCCATGATGGCCGTTGATATTTGGAAACCATTTATGCTTCCTACCCCTGTAACCACTGCCTCATTAATTTTGGCCTTCACTTTATCCTTTTCCAGCTTTTCCAGATAATCCGGGAACTGAAGGGGGTTAACGGAAATCATTTCTTTATCAAATTCAGTGAAACTATTGGCGTCGAAAAGAAATTCTATGCGCTCATGAGAGGACATGGAATGATGGAACCCACAATGCAAACAGACTTTTACGTTTTTCACTAATTCTTTTGTATACATGATTTTTTTGCAACCTGGGCACTTCGTCATAATTCCTTCAGGTACATCCTGTTTTTCACGATCTAAAGGAACCGTTGCATATTTCTTCTTAGATTTTGCAAATAGCTCTTTAAGCAAGTCTAATCCTCCCTTTGCCACCAAACCTCTTTTTAAAGAAACTTTGGTCCAAACTATATCAGAAATATATTCAAAATCGTGTAAAATGCTGTCACTCTTCCTTCGACAAATTTCTGATTTTAGTAAGGTATGCTTCGATGGCTTTTTCTTCATCACGTTCAAGCAAATATGTAAGCAACAAAAGATAATCTTCTTTTTTCGTTTTTGTTTTGATTTGCTCTGATGCTCTAGCATAGCTGTTGACAATACGCCAAATTCTTTCAAGCAAACGATTGCGATTTAATATGGCGATCCTCAAGAAGAAATCATCATCATGGAATTCTTCTACCTTGACCCAGTCCATTAACGATTTAACCTCTTGGGCCGTGGCGAAGAAGGCCACGATCTTCAAACAATCGATTTCAATTAACCGTTTGGTCTCGGCTAAATCTTCTTGAACTTTTTTATCTTGCAAAAAAAAGGTTCCCAGAAGCTCGACTAACTTATGCTCCTGGAAATCCCTAATAAACGTTCCTTCACCACGTCTAGTTTCTATCAATCCTAAAAGCTCTAGTGCTCGCAATGCTTCACGGACAGATGAACGTCCAACATTCAGACGGTCGGATAACTCCCGTTCAGAAGGAATTTTATCGCCCGGTAAGAGGTTATCCGATTCAATCATGCTCCGTAGGCTTTCCACAACATCGAGATAAATTTTGGTTGAAGAAGTACGTTCTGCCAAATTAGTTATTCCTCACTTTGTCCAATGTTTGCTAGTTTTCTTGTTTTTTCTTTAATTTGTTCTGGATCCGCGTGAATTCTTGCAACCCCGGTTTCCATAGCTGCCTTTGCCACAGCTGCAGCGACTGCAGGTGCAACTCTAGCATCAAAAGGTGCGGGAATAACATAGTCTTCATGAAGTTCATGCTCTTCTATTAAACCTGCAATCGCCTGTACAGCCGCCACCTTCATTTTTTCATTGATATGTGTGGCACGTACATCTAAAGCGCCTCGAAAGATTCCAGGGAAAGCCAGTACATTATTGACCTGATTTGGGAAGTCAGAGCGACCTGTCCCCACCACTTTGGCACCCGCAGCTTTCGCTTCCTCCGGCATGATTTCAGGATTGGGATTAGCCATGGCGAAAATGATTGGATCTTCGTTCATGGAAGAAATCATATCCTTATTCAAAGCTCCCGCCGCAGACACACCGATGAATACGTCCGCTCCCTTGATAACAGTCGCAAGGTTTCCTTGAACCTTATCCCGGTTGGTTACTTTCGCTACTTGTTCTTTTATATCATTCATACCTAACGTACGCCCTTCATAGATGGCACCTTTCGTGTCACACATGATAATGTCACGCACTCCATAGCTATAAAGCAACTTTATGATGGCAATGCCTGCCGCTCCGGCACCACTGGCCACGACTTTAATTTCCGTTATCGATTTTCCTACAAGACGCAAAGCATTTACAAGACCGGCCACGGTTACAATTGCTGTACCGTGCTGATCATCATGAAATACAGGGATATTCATTTCTTTTTTTAATCGTTCTTCGATTTCAAAACAATTCGGTGCTGCAATATCTTCTAGGTTCACTCCGCCGAATGTCGGTTCGAGCAATTTGACGGTCTCTACAATCTTATCCACATCCGTCGTTTTTAAACAGATTGGAAATGAATCCACTCCCGCAAAACTCTTGAACAAGACAGCTTTGCCTTCCATGACAGGCAAGGCGGCTTCAGGACCGATATTGCCTAGGCCCAACACTGCCGTTCCATCAGAAATAACGGCTACCGTATTCCCTTTCATTGTATAGTCATAAACGGTTTCAGGTTTTTCGTAAATTTCCTTACATGGTTCGGCGACACCAGGAGAATAAGCCAAGCTTAAATCCACTGCATTCCTAACTGGTACTTTCGAAACGGTTTCTAATTTCCCTTGATTCAAGCGATGCATATGTAATGCTTCTTCTCTTAATGTCATATTCTCACTCCTAGAACGAATTGGGCAACCCGGAAATTATGCTGAAATCTAGTGGTCAGACCACATGGGCCTGCATTCAATATAACATACCTGATAAAGTTGTAAAATAGTTATTCTCTCTTATAAACGACATTTCCTTTTCCTAACAATCCATTTAAAAGATCGATTAACTTATTGCTCGGGTTGACCCAATCCCAATAGGATAGCTGTACATAGCGGTTTTCCCGCTCATAAAATAGCATGACCTTCGTTTCGCCAGTATGCTGGATTAATATTTTTTTTATTTTTTGAAGAGTGTCTTTTGTTTGCTTTTCCGCTTCAATCTTCAAGAAAAGCGTTCCGTTTTTTTGCTGGGCCATATCTTTCACTTGGTCCAACGGATAGACATATTGGATGATGAGCTGCGTTTTTCCGCTCCGCTCCTCCAATGTACCTTGAAGCATGGCCAACTGTCCGTGATTCAAGATGGCAGAGTAGTTTTTATACACATTGGGGAATACGACGGCTTCAAGATCGCCTTCTTCATCACTGACAGTCAAGAATGCCATGACATCCCCCTTTTTCGTACGAATGGTCTTAACCGCCGTGATGTACACGCCAAGCAGGATTTTTGCCTCTTTCTTACTTAATGCTTCATCGATGGTCAAGCAACCGAAGTGGCCGAAAATTCCTTTATAGCTCGTCACGGGATGATTGGAAAGGTATAGGCCAAGTACACTCTTTTCAAAGGATAACTTGTCCTCCACCGGAATGGGATCGACATGATTGTATTTAGGCTTTAGCGAGAATTCGCCATCCGAAAACATATCGAATAAATCATCATCCGGATTGACCAATTCAGTATGGCTGATTGCGACATCCAGGCTAGCTAGCAAGGTGGCACGGTCTTCGCCAAATTCATCAAAGGCACCTGAATGCACCAATGCTTCCAATACCTTTCGATTGACGATTTTTCCCGACACCCGCAAACAGAAATCGAATAGGTCCCCGAATTTCTTTTGGCGTCTAGCCGCAAAGATTTCCTTCAGGACCGTCCCACCGATTCCTTTTATGGCACCAAGACTGAATCGAATCCCTTCTTTCTCCGGTAAAAAAGGATAGCCGCTTTCATTAATGGAAGGAGGCAGCACGGAAATGCCTTTCTTCTTGGCTTCACGGACATACTGGGCAATCTTATCATCATTTCCGACGGCAGAGGTCATGAGGGCAGCCATGAAATACTCAGGAAAATGAGTTTTTAAATAGGCAAGCTGATAGGCAATGACACTGTATGCTACAGCATGGCTCCTGTTGAATCCATAATTGGCAAACCGGACAATCAGGGTATAGATATCGTCCGCTGTTTTCTCGGAATACCCTTGCTTCAAGGCACCATTCACGAAATGCTCCCTCTCCTGGTCCAATACTTCCTTTTTCTTCTTCGAGACGGCACGCCTTAATAAATCGGCCTCTCCCAGGGAGAAACCGGCAAGTCGTGATGCAATCTGCATGATCTGTTCCTGATATACGATGACGCCGTATGTAGGATCGAGAATCTCCTTCAAATCCGGATGGTGATATTCTATTGGGACCAGCCCGTGTTTGCGCTCGATGAAAAGTGGAATGTTTTCCATGGGACCTGGACGATATAAGGCATTGACCGCGACGATATCTTCAAAACGGTTTGGCTTCAGGTTCATTAACACCTTCCGTATCCCATCCGATTCGAACTGGAACACGCCCGTCGTTTCACCCCGTCCCAGCATGGACAGGGTCTGCGGATCATCCATGGGTATATGGAACAAATTCAGTTTTTTCCCCATCCCCTTTTGGATGTTTTTCAAAATATTATCCAGGAGCGTTAAATTGCGCAGACCTAGAAAATCCATTTTCAGAAGGCCGAGTTCCTCGAGGAGGTCCATTGGATATTGAGTCAGGTGGATGCCATCATGCCCTTCCTGAATCGGGATATGCTCAGTGAGCGCCTGATCGCTTATGACGACACCAGCCGCATGTGTGGAGGTATGGCGTGGAAGCCCCTCAAGCAGAAGTGCCGTTTCAAAAAGCTTCTGGTTCCGCTCACTTTCCTTTATGAAGTCCTGTAATCGTTTGGATTCTTTTAACGCTTCAGGCAAGGTGATCCCAAGGCGTCCCGGGATCATTTTCGATACCATTTCCTGCTCTTTTGTATTCAAACCGAAGACGCGTCCGGTATCGCGCAACGCCGCTTTTGCGGCTAAAGTACCAAATGTGATGATTTGGGCAACATGCAATTCCCCGTATTTCTTCGCGACATAAGCAATCACTTCCTCGCGGCGGTTATCAGGGAAGTCAATATCGATATCGGGCATAGTTACCCGCTCAGGATTTAGAAATCGCTCGAACAGCAGAGAATGTTCGATTGGATCGACATCCGTAATCGACAGAACGTAGGCGACCATCGATCCTGCTGCAGACCCCCGTCCCGGCCCCGTCAAAATCTGGTGGTCCCTTGCAAATTTCATGAAATCCCAAACGATTAAGAAATAATCGCTGAATTTCATTTGCTTAATGACAGCCAATTCAAAGCGCAGACGCTCTTCATATTGGATAGATGGTTCAGGTATTCGTTTCTTCAAGCCCTGGAAGCAGAGGGTTTCGAGCATTTCTTCAGCCGTAACTCCAGTTGCTGTAGGGTATTTGGGTAGCAGGGAACGATGAAAAGGAATAGTAAGATTGCATTGCGCGGCTATATGTAGCGTATTTTGAAGGGCATCCGGCAAGTCACTGAACCGTTCAGCCATTTCAGCACGGCTTTTCATATAAAACTGTGTGGATGGAAGCACCACCCTCGTTTCGTCCGCCAGCTTGTCGCCATTACCGATGGCCAGTAGCGCTTCATGTGCCAGTGCATCACTTTGGTTCAAGTAATAGACCGGGTTCGTCGCTACAAGCTCGATTTTCAGCTCTTTGGCCAATTGACAGATTGCTTGTATTTGCTGCTCCTCCTTGGCAATATCCAGCCGTTGAAGGGATAAATAAAAGTTATCATGTCCGAACACTTTCAAAAATTGCTCGGCAGCTTTCCTCGCCTCCTCGGGCCTTTCTTCTTCCAATAACCTTTCGATTTGCCCTTCCGCACCCGGGGAAAGCGCAATCAATCCCGAAGAATAGGCTTTAAGCCAATTAAATGGAATGCCCGACGGAGATTTCGTTTTGATAGCACTGCTTATTTTCAGCAGGTTTTGGTAGCCTTGAAGATTTCTTGCTAGTAAAAGAAGAGGATGTGCGGCATCTTGTTCATCTAGAACATCCGCGAGAATCCCGATAATCGGTTTTATCCCCTGTTTTTTGCATTCCTTATAAAAATAAACCGATCCATACATAACATTTCGGTCGGTTAATGCTAGACTCGTACAGCCATCCGCTTTCGCTTTAGCCACAAGTTCACGAATTTTCACCGTACTGCTCAGCAGGCTGTATCCGCTCTGAATATGGAGATGTGTATACACGTTTTTTTCTCCCACCTTTGAAAGGGCATGTTTCTTTTTATTATAGTGTTTATTTCAAAAAAAGAAAATATGTTCTCATTGCCAATCAGGTTCGTCCACTTTGATTTTCACAGGCTATCATATTACCTCCGCGCTTCCCATATAAATAGAGTAGAAGAATATCAAGCCAAAAAGGATGATGATACATGAACGAAGCCTTTGTTCCGGCATTTATCAACAGTTTTTTCATCGCGCTCGGCGTTTTGCTTGGCGGGTCGATCATTGGCGGACTGGCGGCTTTTTTCACGGGACAAGCCCCGATGACGACCGTTTTCCGCTTATCGGACAGCCTAAGGATTTGGGCGATCGTCGCTGCCATCGGAGGGACCTTCGATATGGTCTATAATTTTGAACGTGGCATTTTCCACGGACAAACAAAGGATATCGTGAAGCAGGTGCTATTGATCCTCTCCGCCCTCGGGGGTGCACAGACAGGAGCGTTAATCATCAATTGGTTCACACAGGAGCATATTTCACCATGAGGATCCCCCCTTATCATCGGCTTCCCACCTGGCAGCGTTTTTTTGCCGGTGCAGCATTAGGCGGACTGCTCAGCTGGGTGATTTTCTTTTACATGTACGGAGTGCAGCAGGAAACGCAGATCCGGATCATTCATGAGCAAAGAGAAGAGATGAAGGATTTGACCGAAAAAATCGCGATTTGGGAGCAGGATTACAAAAAATTAAATCAGCAAAACGAAGAGATTTTAACGATTCAAGAAGTCGAGGTGAAAATCACCAACGGGCAATTTTACAGCCTCGATAAGCTGAGTATCGCCGATGCCGAGGATGTCATAGAAGATGACCTCTCTTCCCTTCTCGCTAAAGATGTCGTTAGTGTATATAACGGAAAAGTGTTGCTTAAGAAGTCGATTGAAAACAAAATCATCGAGATTAATAAGAAACGATACGAACTGGAAGTCAATGAAATTATGTTTTATACAAAAATGAATATTGAACTCACAATCAAGAGGGCGAAATGATGCTATTGGAGAGGTGAACGATGAACCCAATCTTAAACCAAATCGGTACGGTCTTTATCCCGGTTCGTAATATTGAAGTGGCCCGCGATTGGTATTCTGACCTGTTGGGCATCCCGGTGACCGGAGATATTTTATTCGGGCACCTGTATGCCTTGCCTATGATCGGAACGGGCATTGTTTTGGACAGTAAGATATTTTCCGAAGATCGCATTTTCAAAGTCCCTCCCTTTCACTTCAACACGACGAACGTCATCGAAGCGTATGAATATATGAAAGGGAAAGTAGAATGTACAACAGGAATCGAACATGACCGATGGTTCAATTTCAAAGATCCCGATGGCAACCAGCTAAAAATTTCCCAACATCGTGAATATCTACATGGCAAAAGACCAAATTCAAGATGATTTGGTCTTTTTGCTTTTCTTATTCGGCTTTGTTTACCTCTTCTAGATCAGCCAAAATATCATCCACTGCATCCCAAGAATAAATAGAGGCCCCTGCTGCAAATGGGTGTCCGCCACCATTGTATTTCCTGGCGATCATGTTGATGATTGGACCTTTAGAACGGAAACGAACCCGGATCTCCTTTTCTTCTTCAATGAAAAAGACCCAAGATTTCACGTTTTTAATCGAACCCAGCGAGGAGACAAGCTGGGAGGCTTCTGAAGGCGTCGCATGAAATTTTCCCAGGATATCCTTCGTGATGATCATCTTCCCTGTTCCGTTTGGTAGAATCTCGAAGTTTTGCAGCACATAACCATTCAGGCGGGTAATGCTTTCATCGACATCATACATCTCTTGATATAACTGTGGACGGGAGAATGAATAATGAATCAACTCACTTGCATAGGCGAATGTTTTCTCGGTCGTGCTTTGAAAAAGAAAACGTCCCGTATCACCAACGATACCTGCATAAAGTAGACGGGCTGCCTCATCGCTCATCTTCAATCCTTGATCTTTACCAAATAGATAAAATTCATAAATCATTTCACTCGTCGAGCTAGCGGACGTATCGACCCAACGCATGTCTCCATAGGGATCTTCGTTTGGATGGTGATCAATCTTGATCAGCTTATCCCCTGTCGGATAACGGCTGTCGCAGATTCGGTCGGTATTGGCGGTGTCACAAACGATGACCAAAGCCCCTTGGTACATTTCATCCGAAATCACATCAAGCCTCCTTAAATAATGTAACGAAGGCTCTTCTTTCCCGACCGTGAAAATGCGCTTCTCAGGAAATGATGCCTTCAGAATTTCAGCCAATCCCCCTTGCGAACCATAAGCATCCGGGTCAGGCCGGACATGGCGATGAATGATAATCGTATCATAACGCTTTATATCTGCTAAAATTTCAGCCTTCATATAAATCTCCTTTTTATATATGTTATTGTACAAATTAAGACGATATATTTTATTTAATCAAAAAATTGGCGAAATAGGAAGGCTCATCTTGTTTTAGGTGGCAATCTCCAGAGTTTCCCGCTACAATAATAAGGTACATATGTTAAATTGGGGGAATTATAAACGATGCCTATCCTTGTCACCTTGATCGTTCTGTCACTAGGGATTTATGTATTTTACAAAATTAAAATGGTACGCACGAAAATGCCGATGGAGAAAAAGTGGATTTCAGGAAAATCGTCCATTGCCCTCGGTGCCTTTGTAGCCTTATTTGGAGTCAATCAGCTTTTCCTTTTCCAAACGACCGTTACATACATCATTGCTGCCGTATTCATTGTTGTCGGACTATTCAGCGTTTGGGGCGGTTATAAAATGTATAAGTTCTACCTCCCACATGCCATTGAAGAAGCCACAAATCAAAGAGGATAATCGAATTCGATTATCCTCTTTCGCTAGTTAAGAACGATCAAGCAACTGACATGTCAGCATGGCTTTCCCTACAAGCTTGCCTTGGTTAAATACCTCGACATCCACTTTCCCGAACTTACGCCCCACATCCAGGACACGAGGATGAATTTCAAGCGTACTGTCGATCTGAACAGGCTTGATGAAGTAAATCGTCATATTTTCAACGACTAAATCGCCGCGTTTATAGCCTCTGAGTGCACGATTGGCTGAATCCGTAACCAGTGTCGTGAACACCCCACTTGAAATCGTACCTAGATAATTGGTCATTTGCGGTGTAACACCATAGCTATACACTTCTTGTCCCTTGCCTTGGTTTGACGTCATCACCAGCTGGCTCGTGATCGTATCGTCAATCGTTTCACCGACCTGTGGCTGTCTTTGGCTCATCTGTAACGCCTTCAGTACATCCTGCCTGCTCACGATCCCTTTCAGGATGTGACTGTCACTAACGACTGGAATCAACTCGATCCCTTCCCACACCATCATATGGGCAGATGAGGCAACACTCATTTTATCGCCTACGGTCATCGGATTCTTCGTCATCACCTTATCAATGAGCGTCGTTTCTTCTTGGCCCATGACATCTTTTGAGGTGACCATACCCTGAACCTTCATGTTTTCATCAACGACAGGGAAACGGCTATGACCCGACTCCTGATTCAATTCATGCCAATTTTGAACCCGATCACCCACGGTTAAGAAGGTCGTTTCCTGAACGGGCGTCAAAATATCCTCTACCAATAGGATTTCCTTTTTGATCAATTGGTCATAAATGGCCCGATTGATCATGGTCGCAACAGTAAAGGTATCGTAACTCGTTGAAATGACCGGCATCTCCAATTCATCGGCCAATATCTTAACGGATTCTTCGGCATCGAACCCACCGGTAATCAGCACCGCTGCACCCGCTTTTAATGCGTGCTCATGCGCCTGAGTACGATTCCCTACAATCAACAGGTTTCCTGCACCCGTATATCGCATCATCGCTTCAAGCTTCATCGCACCGATAACGAATTTATTTAACGTTTTATGAAGACCCGTTTTTCCACCTAAGACTTGTCCATCAACTATATTGACTACCTCGGCAAACGTTAGCTTCTCAATATTCTCTTTTTTCTTTTTCTCAATACGGATCGTGCCGACCCGCTCAATGGAACTTACATAGCCTTGATTCTCCGCCTCTTTAATCGCACGGTATGCCGTGCCCTCACTTACATTCAGGACTTTGGCAATCTGGCGGACGGAAATCTTTTCACCAACCGGAAGTCCATCGATATGTTTTAATATTTGTTCATGCTTTGTAGCCAAGCGCTTCACCCTTTTCACGGTATTCCTATATCCCATTATAAGGTCAAAGAGCCTAGATTATCAAACAACTACTGATATTCACGCAACCTTTTCTTTTGATGCTGCCGTTTCACTTTCCGTTTTGCAGGTGAATACAGAATGCCTGTCAAATTCCCCGCCACGGCTAACAGCGCGAACAAAAGCCAAGTTCCCCCAAACAAACTCTCTGGGCCCCCGCTTTCCAACGATAGGCGCGGCACTGCATAATACAGCATCACACCGCATAAAAGCAAACAGAGCAATAACCTTTGCTTCATCCAACCCCCTCCTTCATTCCATCCCTTAATTTTATGCAAGAGGATGAATAAAAAGAATGGAGCCTACAGGGGATTTTTAAGCTTGTCGTCGAGACATACTACATCCATGCTTCTTGATTATTCATTTCCTATATAAAAAGGAGCCTCCGAATCAGGCCCCTGTTGTTGTGTCATTATAAATCGATTGCATCTCCGGGTTCCATAACCAGTCCATTTTTTGCTTCTAGTATATCGATGAATTTGTTAGGATCCTGTTTGATGACCGGGAACGTGTTGTAGTGGATCGGCACGACCTGCTTCGCCTGGAGGAATTTTGCGGCAAGCGCTGCATCTTCCGGCCCCATTGTGAAGTTATCGCCGATAGGCAGAAATGCCAAATCAATCGGATGTCTTTCCCCAATCAGTTTCATGTCGGAATAAACGGCCGTGTCACCAGCATGATAGATCGTTTTTCCTTCTACAGTCAACAATACGCCGGCAGGCATCCCTAGATAGATGATCTGACCATCTGCCGTATTGAATCCGGTTCCATGAAATGCAGGGGTCAATTTCACAGTGCCAAAATCAAATTCATAAGCACCACCAATGCTCATGCCATGTGTCCTGACGCCTTGATTTCCTAAATAAACGGCTATTTCAGCAATTCCGATGACAAGGGCATCGTGCTTTTTCGCTAATTCCACCGTGTCACCAATGTGATCATTATGACCATGTGTTAAGATGATTACATCCGGCTTTACGTCCGCCACCTTTAGATCCGTTAGTTCATTTCCAGTGATGAATGGGTCAAAAAGAATCGTCTTGCCATTGGTCTCCACTTTCACGATGGCATGTCCATGAAAAGATACTTTCATTAAATGATGCTCCTTTCCGATACACACTTTTTTGAATTTTTTCAAAAGCTTTACCATTTACTATTTAAATAGTTATTGCTAAGGTAATTATATCCTATCTATGGAGGAATCGTCATGAATAAACATTTGAATGAAATACAAAACTGGTTGCAAACCAATGAGTTGGACGCAGCCATTCTAACTTCTACCGAAAACGTCTTTTATTGCAGTGGATTCTTTAGTGATCCGAATGAAAGACTGCTGGCACTAGCCATTTTTGCGAACGCAGAGCCATTTTTGGTTTGTCCCCAAATGGAAGTGCCTGATGCCAAGAATGCTGGATGGCAAGGCGAGATCATTGGCTACACCGATATCGAAGATCCATGGTTGAAAATCCAGAAAGCGGTTAGTCAACGTGGATTATCCTTGAAGAAAATCGCGATTGAAAAACAACATATGAATGTGGAACGCTATGAAAACATACAGCATCATTTTGATGCGCCGGTACTCGTTTCAGCCGAGGAGAAGCTACAAAAGATGCGAATGATCAAATCCGAAGATGAAATGGTCAAGATTCGTGAAGCCTGCCGACTTGCCGACGTGGCTATCGAAGTCGGAGTCAGCGAAATCCGTGAAGGGAAAACCGAAATGGAAATCCTGGCTGCAATTGAATTCGAAATGAAGAAGGTCGGCGTTAGCCAAATGTCATTCTCTACAATGGTCCTGACTGGAAAGAACGGAGCTTCGCCTCATGGAACGCCAGGGGCATCGAAAGTTCAGCGTGGTGACCTCGTTCTTTTTGATCTAGGTGTCGTATATGAAGGGTATTGCTCAGACATCACCAGGACCGTTGCGTTCGGGGACATCAATGACAAGCAAGCCGAGATCTATGAAACGGTTCGAAACGCGCAGGAAGCTGCCATTGCAGCAAGCAAACCCGGTGTTGCTTGTTCCGAGATCGACCGGACTGCCAGAAGCATCATCCAGAACAAAGGCTACGGCGACTATTTCCCACACCGTCTTGGGCACGGACTTGGCATTAGCGTCCATGAATATCCATCGTTAAAGGAAACGAATTCACTTAAGTTGCAAAAGGGCATGGTTTATACAATCGAACCAGGTATCTATGTTCCCGATGTGGCTGGTGTGAGGATAGAGGATGATCTGTACATAACCGAAACAGGTTGTGAAGTCTTGACGAAATATCCGAAAAGCCTCCAAATATTAAGATAGACTTCACCAAAAATTCGTAAATTTGTTACAATTGAATAAGGAAAATTATAGTATAATGGGAGTGAAGTAGAAGGAGGAGATTCATAATGGGTACGATAGATTATAAAAATATCCTTGTAGCGGTGGACGGTTCTGAAGAAGCAGAATGGGCCTTAAAAAAAGCGATATACCTTGCAAAACTAAGTAACGCGACTCTAGTTCTGGCTCATATCGTCGACACCAGGAATTTCCCGACTATCGAAGCTTACGATATGACTATCCGCGATCGTTCTGAAACCTTTGCCAATGACTTATTGGAAAAGTATAAAACAGAAGCGGTTGCCTCTGGCATCACTAACGTAATTACGGAAGTGGAGTATGGTTCTCCTAAAGTCAAAATACCAAGAGACTTAGCGAAAAAACATACGATTGATTTAATCGTTTGTGGTGCGACTGGACTTAATGCCGTTGAACGTTTCTTGATTGGAAGCGTATCAGAAGGTATTGTTCGCCACTCAAATTGTGATGTCATCATTGTCCGTACTGATAAAAATTAAATTTTTTTTAAAAAAGATCGTACACCAAATCGGTGTACGATCTTTTCATTTGTTATTCACTTATGAGTTTCTCCGCTTTTTCAATCGCAAGCTGCACTTGGGCAAACCCAGTACCACCTGCACTATTACGGCGTTTAACTGCTTCGTATGGATTTAATGCGTCGTAAATATCCTCTTCAAACAACTCGGATGCCTCCTTGAATTGTTCCATGCTAAGGTCAACTAAATAGCAGCCGTTTTGTACACAGAATAAAACAAGTTTGCCGACGACTTCATGGGCTTTACGGAAAGGCATGCCTTTCGAAGCCAGATAATCGGCCAATTCGGTTGCATTGGAAAAGTCATTTTTCGTTGCTTTTTCCATCACGTCTTTTTTCACTTTCATCGTTGAAATCATGCCTGCGAAGATTTTAAGTGAACCAACAATCGTTTTAACCGTATCAAAAACGCCTTCTTTATCTTCTTGCATATCTTTGTTATAAGCAAGTGGCAGTCCTTTTAATACAGTCAGTAACCCTGTTAGATTCCCGTAAACCCGTCCTGTTTTACCGCGGATCAGCTCCGCCATATCAGGGTTTTTCTTTTGTGGCATGATGCTGCTTCCCGTTGAGAAAGCATCATCCAGTTCAACGAATTGGAATTCCTGGCTTGACCAAAGAATGATTTCTTCGCTGAAACGAGATAAATGCATCATCATCGTTGCGCTGTTACTCATGAATTCCAGGGCGAAATCACGGTCACTCACTGCATCCAGACTATTTTCATATATGCCATCAAAGCCAAGTAGCTCTGCACTTAACGCACGGTCAATCGGAAAAGTCGTCCCAGCAAGCGCTCCTGCACCCAATGGAGAAATGTTGATTCTCTTGAAGCTTTCAGTGAAACGTTGTTTATCGCGTTCCAGCATCCAGAAATAAGCCATTAAATGGTGAGCGAATGAAATCGGCTGGGCACGCTGTAAATGCGTATACCCTGGAATGAGTGTTTCCACATTCTTTTTAGCCTGTTCCAAAATTGCTCCTTGGAGTCCATTAATGAGTTCCAGAATCACTTTCGTTTGGTTGCGCATGTAAAGATGAAGGTCTGTTGCCACTTGGTCGTTACGGCTTCTGCCAGTATGCAATTTGCCTCCGACCGGGCCGATCGCTTCAATGAGCATGCTTTCAAGGTTAAGATGGATATCTTCCATCTCCACCTTGAAAGTCAATTCACCTTTTTCCGCTTTTTCCTGTAAACCCTTCAGTCCCACAATGATCTGATCAGCGTCCTCTTCAGGCAGGATCTGGCATGTCTTCAGCATGGTGACATGTGCCAAGCTGCCTTGAATATCTTCAAGGACAAGTTCCTGATCAAAGGATATGGAAGCCCCGAACTCATCTACCCATTCTTCGGCAGATTTCGTGAATCTTCCTCCCCAAAGCTTGCTGCTCACACTGTCACCTTCTTGTTGTTGACCATGCTGTTCACTTTCGTTGGAAGTCCCCATAATTTAATGAAACCAACTGCTGCCTCATGATCGAATTCGTCCGCTTTTGTATAGGTTGCTAGTTTTTCATTGTATAGTGAGTACTCTGATTTTCTTCCTTCGACAATGGCATGGCCTTTGAACAGTTTCACACGGACAGTACCCGTAACGTTCACTTGTGTCTCTTTCAAGAATGCAGCCAACGCTTTTTGAAGTGGTGAGAACCAAAGTCCTTCATAAATCAATTCCGTCATTTTCTTCTCAATCACTGGTTTGAAATGGGCAAGTTCTTTTACCAAAGTAATATCTTCAAGCTCTTTATGTGCAGCGATCAATGTCATGGCACCTGGAGCTTCGTATACTTCACGAGATTTGATACCTACTAATCTATTTTCCACGTGGTCGATACGTCCGACACCGTGTTTACCGGCAATTTGATTCAATTCAACAATCAAATCAGCCAATTTGTAGTTCTTGTCGTTCAGTGTAACCGGTACACCTTGTTCGAATCCGATTTCAATGATATCGGCAGTATCCGGTGTGTTTTCAAGGCTTGTTGTCAGATCATATGCCTCTTCCGGAGGAGCAGCCCATGGATCTTCAAGGATTCCACATTCGTTACTTCTTCCCCATAGGTTTTGGTCGATTGAGTAAGGGCTGGCTAAACCGATTGGAACAGGAATTCCATTCTTGGCAGCATATTCGATTTCCTCTTCACGAGACCATCTCCAGTCACGTACAGGTGCAAGAACTTGTAAATTAGGGTTTAAAGCCGAAATGGATACTTCGAAACGCACTTGGTCATTTCCTTTTCCCGTACAACCGTGCGCAACGGCTACTGCATTTTCTTCTTCAGCCACTTCCACTAGCTTCTTCGCGATAAGTGGACGCGATAGAGCTGATACTAAAGGATATTTTCCTTCATATAGTGTATGGGCTTGAAGAGCCGTCAATGCGAATTCATCGGCGAATTCGTCTTTTGCATCAATTACATAAGAACTAACCGCTCCGACAGTGATTGCTTTTTCTTTAATAAAGTCTAAATCTTTTCCTTCACCGACATCCAAACAGCATGCCACTACGTCGTATCCTTGATCTTGTAACCATTTAATTGCAACAGAGGTATCTAATCCTCCAGAATAAGCTAAAACTACTTTTTGATTTCCCATGTTTTATCGTCCCTTTCGTGTGAATAAAAATTCATTCGTTGTTATTTTTATTCAATCTATGTTTAGTACTTTATCATTTTTATACAAGGAATACAAGGGGTATTTTACTGATTTCAGTAAAATTTTTTCGATATTCCAAATAATTTACACAATGGATACATCGGTTAAAATATAGTAATCTAAGAGTATGAAAACTGTGATTACAGGAGGCATTATGAAAGAACTTTTTACGTATGATGAACGGCTTGGAATCTCCATCCCCGACCTCCCCATGGAATGGGATGAATACTCTAAAGGAAAGCAGCACCGCATACTCGCACACTGGGAAACTATCCGGGGTCATATCCCGGACCGTATACAGGAGCTGGAAGCCATTATCAATCGGAAACAGACACAGCTCTCTGATGAAAGTAATTTTGTCTTGTCATGCCAACTCAACACGGAAATCTCCGAACTGGCTTCCGTGATAAATGATCTTTGGCTTTGGTATCGGACCGATCAGGGGATAAGTGAAAAGATGCATAATTAAGCCCATTTCCATGCAAAAAAAGCCCCAGTTTTTAAAACCGGGGCTTTTTTTGTCCGTTTCCTTATGTATCCTTCCGAATTTCCCCGACAACATGGCCCAATTCCGGAAGTATTAGTTTATTCATCGCAAGGCGAACCGCCCCAGATGAACCAGGAGTCGAAAAGATCGCTTTATTAAATGCCACTCCAGCAATCGCCCTTGATAGGATGGCTGCCGATCCGATATCTTCTTGATAGCTCAACATACGGAAAAGCTCACCAAAACCGGGTATCTCTTTAGTCATCAATTCTTTTACCGCTTCAATCGTGACATCCCTGTTTGCGATGCCTGTACCGCCATTGGTTAGGATGGCATCGACTTGATTGCTTTTTCCGCCGGCCGTAATCGCCTCTTGGATTGCACCCCGTTCGTCCTTCACGATTTCATATTCTGTCACTACATGGCCCTGTGATTTTAGGAGGTCCATCATCAAGGATCCGCTTTTATCCGTTTCTTCGTTTCGCGTATCACTGACCGTGATCACCTTGCATCGAATCGGCTCCGTAGTGGCCTTTTTATGTTCCTTGACACTCATTCTTCATCGGCCTTCTTTCCCTGTAAATAACGATACTGATAGAATTTCTGGGCGAATTCACTGACATCTTTCGTCATTTGGTAATTAGCCCCGGCGCCAATGGCCATACTGATAAGCGGAACGCCGCCCAATAGTTTTTTCCTGAAAACCGTGATGGATACAGCTTTTAATAATTGCTTTAATGGCTGTTCCATCCACTTTGGATTCGTCAGCTCCTCTATTCCCATATACCAATATTCATCTTCCGCAGTCTGAATTTCCCGGACCAATTCTTCCCAAGCCACTCCTTGGAGCCGCTTAGGCATCGCCCCTGCATTGAATACCTTTAAGGCCATCATCATTTCAAAGGGTGTATTCCCTTCAAAACCATAAGACATCGCTATCAGCTGTACGGTTCGAACATTAATGACTGTCATGGCCGGGATATCACTTCCCAGTAGGAGCAACCCTCCACGACCGCTTATTCCTCCCTGCACAAAAGAATATAAACGATGCTTCGCAATATGCTGGTTCGCTATGTAGTTCAACTGGTCGATTGTTAAAAGGTGTATATCCTTAATCTCCTCAATCTCATCATTGAATACACGTGCCGAGGCCAAAATGCGGTCTCTTGCGTCTATTTGAATGGATGAGCTCTGTACCATCGCATGCAAGTGAAATAACCAAGTATCAAGCTTTTCAAAAAATTGTTGTTGAACATCTTCAGGCAACCGTGAAAAACTTTGCTCTAGCCATTTATCATATAATGATGCCAGGTCTGTCGGATTATATTGGTTCAGTTTATCTTGCCATTCACTAATTTCATTCCAAGTTTTCATGTCCCGATTTGTGAATTCCATGCAACAAGCCTCCTTTATAAAGAATTGGTGGATTCTCCCTTTAAGTATACCATACGGCACAGCTTTTCAAGAATATGAAGCAGCTTTACAACCTATCAACATCTAAACAGAACTCCGGGCAAATCCGCACGTAAAAAAGCCTCCATTCCCTTGATGGGCATGGAGGCTTTTTTCTTCTAGGAAAGCATATCTTCTAAACTTTCATTCATTGTGATATTCATCGTATCTCTGACAATCATGACTTCTTCATTCGTAGGAATGACCATGATTTTCACCGGGGAAAATGGGGAATTGATGAAGGCTTCCTCACCAGAGGCACGATTCAGGTCTTCATCCCAATAAACTCCCATGAATTCAAGTCCATCCAAGATCCTCCCCCGGATGTCCTGGCTATTTTCACCAATGCCGGCCGTAAAGATGATTCCATCCACGCCGCCCATTTTTGCTGTATAAGAACCTATGTATTTATGAATGCGGCCAGCAAATACCTCTAGCGCAAGCTCAGCCCGCTCATTTCCTTTATCGGCTTCCAATTGGATATCGCGTAAGTCGCTGGAGAAGCCAGACAGTGCAAGGATCCCACTTTTCTTATTCAAGACATCCAGTACTTCATCTGCCGTTGTCCCCGTTTTCTCCATGATGTAAGGAATCAAAGCTGGATCGATATTCCCTGAACGTGTACCCATCGTCACGCCGGCCAATGGAGTGAATCCCATCGACGTGTCAATCGACTTTCCTCCCTCGATGGCCGTGATGCTAGCGCCATTTCCCAAATGACAGGATATCAACCGTAACTGTTCTATCGGTCTTCCTATCATTTCCGCTGCACGTTGGGAAACATATTTATGTGATGTACCATGGAATCCATATTTCCTGATACCGTATTTCTCATAGTACTCAAATGGCAAGCTATACATATACGAACTGGGTTCCATGGTTTGATGGAAGGCCGTATCAAAGACAGCAACCGCCGGCACTTCACCCAATATTTGCTTAAACGCCTTGATGCCCGTTATATTGGCAGGATTATGAAGGGGAGCTAAATCCGAAAGCTTCTCGATTTCTTCTATAACTTCCTCTGTGATTAAGACGGAGTCGCTAAACACTTCACCACCATGCACAACTCGATGGCCCATGCCATCTATTTCTTCGAAAGAGTGTATGATTTGGTGGTGAATCAGTTTTTCTAGTAAAAGCCCGACAGCCACTTCATGATTTGGGATGTGTAACGTTTCAGAAATCTTCTCGCCTTCAACACTCAAGGTGAATGTGGAGTTTTTCAAACCGATCCTTTCCACAAGACCTTTCGTAATAACATGTTCACTAGGCATCTCAAAAAGCTGAAACTTCAAAGAAGAGCTGCCTGCGTTTATAGCCATAATTTTAGACATCCATCCTGCTCCTTTACTCTAAGCTAGTCTACAAACGTGCAGTATATAATGTATATATCTTATCATGGCAAATGGATTCCACCAATAAAAAATTTAATAATTTAAAAAACTCTTTATCTTCTAAAAACAAAAGCCGATGCCTTTTGGCATCAGCTTTTGTTTTTATTTTTCTTCCTTAAACCAATCGTCCATCTGGTTCATGACCGACCTAGTCGCATCGAAGTCAGATAGCTTCGGAAGTTGTACCAACAAGGCTTTCTTAGGAGCCTCGACGCCATCCTTTTTCTTTTGAAGGATTAAAATGCTCTTGGCAGCCGCTTCGTTTTTAAACATGGTAAGCGGAAGCTGCACCATTCCTTGAATGTGAGTATTTTTTTTCAAATAGTCATTGAGTTTAGGTGCTTCTTCCGAGACAAATAAATTATTCGGGACAATGAAGAATAGATATCCTCCATCTTTCACATGTTTGACACTTTGCTCTATGAATAGATGATGTGCATAGGAATGCCCGTTTTCTGCCTTCAGTTCGTATTCCGCTGCACGGACATCATTCGGGTAATACCCAATCGGCAAGTCACTGACTACCACATCCGCTGGGTCAATGAAAAGCGGCTCTAGGCTGTCCTGATTGAAAAATGATAAGGGATGCTCTTGAAGATTAGCCCCGGCATATGCAAGCCTGATCAAGGTTTCGTCGATTTCCACACCAAATGACGCCATGTTTTTATCGGTCAACTGGTTCATGATCGCAAAGAGTAGGTTTCCTGTCCCAACAGCTGGATCGAGCATGACGATCTCTTTTTGATCCTTCGTGAATTTGCCGACTAAGTAACTGACAAAAATCCCGACGGCATCCGGTGTCATGTGATGGTTAGGTTGTACGCTTTGTTGCATGCCTTTAAGGATGGCCAGCTGGTATGCTTTACGGATGGCTTCCTTTTCATACTTTTCCAATGAAAATTCAGCATAATGCTTCATCAAACTTTTCTTTGATTCTTCACTGATTTCTTCCTGCATCACTTTCCCTTGGAAAAAATTCTCTCCGGTCTCGCCCAAAGCATCGAGATACGTGCACGACAGTTCATCTTGCAATATTTTGGTTGTTTCATCAAATTCATAAAATAGTTCTTCAACTGGGGTAGACTTCACTTATTTATTCCTCCTGTTTGCTTCTGTCCTTATTTTAAAGGTAAGGAGTAAGACTTACAAGTCGTAAGCCCCGTTTATCATTCATCAGTTATTTGACAGAATGTTTCCTTATTGGAGCCATTCGGTACATGCTATCCTATCATTGGGTTGAAGCAATGTCCGTCAGTGAACTCACAGGTAGGCGTTTCTTTGGGGAATGAGGAAAAGGTCTGGTTTTGAGGGTTTCTATCTTTATTCATCATAAGGCAATCTTCCTGTTTTTAGGATGTTCGACCCAATAGAAAAACCAGGCACATCAGCGCCTGGTTCAGTGAGCTCAGTCCTTACTTTGCTGCTTTAGCTGCCTCAATGGCACCTTCATAGTCTGGATGAGTCGTACCTTCACTTACATATTCAACATAAGTGATTTCATCGTTACTGTTCACGACGAATACGGAACGTGCCAGTAAACGAAGTTCCTTCATCACAACACCGTAAGCTTCCCCAAAAGAAAGGTCGCGGTGATCGGAAAGGACTTGGACATTGTCGAGTCCGCTTGCAGCACACCAGCGTTTTTGTGCGAATGGAAGGTCATTGCTGATCGTCAATACTTTCACATTATCCAATTTGGCAGCCTCTTCATTGAATTTGCGTGTCTGTGCATCACAAACGCCTGTATCAACGGACGGAACGACACTGATAATGCGGACTGTGCCTTTTGAGTCGTTTAATGTAACCGGTGTTAAATCATTAGCCAATACTGTAAAATCAGGTGCTTTATCCCCAACTTTAAGTTCTGGTCCCACTAAAGTGACCGGGTTGTTTTTAAAAGTAACTGAAGCCATTAAAAATTCCTCCTTTATATGCTTTATGTACAAGCTTTATGATATTTGTTTTATCGTAATTTTGCAATTAATTGGATTTTAGAATTTTACATCAAAAAGAAAAACTCGGCGGACGCCGAGTCGCATTAGAAATCCAAATCCTGTTTAGGTTGTTGATTGTTCATGTTCATTGAATTCCTTTGACCGCTATCTTGCCTTGATTGATTAGTATCTTTTTTAGCTAGCATCGATTGGATCTTATCAACGACCTGCGGTGCTAAATCCATCATTTTTTCTAAAAGATGCGTACCTTCATCTAAATGAATCATCTTCACGCCATGTGTACCAACAATAAGGAAAGCTATAGGCGTAATGGATACTCCACCACCACTACCCCCACCAAATGGTTGCTTTGAATCGCCCTGTTGACCTTGATGGTTACCATCGATCACAAATTCACTGCCTCCAGCGGCAAATCCGAAGCCCACTTTGGAAACCGTTAAAATGACACTTCCATCGGGGGTTTCCACCGGGTCTCCGATGATCGTGTTAACATCGACCATCTCTTTCAAGTTCTCCATGGCTTCTTTCATTAAACCTTGTATTGGGTGATCAGACATCTAAATTCCTCCACTCTACATCGATTGATTATTGGAATCTCCAGTTAGCTTCGCTAATTTCTTAGACTTGAATTTCACTTTACCGCCTTTCCAGTAGCGAAGCAGTTTTATCCCAGTCAGTATAGCTTGCCCGACTCTGAATTCTAATATGCAAGCAATGGACGTATTGGCCTGTTTTCGATAAAAATCCGGTGTAATCGTATAGGAAGGCATGACCCGAAAATTCAGATAGGTGGTCAATAAACCAATGATCGATCCTTTAAGGGCCCAACAGTTACCTGTTAATATCCCTGTTTGGGCAGCATGTTTCGTCCCTATAACACTATGCCATGCAAACTCTTTCACTTGGACTTTCCCGAGGAAGTGCCGAATGATCCGATGTAAATCAACTATATGGTGGATCAAGGCCCGCATATCGCTTAAACCATCCATGAACTCTTCCGGAGTAAGCTTGGCCGTCGACTTCTTTTCCGTATCATTCATCGTGTCCGTTTCTTTCTCCACGATGAGAGCCGTCGATTCATCGTCTTTCTTTATGACTGGCACCTTCAATGTGTAATGCAATAAGCCATGCCAGGCCGTCATTTTCATATGGATAAGATCATCTTTTTGAATACGCTTATAGGTAAAATGCACCCTGACTTTAGTGAAAATGAGAAGAAGCAACACCGCTATGAGGATAGCCAATATCATTACAATCCATTTCACACATCCACACCCTTTCAGCCATTCATTATCGGCCTCGTCAAAAAAAAATAAACCTATTGGACCTAAAATGGCAGTCCTACAGGTTTATTTATTAAAAAGGGCATCATCTTCTAATTAAAACGACGCTCGTGTCCGCAAAGATATCATGCAAAGCCTGTTTCTTGGGTAATAGGCCTGCCAAAAGGTAGCCGACCCAGGTAACTTTGGAAATATAACGTCCAAACAATTCCCTGAATAATACCGTACCCCAGGTAATCGTCTCTTCCTTCAAGGCCACTACCTTCAAACCAAAAATCATCTTGCCTAATGTCTGGTTGAAGAATTTGGTCATCAGGATGAAATAAAGGAAAAAGACAATGGCCGTCAATAAGGCCTCAGCAGAAAACCAAAGGTTATCTGACTCATTATAAAACTTAAAGATGGGGTGAATCAAGATGCGATTCAAACTGCCAATCACAAACAAGTCCGCTAAATAGGCCCAAAATCTCATCCAAAAACCGGCAAAATTCACGACTTTCACATCGCCATCATCCTCTAGAGGTTGGACTGGCAAAAGCTCTGGCTGTATGGGTCCCTGCTCCGATGCTAGATTGGATGGTACGATTCTTTCATTGCTATCATTTTGTTCCGTCATTCTTCAGCCCCCCTATTCCGCATACAAATACATCAAGCGTGGGGAATTTGAAGAGGAAAGGATTTTTGTCAACACGGCCGTTTCCACATCATTTCCCAATATTTTTTGCGCTCCCATACTGAACAATGAACCGAATCCGGCTTCACCTGTATAACGAATGACTTGCGCATTTTTTTGATCGATATCGTTTTTCATGGCAGCAATCACATCATCCAAATGGCCGAAGTCATCAATTAAATGAACTTCTTTCGCCTGACGTCCATCATAGATCCGCCCATCCGCAATCTTCCTTACTTCTTTTTCGGACATGCCACGTCCATCGGCAATGATCTTGACGAATTGATCATACGAATTATCGATCATATTTTGGAGGATTTTCCGTTCATCATCGGTCATTTCCCTCGTCGGACTCATAATGTCTTTGTATGTACCGCTTTTGATCGTTTCAAATTCGACACCATATTTCTCGGCTAATTTCTCGTAATTGTACCCCTGCATGATGACACCAAGTGAACCTGTCATGGTTTCGGGGCTGGCAAAGATTTTATCGGCTGGTGCAGAAATATAATACCCACCGGATGCCGCCATGGAACCCATGGACACATATACGGGCTTTTTCACCTTTTTAATATCAAGGATTTTGTCGTAGATTTCAGCGCTTTCCACAACCCCGCCGCCTGGTGAATTCACTCGAAGGATAATTCCTTTGATATTGTCATTCTCTTCCGCCATTTGCAGCTTGTCCATGAAATCCCGGTGATTGTAGGTTTCCGAACTTAACAGGGAAGCTTCCCCTGTATCCTGAATCGTTCCTTCTACATCCAATACCGCGATGACATTGGTTGGATCTTCGCCTTCTATGACTTCTTCGTAAAATCCGCTATCGGACGCAAAAAAATCTTCGAAAACACTTTCTGTATCGGTTGCAAATAAAGTGGTGGCTAGACCTACGCCAATAGAAACAAAAAATAAAACGGCTGCGATACCCAGAGCAGCCCAACGCTTCCCATTCATATGTGTTCCCCCTTAAATTTCTATCACTCTTATCTTACGAACTGTAAACAAAAAAGTTTCAATCCATGATAAAATGAGACCATCTTAAAATTGTAGCAAATAATCCTCAAATTGGAAATGGCAAGGCATCTTGTTCTATCAACTTTTTCCTTGATTTTATTGAGTAGGCCCTAACAAGACTATACATATTTAATGGGGGAATCATGATGACCAATCGCCGGAATATTTATTTTTTCCATGTACAGAACGAGCAGATGATAAAGAACGTCAAGAGATTGACGGAGTTGGCGCAACAATATTCATTTGAAGTCGTCAAGGATTATAGAAAGGCCACCATCATCGTTAGCATCGGTGATGACGGCACCTTTCTACAAGCCGTCCGGAAAACCGGGTTTCGGGATGACTGTTTATATGCAGGCGTTTCTACCACAGGCAACTTGAACATGTATTGTGATTTTTACATGGAAGACGTAAACAGAATGATCGTTGCCATGACGAACGAACAAATCGAGGTCCGTAAATATCCTGTTATCGATATCCAGCTCGATGACCAACCCTTTTTCTATGCCTTGAACGAGCTCAGCATCCGCACATCCGTCATCAAAACCTTTATCATGGACATTTTCATTGATCACATCCATTTTGAAACACTGCGCGGAGATGGAATCATCATCGCGACCCCGACGGGCAGCACCGCCTATAATAAGTCCGTGAATGGAGCAGTAGTCGATCCGCTTCTACCATGCTTCCAGGTCAGTGAACTCGCTTCGATCAACAATAATACCTACCGGACCTTAGGCTCGTCCTTCATCCTGAGCGGCGACCGAACGCTGACCGTCCACCTTGGGCAAAACGGGCCAAGCTACCCGATCATTGGCTTGGACAACGAGGCCCTGAGTATTCGCAATATAGAGAAAATCAAGATCCGCTTAAGCAAGAAAGTCATGAAAACGGTCAAATTAAAGGATAATTCCTATTGGGAAAAAGTAAAACGCACCTTTTTATAAAACGCCTAGATTTGCAGGTTTGGAGGATGTTTCTTCCAAGCCTTTTTTATGATTGCGCTCCTGTTAAGGATAAAGTCCGGAAAAGAGTCTAGTCGTCTAACACTTTCATGCAAGTACTCATATAATTATCATGTATATGCAAACACCCCTTACATTAACTTCACCAAAAGGCGGATATCATCATGATAAAAATCAATCACAAACCGATCGACGCTAGCCAGCTGCTAGCCGGTATAACAAACAAGAACCTATCAACCATTATTCAGCTGATGGCCATATATCCTACCGTTTTTGAGTTTGACACATTGGAAGATTTTCGTTTCGACTTAAAAATACGTCTGAAGGCCATTCAGGCTTCCGTATTGTTAGAGGAAAGTGGGGCCGAATTTACGATCCTCGAAGATTCCCTATGCAATCCACAAGTTTGGCAACTCACGAGAGACCGGGCTTTTGAACTCTGGCCGAATATCCCTCCACACATGGCATTGAATGACATATTCATAAACGGCCGACTATACTCTTTCGAATGCGGAACAGCCATATTGGTCGTATTTTATAAAGCGATACTGGATTCAATCGGACCTAAGAATTTCGATCGTATTTTTCCTGATCTGTTTCTTTACAACTGGCACTATCATCAACATCTTTCCATCCTTGTCCATGAGGGGATGGATTATTTACCTGGTGACTGCTTATACTTCAAAAATCCGGACTTTGCTCCGAACACCCCGGAATGGCAAGGGGAAAATGCAATCATGTTAGGCCAGAACCTCTTCTTTGCGCATGGTATCGGAGTCACCGATCAACAAGAAATCATTACCGAATTGAATAGTAACAGAATTTGGGGATCCATGATCTCCGCCTACCTGACAACACATATTATCCAAATCGACAGTTCCGCTTATCGGCCCTACTCCATAAAAAGTGAACGTGACGATACGGATTCACTCGATAATATGATCGTTGGCGAGATAGGTTCCAACACCTATTTAACCTAAAAAGCGCCTGGAGGGAATCATCCCTCCAAGCGCTTTTTTAGGCACCTATATTTCTTTTTCCTTTAAATCTACCAGCACCCATTTTTCCCCATTTAGTAATGGAAAGTGTATAAACGACCAATGCGGACCAGATGAAGATAAAGGCCAAGAAGTGTGCTTTTGTAAAGCTTTCATGATATACGAACACCCCTAGGAGCAAAGTCAAGGTTGGGGCAATGTACTGCAGGATGCCAAGCATGGACAAAGGCACCTTCTCTGCACCTTTCGCAAAGTACAGTAAGGGTAGTGCCGTTACGATTCCCCCACCCATCAACATCAGGCTCGTTCCGCTGGATGCGAAAAATTGCGAATCCGAATGGAGCATCAAATATATCCAGTAACCCAACGCAAGTGGCGTCACCATCATCGTTTCAAGCGTCAGTCCCACGGCTGATTCGGCCTTGATCATCTTTTTCGCCAAGCCATAGAGTCCAAACGTGATGGCCAGGATGAGCGATACCCATGGAATCGTTCCAAAGTGGATACCAAGGATCAAGACACCAATTCCAGCGAGGATGAATGAAACGACCTGCGATCGGCTTAGTTTTTCTTTCAAGACGATGACTCCCAACAAAACGCTGACAAGCGGATTGATATAATAACCAAGGCTCGTGTCGAGGATTCGTTCTGAGTTAACAGCCCATATGAACACTCCCCAGTTAGCTGAGACCAATAGCGAGGCCGTCAATAATGCGGCAAATAATTTGGGGTTGCCTAGGATTTCTTTAACATAATCGACAAAAGCCCGCCATTTTTTCATGAATGCCAATAAAACCACCATGAAGACGAAGGACCATAATACCCGCTGAGCTAAAATTTCCGCTGCCCCAACGCCCTGAAGAAATTTCCAATATATCGGGACAATGCCCCACATCATATAAGAAACGGCTGCATAAATCGCCCCTTCTTTTTGTTCGCTTACTTTCATAACCTTTCCTTCTTTCCCTTTGCATCATTCCATAGTCACGCTCAAATTTGCTCTAATGGAACGATTTTTTCTGTACCTTCATTTCTTTGATGACTTACCCCTTACCCTTTTCCCCTTCCGATTCGATTGTCTTCCTTAAACGACAAGGACCACCTACTTAGAAAGCAAACATTGTCCTTTCAGGTCGATTTCCCCGGAAATATTGCAGACATCATTTTTCCATAAGAAGCCTGCCTCTCCCTAACTTGCCGATCTTCTTTAGCACGTAAGTTTCCCATAATATGCAGTAAGTGTATCACCTCATTTGATTTAATCCCACATTTTTGCTTCACTAAAAAAACGCCAGCACAATGGCTGACGTTCGAGTTTCCTCCTACTTTTCCAGGAGTCTTTCTTCCATTTTACGTAAGTCGACCCGCTTGATCTTACCGGACGTCGTTTTAGGAAGTTCCTTTAAAAATTCTATTTTTCTAGGGTATTTATAAGGAGCCGTCATGTCTTTCACATGTTGCTGAAGCGTCTTTATTAAATCTGGACGATGAGGGTCTACACTATCAATCAAGACAATGTATGCTTTAACAACACTCCCCCGCACTTCATCCGGACTTGCTACGACTGCACATTCTTTCACGAAGGGATGCTTAATGAGCGCATCTTCGACTTCAAAGGGCCCGATTGTATACCCCGAACTGATGATGATATCATCGGAACGGCCTTCAAACCAGAAATAACCTTCTTCATCTTTCTTAGCCTGATCCCCTGTTACATAATAGTCACCGCGAAATTGTCTCGCCGTGCGTTCCGGATCCTTAAAATACTCTTTGAAGAGGGCAGGCGTATCCACATGCACCGCGATATCCCCTACCACGCCAGGAAGACATGGCTTTCCGGCATCATCGATGATCTCGACATGATTTCCTGGAGTCGGTTTGCCCATTGAGCCCATTTTAATTTCCATGCCTTTTATCACACCGACCAAAAGCGTATTTTCCGTTTGGCCATATCCGTCACGCACTTCGATGTTAAAATGATTCTTAAACACTTCAAACACCTTTTGATTTAACGGTTCCCCGGCCGATACAGCGCTATGGAGAGCAGATAAGTCATAATCATCGAGATTATCCACTTTCGCCATCAGACGGTATTCTGTAGGCGTACAACAAAGGGCATTCACTTTGTAATCCTGCAGCAACTGCAAATACTTCTTCGGTTCAAATCTCCCATGATATGCAAGCCCAGTTGCACCGGTCCCCAGGACTGCCAGGAACGGACTCCAAATCCACTTCTGCCACCCGGGTCCAGCGGTTGCCCAGACGACATCTCCCTCGCTAATTCCCAACCAGTTTGCCGCCGATGTCTTTAAATGGGCATAAGCCCAACCATGTGTATGTACAACTCCCTTAGGATTTCCTGTCGTACCTGAAGTATAGGATAAGAAGGCCATATCCTCACTTTTCGTATCAGCCAAAGCAAGCTGTTCGGACTCATCTTCAGCTAATCCATTCAAATCATGCCAACCGTCCACTTGTTGTCCTATCGAGAATTTCAAGAGATTTTCTGTTTCTTTAATTTCATTGAATTCATGGGTGTATTCATGATAGCTGACAATCCCTTTTACATCACCGTGATTGATCCGATATTTTAAATCTTTTGCACGGAGCATCTCGGAGCAAGGAATGACAACCACCCCGATTTTAAGGGCGGCTAAATATACTTGATACGCTTCAACTAAACGAGGGATGATGATCAGAACCGTATCCCCTTTTTCCAGTCCCATTTTTATAAAGACATTACCGAATTTATTTGCGCTTTTTAATAAGTTTTCATATGTAAGTTGTTTTCTGTGCCCGGTTTCGTTTTCCCAAAGTACTGCCACTTTTTCCGGATTTGATGCAAAACGTTCCATTTCACTCACTAAGTTGTAATGTTCCGGAGCCAATAATTCTTCACGCTTCATTCTCTTCTCCTCCATTCATGAACTCTTAGTACCTACTCATTATACAAGATACTTCCCCATTTTAATATCTTAACGATGTTTTTTTCTGAAATAAAATAAAGAGAGCGGGGGAACCCCCGCTCTCTGCAGCCATATTTATTCAATTATCTTATCGTCTGAATCCGCCGCCTAATTGTTGTTCAGCCATTTGAACTAGACGCTTTGTAATTTCTCCACCCACTGATCCGTTAGCGCGAGAAGTTGTATCTGCACCAAGTTGCACACCGAATTCTGAAGCGATTTCGTATTTCATTTGTTCTAGAGCTTGTTCTACTCCAGGTACCAATAAGTCGTTTGAGCTGTTGTTGTTTGCCATGTGTTTTTCACCTCCTTGTGATTATAGAGTGTGTTAAAACACATGGCTTCATTCCTACTTATTTATTGGTAATTGTAGGGTTTTAAAAGAGGTCTTCCAGCGCTTCATTATCGTCGAAAACCTGTCCAGGTTGGACCGTCACAATCTCTGTGTCGGACACCGCTTTTTCAATCAATGTTTCGAAGTCCACGAAGCTTTCATAATAATTGACTTTTTCGCGTTTCGGCTTTGTCTTCGGACTTGCCGGTGTGAAGACCGTACAGCAATCCTCGAATGGAAGGTTCGAAATTTCAAATGTATCCAGCTCTCTAGCCATTTTGATGATTTCCGTTTTATCCATTGTGATTAACGGACGAAGAATGGGCGTATTCGTCACTTCATTGATGGCATACATACTGCTCATCGTCTGACTTGCTACCTGTCCAAGGCTTTCACCCGTGATCAGTGCCATTGCATCTTCTTTCTCACGAATTTTGTCCGCAACACGCATCATTAAGCGGCGTGTTGTCGTCATGGAGTAGTTCTCCGGGATCTGTTTCTGGATCAGTAACTGGATTTCCGTGAATGGTACGATATGGACCTTCATGCTGCCACTAATTTCAGCAAGCTTCCCTGCGAGGTCTATCACCTTTTGGCGGGAACGTTCACTTGTGAAAGGAGGACTGTAAAAGTGGATCGCTTCCACATCCAATCCACGTTTCATTGATAGGAATCCGGCAACAGGACTGTCGATTCCACCTGAGAGCATCAACATTGCTTTACCACTTGAACCAAATGGCAGACCGCCGGCTCCTGGAATGATTTCACCTGTTAAATACACTGCTTCCCGTCGCACTTCCACAAGTAAATTCAGATCTGGGTTTTTTACATCCACTTTTAAATCTTCGGTATTACGAAGCAAATGACCGCCTAGCGCCCGATTTATTTCATCCGTATTGTATGGAAAATCCTTATCGGACCGTTTTGTCGTAATTTTAAATGTAGCGACTTCCCCAAGTGTGTTGTTCAAATAATACAAAGCCGCATTTTTCATCACTTCCAGGTCCCGTTCGATTTTAACCGCGGGGCTCAAGGACTGAATGCCAAAAATCCCTTTCAATCGTTCTATGACCGGCTTGTGATCGACCCCATTTAACAGGACATACATCCGTTCCCGATTCGAAGTCAACTGCACGCCCTCGATATCCTTTAAACTCCAGCGGACATGTGCCTTCATCTTGTCCACGAAGCCTTTGCGGTTTCTTTTCTTCGTCGAGATTTCGCCGTAGCGGATAATTATATGATCAAATTTCATTTCGCAACCCTCATTATTTTTTCTAAATTAGCGACTATTTTCTGGATCGCTGCCAGGACTTTCTCTGCTTCTTCCAATTGATTACTATAAGTGGTGCTGATCCGAATCACACTCTCGGAACGGACGGAGTCATGAAACATCGCTTCCACCGTTTTGCTTGACGTCCTTTTTTTAGAAGAACAGGCACTTGTAGTCGAGACAACTATTCCCTCAGCTTCAAGAGCATGAAGCAATACTTCCGACTTAAGACCGGGCACGGAAAAATTCAGGATATGAAGAGCCCCATTTAATGGGCTGTTTACCAAGACTCCATCCATTTTCATAAGGCCCTCGTATAAATAATCCCGGATTTGTTGCATCTTATCATGATACAGCTGTTGATTGTTCATACTAATGCGAAAAGCTTTGGAAAGAGCGACAATGCCGGCCACATTTTCTGTGCCACTTCTTATTTTCGTCTCTTGATTGCCTCCATGGAACAAGGATTGAATACGGACACCATCGCGGATATAAAGGATGCCCGTTCCCTTCAACCCATGAACTTTATGGCCAGAAATGGAACAGAGGTCTATATTATTTTCCCTTATTAGCAAATCAACCTTACCGGCTCCCTGTACATGGTCAACATGGAAAAGCGCTTTTGGGTAACGTTTCAGCAAGCTACCGATCTCCGCAATGGGCTGAATGGAACCCACTTCGTTATTCACATGCATGATCGATACTAAAATCGTATCTTCCCGTAATGCGAGTTCAAGGTCGGAGAGTGAAATTCGACCTTGCTCATCGACAGGCAAGTAGGTCAATTCAAATCCCTGTTCCTCCAAAGAGTGGCATGCATCACCGACGGATGGATGTTCAATGGCCGTCGTGATGATATGTTTTCCCCGGTTAGCGTACGCCTGTGCCACCCCTTTGATCGCCAGGTTATTCGATTCCGTCCCACCGGACGTGAAATAAATTTCCGAGCTTTTCACCTTTAGCAATTCAGCCATCTGCTTTCTAGCTGCAGACAATAATTTTTCGGCCTGCACTCCAAGCCCATGAAGGGAAGATGGGTTACCGAAATAATCAGTAGACACCTTTATGAATGACTCAATCACTTCTGGATATGGTTTTGTTGTTGCACTATTATCAAAATAAATCATGGTTTCACCTTCCATGTTCTTGTATCTATGATGTAAATCGTCTTTAGTCCGTTTCATATGTTGCACTTGCAACTTCTAATTTTAACATAATTGAAATTGAAAGAGAATGGAAACACCTAGGTAAACAAGTTACCCCCATCTTTTCGCTTGCTTCATCCTTTCTTTTCGCTTGCTTCATCCTTTCCCTCCGCTTTTTAGCCATCCTGAGGCTTATATGGAGCATGACATTACATCCTGGATTAAATAAGCCTCTCGGGATTTAAAAACGTTCTGAAGGGCCTTCAACCAAGCCTCGCTATCATCTACTTTGTGATCACACGAAAAAACCCGCCATAGCGGGTTTTCAGGAAAGAACTTCTTCTAGATTCGCTCCGATTTTTCGTAAGCTGCCTGGGTCGACCTTTTCAATCGCGGTGGCAGCCGTTTCCAATGCAGCTTGATACTCATAGCTCCTGAATTTGGCTTCAGCTTGTCTCAAGCTTTCAGCAACCGTCTCATGACTGCTACGGTACCGATTACCGAATTGAATCACTTTTTCTGCGAGATACATATGTTCAATGAGTTCATGTGCCTTATCATAAACCTTGTTGACCTGTTCAACGGCTTTTTCTAGGTAGATATAGACAGCGGACATATCAAGAGGTTTTTCCTCCAGTTTGCTTTGAACGTCACTCACGCTTTCCTTAGCATCCTGAAGCACCAATTTATACTCTTCAGGCAGACCGGGAATGTTGCTCTTGGTAATCAATCGGCTGGTTTCGATCATTTTCCGTTTCAAATCGGCCAGTGAGTCCCTTGCATCCATTTCATCTTTTCTTAAATCCTGTAATTTAATACTGAAGTCCTTTTGGCTTTCTTGCAATTCGTTCAGCTGTTTGGCAAGGCTTTGCATTTCTTCACTGATCAGCGAGCTCGCCATTACATTATCTTCAATTTTCAAGACAAGCAATTGATAGCGTTTGGAAATCTGGGCAATTTGCTTTTCCATCTTCCGTTGTGCTTCCAATTCATTTTCAGTGAGATGATACGTTTCTTGAACATGCACGGTTTCTGTTTTTTGCTCATCGATTTCTTCTTCAAGGTCATTTATCATATTCCGGAGCACTTCATCATTCTTCAGGATGTACTGTTTGGAAAGCACTTCTTTCTCCAGTAGGTCGTATAGCACCTCAATGCTTTCCCTGACATCCTTGATTCCCGTTTCAACCGCTTCCGTTTCTGCATTTTCCAATTGTGTCTTATATAGGTCCAGTTCATTCTCCAAACGGGAGATTTCCTGTTCGAATTGGATATGGCTCAATAGATAACCCTGACCGGCCATCTCCTGATATCCGTCTTTCAATTCACTAAGATGCGAATGTAACTCGGATTGGCTATCAACCAATAACTTAGGGAGCATTTCCATTTTCGTACCCAGGACAGTGAGCTTTTCCTTTATGGAAAGGACAAGTTCCCTCGCATTTAAATAGTTCCCATTGACCGTTTCTTCCTCATACTGCTGGAGGATCTGCAATACCTCATCAAGGGAGGATTCAAGCTTATCCGCCGCTTTCCCATAATTATGACGATGGGCAAGCAATGTCTTTTTCAATTGGCGATACGTTTCTTTTATGTCCTCAATTTCCACTCGGTTCTTTTCTTCACTGCCAACAAGTTCATTCAATTCGTACAAGATTTTTTTGATCATTTCTTCAATTTCATCGAGTTTTAACGTAATTTGTCGCTGTGTCTCTTTCGAACGGCTGAAACGGAATTTATCGACAAATTCCTCCGCATCGAACAAGAGCTCTTCAACTTTCGGCATATGATCCGTAATGATGGCATCCCATTCCACGCGCCAGTTTTCGAACATTTCTTCTGTTTCACCTGTCATGTTCAATTGTTTGACTTTGGATAGTTCTTCTAAAACGGGGCGATGCAAGATACTGATCTTCCAGGATTCAAGACGATCGATTTCCTTGAAGTATTTCTTTTTGTAAAAATAGCCCCAAACTATGAAAATTAAAAATAACACGATTATTATTCCAAGTATGTATATGAATACCATGGTAAGCCCCCTGTTCTAATCCTTACAGCCACGCTCTTTTATATATAAATGTAAAAAATGTTCAATTTAATGCTTTTATGATACCATGTTAGCAATAATTTTTGACGAGAAAAATATAATTTTTGTAGAAAATTGCTACAAATACCGTTTATATGGGAGGGAAAGAACATGAAATCTGATAGACATGTGCATACTTCGTTTTGCCCACACGGTTCAGCGGATACATTTGATGATTATATTACAAGGGGAATTGAACTCGGATTAAAGGAAATTACGTTCACGGAACATGCACCTTTACCACCGGGTTTTCAAGATCCGACCCCTGAAAAAGACAGTGGAATGGATCCCACCCTGCTCCTTGATTACTTTCAAGAGCTCCATGTATTAAAAGAGCATTACAAAGACAAAATCCTCATTAAAAGAGGCCTGGAGGTTGACTTTATAGAGGGATTCGAAAAGGAAACAAAAGAATTCCTCAATGAAGTCGGCGAATTCCTCGATGACAGCATTCTTTCCGTCCATTTCATCAAGCAGGAACAGAACTGGCACTGCATCGATTTCAGTGATGCTACATTCCGTTCGATTGCGACCGAATTAGGATCCATCGATGCTGTATATGCCAAATATTACGATACCTTAGAAAAATCAATTCGTGCTGATCTAGGAATCTATAAACCAAAACGAATCGGGCACATTACCCTTGTTCATAAATTCCAGCATCGATATCCGCCTGAAAACAATTTTGACGACCGCGTATACCGAGTTTTGGGCTTAATCAAGGAACAGGGGTATTCACTTGATTATAACGGAGCTGGTTTCGTAAAACCACTTTGTGGTGAGCCTTATCCTCCGGAGCGCTTTGCCAGACGGGCCATGGATCTCGGCATCCCGCTCGTTTATGGTTCCGATGCCCATCAAGCCAAGGATTTAGGACAGGGTTTCGAGTCGCTCATTCCGGAATTCAAGGGCTCATTCAAGTAAACATTTCGGGTCTTCCCGCTAGCAGGGGTTGCAGCTCTTCCGAAATGAATAATGTATCTTCCAGGAACCGACCGACTTCCTCTGCATATAGATTCGTATAATAGGCTTCCTGAGGGAACACATGCAGGACTTCCATCGCATAATGGGTATGAAGGACCGGCGCTGTTAATAGGCCTTTTAACTGCAACATGAACATGGGGATGGAAACCGAATGGAAGTTCCTGCTTTTAATCCCTTGTTCCAGAATATATTGAAAGTAAGATTTTTCTTTTGTAAAATAGGTCGAATGAATTTCACGGTTCAAGTTGGAATCAAGTGACGATTCCCCATAGATGAATCGGGCCGCCAAAAAATTCTTTCTCTGAAACGTGAGGATATCCTTCACTAGATTCATTAGGCACTCTTGTGGACCTTTAATCTCCAGTTGTTCCATATTCCTTTCAAGGACTAGAAGGTATTCTTCTAAATAGGAAATGAAGCAGAACTCCAACAGTCCCTGCTTATTCTTGAAATAGTAGGCAATATTGGCAGCATTCACTTTTGCTTTATTGGCGATATCCCGTATGGATGTTGCATGGTAGCCCTTTAAATGAAATAAATGCAGGGCAGCTTCCACAATAGCTTGTTTCGTTGGCGTCTGGCGATTCATCGGCAATCCCTCGCTTTCTTTGAGACAAGTCTTGTGGATTAATTCTGTATGAAACCGGCCAACTCCTCTAGTAAGTTCTCGACAATTTCTCTACATCCAGTGGCTTGTCAAGAAAGTCCTGTAATATAATGCGGAAGACAGGTGAATCCTTTTGTTTAATGTCGAAATGTATCAAGGAAATAAAGAAGAAAACTATGCGCTCGTACAAAAACAGCTCATAGCCCTTATCGAAGATGAACCGAACATGATTGCCAACTTAAGTAATGCATCCGCCTTGCTCAACCAATTCTTGGGCGAAATCAATTGGGTTGGATTTTATTTACTCGAAAAAGACGAATTGGTCTTAGGTCCTTTCCAAGGCCTTCCAGCGTGCGTCCGCATTCCAATCGGCAAAGGTGTATGTGGGACCTCAGCAGCTGAGCGGAAAACCATGAGGGTTGAGGACGTCCATCAATTCCCGGGACATATTGCCTGCGATGCTGCCACGAGATCGGAAATAGTCGTCCCGCTCATGAAGGATGGCAAGCTAATTGGCGTGCTTGATATCGACAGCCCGATCACAAACCGATTTGATGAAAGCGATCAACAAGGGTTGGAGAAAATAACGGACATCCTTTGCAACTATTTATAGAAACAAGACGAAGGGGAGTGACAATGTCACTCCCCTTCGTCTTTTAAAGTCGCCATTCCTTTACATTCACCCTATTTTTCCCGGAGTTCTTCGCCATATACAACGCTTCATCCGCCCGTTTGAATACTTCCTTAACGTTATCGAACTGCTCTTTTGCCCAGTAAGAGACGCCACAGGAAATGGTCACTTTCGGACTGGATTCCTCCCCAACCTTATCTTTTAAACGTTCCGCAATCTTGACGCCAGTTTCCAAGGGTATGCGTGGGAGGTAAATGGCCATTTCTTCGCCACCCCACCTAGCCCCTATATCTGTATCACGGATGTTATGCTGAATGAGATTGGCAACCTGGATGAGGATATCATCCCCAACTTGGTGCCCATACGTGTCATTCACTTTCTTAAAGTTATCAATGTCAATAAGGATGAATGTCCCTTCTTCATCCACTTCCATCGACTGGGACATCTTATCATCGAGATAACTCCTTGAATATAGCCGAGTCAGATGATCTGTTATGACCATCTTTTCCAATTCTTCACGGAGCATGGAATTCGCCATGGCCAAACTTGAATGATGTATGAGTGATTGCAAAAGTTTGAACATTTCAAAGGAAAAGAAATAGGGTTCTTCGTGTAATACTAAGGCAAACCCCTTAACATCGTTGCTTTCCATCATCGGAACAGCCATCAGGGAGTGATACCTCACATCAACACCCGGGCATTTCACGCTTAAGTCCCCTATAAATAATGATTCCTTGTCTTTATCAATCTTGTCTTTCATGAATGATACATACAGTTCCGATTCCTCTGAATCAAAAAAATCAGAGCTTCCTGTCAATAAATTCACGTTTTCCCCTGGCAGAAGCAAGATAAAACCTGTCTGGTCTGCGTCAAAGGACTTCATGATTTGCTGTTTCATATACTCCATCGTCTCACTTAAGCGTAGATTGGAATTCAAATGGTGAGATGTTTCGTTAATCAACTGCAAATCCGATACGAGACGTTTCGATTGCTGATACAATTGGGCATTTTCCAGGGCACTTCCGGCAGTATTCGCCAATAACGCAATGAACTCGATTTCGCTTTCAGGAAACATGAGCGTGTTAGGCGCAATGACTTGCAAAACCCCATATACCCCCTGTTTACCTTTTAGAGGTGCATATAAGATAGAATGATCGTCAGAGGGGTGATCATCGAATTGTATGGTGCCTGTTACATAAGCTTGCAGGGCCGCCACATTCTCGCTATCATATTCTAGATCCTTAATCGGTAGATTTTCATGACTATCATTATCATGGGAGAGAAGCAGGAAATAATCAAAGGTTGGATACACGGTATGCAAGGTCGAAATGATTTCTCCCAAGACCGCATCCATATTCATCGAAGAATGGAACTTTTCCGTGACCTTGAACAACCGTTTATTCCGTTTCTCCTCGACTGACATCTTGGAAATTGATAAAGCCGATTTCAAGATGGTTGCGAATTCTCCTGCAAAATCAGTCCCTTGCTCCTCTGTCAGACTCCTGAAAGAAATCCCCTGTTCTTTCAGGGCTATCAATCCGTTGACCTTCCCCTGATCCCAAAGAGGAATGATCGTTTGGAAATCTCGGAAATCCTTCGGCATAAATACAAACGATGCTTCGTCAATCTTGTTTTCGTTCATTGCCTTCTCAATATGTTCCTGTGCGGGCGCCTTCATAATATAGTCCTCAACACTGCCTGTCGAAGCCTCTTTATAATATTGTAGCTTCCACTCATCAAATTTAAAGAAAGATACCTCTTCCATATAAAGTTGCTCTTTTGTCTCTATTAAAAAACCTTCTAAAAACTTCTGGAAATGGAGGTCCCCTTCCGAACTTTTCATATGCTGAAAGAAAAGTATCCTTAATTCATTCAATAACTGCACTGTTTTAATCTTCATCTCCATCATCCCTATATCACAGCCTATTTTTAAGCAAACTTATAAATACGAAATATTTAAAAAATATTAGTCCAAAAGAACTACATGTAATCAAGATTATACCATATCTCCCTGAAATAATGGAAACGATTGACAATATTCATTTTAGGTTATTACTTTATTATAACGCTTCTACCCTGAAATTTCTCCCTTATTCTAGTATTTTTTATAAGATTTTGAATTTCATTCTCTACCTAAATCATAATTATCATCCGATTCCGCTTGACTCACTTGGCAGAGTATTATACAATATTCCTTGTGTAAAATATTGCAGCCTATGTGACAGCCTTTATGTTCTCATTTTGTTCCTCCATACAGAGGTGTATCTCGTAACTCTCTGCTGCTAGGGCGAAGGTACATGAAAACAAAATGGTCATGATTGTTCATTCACACACGGTTTTTATTTTACCAAAATAAAAACATTCGAAGGAGGAGTCATCCTATGGCTCGTTATACTGGCCCAAGCTGGAAACTATCCCGTCGTTTAGGGATTTCCCTAACAGGTACTGGTAAAGAATTAGAAAAACGTCCTTACGCACCAGGACAACACGGTCCTAACCAACGTAGAAAAATTTCTGAATACGGAATGCAACTACAAGAGAAACAAAAACTTCGTCACATGTACGGAATCACTGAACGTCAATTCCGTTCAATGTTCGACCGCGCTGGCAAAATCAAAGGTGTTCATGGTGAAAACTTCATGGTTCTTCTTGAATCACGTCTTGATAACCTTGTTTACCGTCTTGGTTTAGCTCGTACACGTCGTCAAGCACGTCAACTTGTTAACCACGGTCACATCACTGTAGATGGAAAACGCGTAGACATTCCTTCTTACAAAGTGTCTCTTGGACAAGTAATCAGCGTTCGTGAAAAATCACGTAACTTCTCAATCATCAAAGAATCAGTTGAAGCGACTAACTTCGTTCCTGACTTCCTTACTTTCGATGCTGAGAAATTAGAAGGTACATTCACTCGTTTACCAGAACGTTCTGAATTGCCAGCTGAAATTAACGAAGCTCTTATCGTTGAGTTCTACTCTCGTTAATACCTTCGGAACCTCATCCTTGGATGGGGTTTTTTTTATGCTTGGAATTCAATACAAATAAAAGCCGGCTGGGATTCAGCCGGCTTTCTCTATCTTATTTCACTAATGTGTATTTCTTTTTCCCTCGACGTATTAGGATGAATTCCCCTTCAATCTTAGCCTCTTCGTTTACGATATATTGTAAATCAGTGACTTTTTCTCCGTTGATGGAGATGGCTCCATTCTGGATATCTTCACGTGCTTGACGTTTAGATGGAGAAATCTTCGCTTCTACAATTAAGTCCACTAACGAAATATCTTCGTCACTTTCACGTTCAAAACTTGGAAAATCTTTAAACCCGACTTTAATTTCGGCCGCACTTAGATTCTTCACGTCACCACTGAATAAAGCAGCAGAGATTTTGATCGCTTGATCTAGAGCTTCTTGACCATGGATCATCCGTGTCATTTCTTCTCCTAAAGCTTTTTGCGCTTTACGTAAGTGCGGTTCGGTTTCCATGGATTTCTCTAAGTCCTCAATGACTTCACGCGACAAGAATGTGAAGAACTTCAAGTATTTCACGACATCAGCGTCCGCTGTGTTAATCCAGAATTGGTAAAATTCATAAGGCGTCGTTTTTTCTGGATCCAACCAGATTGCTCCGCCTTCCGTTTTCCCAAACTTCGTGCCATCTGCTTTAGTTACAAGTGGAATTGTCATGCCGTATGCTTTTGTCTCTTCATCATGCGACTTGCGGATCATTTCAAGTCCTGTGGTGATATTCCCCCACTGATCGCTTCCACCAATTTGCAGCTTACAGTTATGATTGTCGTACAAGTGGTTGAAATCAATGCCTTGTAAAATCGTGTACGCAAATTCAGTAAAGGAAATTCCTGTTTCCAAACGAGAAGCAACCGTATCTTTGGCAAGCATGTAATTCACACCGATATATTTTCCATAATCACGCAGGAACGTCACCATATCAATTTTGCCGATCCAGTCATAGTTATTAACCATCACTGCACCGTTTTTACCTTCAAATTCGAAGATTTGGGAAAGCTGTCCCTTAATGCAGTCTGCATTATAAAGAACCTTTTCCAACGTTTGCAGCTGTCTTTCTTCTTTCTTACCACTTGGATCTCCGATGAGACCAGTCGCTCCGCCCACAAGCACAACAGGACGGTGTCCATGCTTTTGGAACCGGCGCAATGTTAAGAATGGAAGCAAATGCCCAATATGCATGCTATCTGCAGTTGGATCCACCCCGCAATATAGGGAAATCTTCTCTTTATCCAAAATATCCTTGAGTCCTTCTTCATCCGTTTGTTGGTACATGATTCCCCGCCACTCGAGATCCTTAAGTAATTCCATTCCATTTTTCCTCCTTCATATATATCCTGAAAATTTCCGCAAAAACCATACAAAAACGCCCCTTCATATAAATGAAGGGACGAATAAATTCGCGGTACCACCCAACTTGAGGACAAAATATGCCCTCCGCTCGAGACGAATAACGGTCGTCACCCGTTTGTCGCTACTAATTTAGGTTCACAACAAATGCTCAAGGAAGTAATTCATCTCACTATTTGTACCGGTTTTCACCAACCACCGGCTCTCTAAAACAGGGATAGCTTAACTACTGGGTCCTATCATCGCTAATTCAATAAAGATAATACTAAATTTTTATCATACCTGCCGTACATTGTCAACAGCACCCTAGCTGAAGCCAGAAAAATGTAGAAGTTTCCTTTTTACCTAGTTGTTATATGCTATAATATATGTGATTTCAGGGGGTTGATACGATGAATAATAATCAAAAAGATAGAATTCAATCGGCATGGAAACAAGTGAACCGATTTTTCAAAAGTGAAAAAACAATAAGTAATGCCAGAGTTTCCTACCAAGTGATTTGGAATTTGACATTGATCGTAATTATTGTTGGAATTCTAGGCTTTTCATTCGCCGGTGGTGTTGGAGCCGGCTATTTCGCTGCCCTCGTCAAGGATGAGCCAGTGCGCTCAAAAGAAGATTTAAAAAAGGATATTTATAATTATGAAGAGACCTCTGAGATATATTTTGCAGATAAAGTGTATCTAGGCAAGCTCACAAGCGATCTTGAGCGTGAAGAAGTGTCCATCGATAAAGTTTCCGATCACCTGAAGAATGCCGTCATCGCTACGGAAGACGAGTACTTTTATGAACACGATGGCGTTGTACCAAAAGCGATTCTCCGGGCGGTTTATCAAGAATTTTCGAACGCGGCCGTCCAATCCGGGGGAAGTACGTTAACACAGCAACTCATCAAGAACCAAGTGTTGACAAACGAAGTCTCCTTCGAACGAAAAGCAAAAGAAATTTTACTAGCACTCCGGGTGGAAAAGTTCTTTGAAAAAGAAGAGATATTAGAGACTTACCTAAATGTCTCCACTTTGGGAAGAAATTCCTCAGGCAGAAACATTGCTGGTGTCCAAGCAGCAGCGGAAGGAATTTTTGGTAAAGACGCCAAAGACTTGAATCTTGCACAATCTGCCTTCATTGCCGGGTTGCCACAAAGTCCTTTTGGCTATACTCCCTATACGCAACAGGGAGAGATCAAGGATGATCTCGAACCAGGCATCAACCGGATGAAAACCGTATTGAAAAGGATGCACAGCAACGGATACATAACAAAGAAACAATACGAAAAAGCCAAAACATACGATATCACAAAAGACTTTATTGGCAAGAAAACATTACCTACCGAGAAATATCCATGGCTTACCTATGAAATTGAAAAACGATCTATCGATATCCTATCAGTCTACCTTGCAAAAGAAGATGGATATGAAGAAAAAGATTTAAAAAATGATGATTTGCACGAGCAATACCTAGCGCTAGCAGATCGAAACTTGCGTCAAAACGGCTATAAAATCTATTCGACCATCAATAAGAAAATCTATAATAAAATGCAGAAAGTGACGAAAAACTACCCGAACTTCGGATATGATAAAAACCAAACCATCATCGATCCCGATACGAAAGAATCAAAAATCGTTCAGGAACCGGTTGAGACTGGTGCCGTCCTCATCGAAAACAAGACAGGTAAAATCATCAGTTTTGTCGGCGGACGAGACTTTAAACGGGAACAGACCAACCATGCAACCGCAGCACTCCGCCCAAATGGATCGACGATGAAGCCGCTTCTCGTATTTGGCCCAGGCATCGATCTCGGGAAGATCTCACCAGGAAGCGTGACGTCCAATGTCCCTGTCTCCATACCGGATGGAAGCGGAAGGTTATGGAAGCCTAGGAACTACGGCGGTGGAAGCCTTACTGGTATAGCGACAGCCCGGGAGACTCTAAAGAACTCGTATAATATCCCGACCGCGCTATTTTATATGAAAATTCTTAACCAGAATCCTGTTTCCTATTTAGAAAAAATGGGCTTCACAAGCCTATCCAAATCCGATTACAGCAATCCATCCCTGTCTTTGGGCGCAATGACAAATGGCGTAACCGTAGAAGAAAATGTCAATGCCTATACCACTTTTGCCAACTCGGGTGAATTCATCGATGCCTACATGATCGATAAAATCGAATCCAAAGACGGCGAAGTCATCTACCAGCATAAAGTGAAGCCAGTTGAAGTTTTCTCACCACAGGCTGCCTACTTGACACTTGATATGATGCGGGATGTCGTAAACAGCGGTACGGCCGCTTCCGTCAAAAACCGCCTTGCCTTCTCCAGTGACTGGGCTGGCAAGACCGGGACCGGACAGGATTATAAGGATGCATGGTTCGTAGCCACTAACCCGAATGTGACGTTCGGCACTTGGATTGGTTATGATACACCTAAATCTTTGCAAGGAACATACAATGGCCTCCAGTACAATAACCGTAATATCTATTATTGGGCCGACTTAATGAATGCTGCCTATGAAGTGGATTCGAAGCTGGTGGATCCTGACAAACGCTTTGAAATGCCTGGGGGAATCGTCAGTCGTTCCTTCTGTGCAGCAACAGGACTTCTGCCATCAGACTCCTGTCAAAAAGCAGGGCTTGTTAAGACAGACTTATTCATTTCAAACCACGTCCCAGCTAAAGGCGACGCTAGTTTGATAGATGGTCAATATGTTTCAGTCGGAAGCAGACGTTATGCTGCCCTTTCAGAAACACCAAGTGAATTCACAAGTGGAGGGTTTATGTTGGATCCCAAGTCCATTGATGAAATCGGATTAAAATACGTGGATGATCCCGGCGCCTTGATACCAGGTGGCGAGAAATGGGGAGATATCGCGGGTACAAGTGCGACGCTCAACGATAATGGAAAAGTGCCCGATCCCCTTTCCGTCACGGTGACTGATACGATCATTACCTGGGGTCTCCATCCTGAAGGAGATGTGGTTGGCTATCGCGTTTACCGTAATGGACAGAAAGTCGCCAGCATCAGTGCCGGTTCAGATTTGGTCTATAAGGCAAGTGCTGATGGAGGTTCTTATTACGTAACCGCCGTAGACATTGTCGGGAAAGAATCCGCTCCATCACAAAGCGTTCAGACTGTCGCTAAAAAGTCGAGCACCTTCGTGAATAAGAAGGATACGGAAACTGATTCCAGCGATCAAGAAAAAGACGAAAAAAAAGAAGATACAAAAGATAAAGATCACGACATTACTGATAAAGTCGAAAAGGATATAGCGGAAGAAGAGGAATGAAACACCCCTGCTTCCCATCTGAAAAAGAGGCAACCGGGAAGTTTCCGGTTGCCTCTTTTTTTGTAGATTGATTGATAATGTAGCACTTTTAGTCTTCCATGGATGATAAATCACCAGTCGGCAAATCCAGTTCCCAAGCTTTCAGGACACGACGCATGATTTTACCGCTTCTGGTCTTAGGAAGCTTATCACGGAACTCGATTTCACGAGGTGCTGCATGGGCCGCCAACCCATGCTTCACAAATTGCCGGATTTCATCTATTAATCCATCATTCGCAACATACCCATCACGGAGAGCAATGAATGCTTTAATAATCTCGCCACGGACTGGATCCGGCTTTCCAATGACCCCTGCTTCCGCAACGGCCGGATGCTCAAGCAGCTTACTTTCCACCTCAAACGGACCGACCCTTTCACCAGCTGTCATGATGACGTCATCGACACGACCTTGAAACCAGAAGAATCCCTCTTCATCCATGAAGGCAGAGTCCCCTGATACATACCAGTCACCTGGCATGAAGTACGATTCAAACTTCGACTCATTATTCCAGACCGTCTTCATCATGGATGGCCACCCTTTTTTAATAGCAAGGTTCCCCATTCGATGTGGAGGCAGTACGTTTCCTTGATCATCCACGATAGCCGCCTCCACGCCTGGAATCGGTTTACCCATCGAACCGGGTTTGATTTCCAGGCAGGGGTAATTACAGATAAGCTGGGCGCCAGTCTCCGTCATCCACCACGTATCATGTATGCGTCGATTAAATACTTTCATTCCCCAACGCACCACTTCAGGATTCAACGGCTCCCCTACACTAAGGACATGACGAAGTGAACCCAAATCGAAACGTTTGACGATCTCATCCCCTGCCCCCATCAACATCCTGAAGGCAGTCGGTGCGCTATACCAGACCGAAACCCCGAATTCCTCAAGCGTCTTGTACCATGACTCAGGCTTGAAACGACCACCTACGACCACATTTGAAGTACCGGTTAGCCATGGTCCGAAAATACCATAGGACGTCCCTGTCACCCATCCGGGATCCGCTGTGCACCAATACACGTCATCCTCCTGTAAATCGAGGACCCATTTAGCTGTTTGATAATGCTGGATCATCGCATTATGTACATGAAGCACCCCTTTTGGCTTACCCGTTGACCCGGATGTGTAGTGAAGAATCAATCCATCTTCACGATCCACCCATTCAATGTCAAAGTGCTTGTCGGCTTCTTTTACTTTTTTATTGAAGTTATGGTATTTCCCTTCCTCCTGGATGTTCTCCCCCACTAAGAAAATATGTTTTAAATGGGGCAGGTCGTCTACCGGTACACGAGGCAACAATTCAGGTGTCGTCACCAATACGCTCGCTTCACTGTCTTCAAGGCGATCCCGCACCGCCCCCTCCATGAAGGCTTCGAATAGTGGCCCGACGACAGCTCCCGTTTTGATTGCACCGAGCAACGCAAAATAAAGTTCCGGGGACCGTGGCATGAAAATGAAAACGCGGTCTCCCTTCTTCACTTCAGCAAGGTTTTGAAGTACATTGGCCGCTTGGTTTGTGTATTCTTTCATTTCCTTAAAGGTATACTTCTCGTTTCTTTTTTCATCTTTAAAATAAAGGGCGATTTTATTCTTTCTGTATGTCTCAGCATGTCGGTCAATGGCTTCATAAGCAAGGTTCACTTTTCCGGTTTCGGACCAGGAGAATTCCTTCTCCGTTTCAGACCAGTCAAAATGCTTGTACTTCTCATCGTAATTCAATAAATTATAATTGCCCTGCACTGCTGGTAGCGCTTTCATATTCATACAAATAATCCCCCTTCTTTTTGCTTTATAGGTCTTATTATAGTATAAAAAACTATTTTTCTCAATTTTTAAAATATTTACCTTTTTATAAATTCAAGGAAAATATTTCTTGATATTTTTGAACATTCAGGGTAAATCTTGGTATAGTTAGTTAGGAATGGCTTTATCCTTTCATTCTTCAGGCTCAACTGTAACAAAAGGTTCAAAAATGAGAGAGCTTTCATCATCTTGTCACTTGTTTTTTATGTATAATTTATGTAAGGTTTCCATCTATTTGGATGATCAGTATACAAGATTGGTATTTTACTAGGGTGGTGAAGAAATGGAATATAGCAAGACCTATTACAAAAAAGAACTCCAGACATCAAGCGGAACACTTCTGATTGAAGGGCCGCTAACCGGAGAAATGATGGCCGGATACGATTTTCATGAAGACTTGGTCGCCTTTCGCCCTCCTGCACAACAGCATAAGGCATTGATTGAAATCGCCGATTTACCTGAGGGCCGAATCTTTATAGCCCGCGAGGAACGGACCATCGTTGGTTATGTGACTTATCTATATCCCGACCCATTGGAGCGCTGGTCAGAAATCAAAATGGATGACCTGATCGAGCTTGGTGCAATTGAAGTCATTCCCAAATACCGTGGTGCCGCTGTAGGAAAGAATTTAGTTCAGCTGTCTACGGAGGATGATTCGGTAGAGGACTTCATTATCATCACGACTGAATATTATTGGCATTGGGACTTGAGGGGGACGGGATTGAACGTTTGGGACTATCGAAAGGTCATGGAAAAAATGATGAGTGCTGGCGGGCTGGTTTATTATGCAACGGATGACCCGGAAATCAGTTCACATCCAGCAAACTGCCTGATGGCGCGTATAGGAAAGAGAGTGCCCCCGGAGTCCATCGAAAAGTTTGACCAATTACGTTTCATGAATCGTTTCATGTATTAAAGAGGCGAGTAAAGAGGAGGAACTACGTATGATTGTTGAAAAAATAATGAATGAAGATGTCATTGCCTTAACACCAACAGATACCATTCATAGTGCTGTCTTAATCTTAAAAGAGAAACGGATTCGCCATATTCCAATTGTCGATGAAAGCTTTCACCTCGTCGGATTAGTTAGTGACCGTGACATACGAGACGCTTCTCCTTCTATTTTCCGCACCGAAGAATACAAAAAGGATTTAGAAAAATCACTGGGAAGTATCATGAAAACCGATATCATCACAGGACATCCCCTGGACTTTGTAGAAGAGATTGGTGCCGTATTTTGTGAAAATAACATCAGCTGTCTTCCCATCCTAAAGGAAAAAAGGTTAGTGGGCATCATAACCGGAACTGATTTGCTTCATTCTTTCGTTGAACTGACGGGAGTCAATCAGCCCGGTTCCCAAATTGAAATCAGGATTCCCAATACGGCGGGAACGCTACATGACATTACCTCCATCTTCAAATTGCGCAAAGCGAACATTCTCAGCACGCTTGTCTATCCCGAAAAAGATGAATCCGATTACAAGATTCTCGTTGTCCGGGTACAAACCATGAATCCATTCATGGTCGTGGAAGACTTAAAGAAAGAAGGCTATACCGTTTTATGGCCTTGCCTGCCAGGTGCGTCTCATGACTGATCAATCCTTGTTTGTCTATTCCGATGAATTGCTGACCTACAAATTCAATGACGAGCACCCATTCAATCAAAAACGGCTTCAGCTCACGCTGGACCTCCTAAAAAAACACCATGCCATCCGTGAAGATCAGATCATCAAGCCGCGAATGGCGACCGATGAGGAATTACAACTGGTTCATGACCAGCATTATGTAAACGCTGTCAGACTGGCTGGACAGGGAAAGCTTCTTCCCGAAAAAGCGGGAAACTATGGTTTAGGTACAGAAGATACCCCCATCTTTCCTAATATGCACGAAGCAAGTGCCCTGCTTGTTGGCGGAACCCTTACGGCGGTGGATGCCGTGATGACTGGTCAGTCCCTACATGCCCTTAACCTTGGCGGGGGGCTCCATCATGGTTTTCGAGGCAAAGCTTCAGGCTTTTGCATTTATAATGATAGCTCGGTCGCGATTAAATATTTACAAAAAAAATATGGTGCACGCGTCCTCTATGTCGATACGGATGCCCATCATGGTGATGGTGTACAGTGGTCCTTTTACGATGACCCTGAAGTCTGCACCCTTTCCATCCATGAAACGGGACGCTATTTGTTTCCCGGTACAGGCAATATCAATGAACGGGGGCAGGGCAAAGGCTATGGCTATTCGTTCAACATCCCGGTGGATGCATTCACGGAAGATGAATCATGGCTCGAATGCTATACAGCCGCATTCAAGGAAGTGATTGAATTCTTTAAGCCAGACGTCATCTTGACGCAAAACGGTGCTGATTCTCATTATTATGACCCACTCACCCACTTGTCGGCTACCATGAAGATTTATAGGGAAATCCCGAAATTAGCGCATGAAATGGCCCATAAGTATTGTGAGGGGCGCTGGATTGCCGTCGGTGGCGGTGGCTACGATATCTGGCGCGTCGTACCACGCGCCTGGTCCAGGGTCTGGCTCGAAATGACCAATAATGATATATCTGGACCCTTATCAAGGGAATGGATTGACACGTGGCAGCCTGAGGCTCCTGTGACCCTTCCGGATGAGTGGGATGACCTACAGGATATTTATGAACCCATTCCCCGGAAGCCGGCCATTACCGAGAAAAATGCCCAAACGCTAGAAAAAGCGCTCTACCCCATCCGTTCTAACAGACAAACGACCACCAGCACGGAGGATTAAATGGCCAAAAAAAGAGTGTTTCCAGTCTCCATTTCAAGACAAGTTTCACCTTATGAAAAAGAGAGTGCCCATAAGGACACTCTCATACTGGATTATTTCGTTGATTGACGTTTTTCGATGCGGTGCGGCAGAATCACTTTTTCTTGCCCCTCCACCAATTCCTGATTCATCAATTTAGTTAGCAACCTCATGGATACGGCCCCGATATCGTATAAAGGCTGAACGATGGTCGTGATCTGCGGGCGGACCATCAAGGTTAACCGTGTATTGTCGAAGCTGATTACCTCAAAGTCCCCTGGTACATTAAACCCTTTATCCTGAGCGGCATGAACGATGCCAAGTGCCATTTCATCGGCTCCGACTATGATTGCTGTCGGCCGATCTTCGGCTTCAAGAAACTTATCAAATGATTCAATTCCTGAATCATATGTATAATCGCCTTCCACCAGTAAACTTTCATCGAAAGAAAGCCCCGCTTCTTTCAATCCCTGTTTGTAACCAGTTAATTTCTTCTCATTAATAGGCGCGGACAGATTCCCGCTCACATAACCTATTCGCTTGTGGCCATTTTTGGCAAAGGACATCACGGCATCAAACGCTGCCGCTTCATAATCAATATTGACCGATGGCACTTGCCCGCTTTCTTCGACGGAACCGGCCAATACGATGGGAACCGGTGAGTTCTTAAACTCCTTGACATGCTCGTCCGTGATGTTTCCACTCATGAATACGATACCATCTACTTGTTTACCTAGCATCGTATTCAATAAATGAAATTCCTTATCTATGTTTTCATCAGAACTGCTGAGAATGATATTGTATTTATACATGGACGCTATATCTTCAATACCACGTGCCAACTCCGCAAAAAAGATGCTGGAGATATCCGGAATCACGACACCTACCGTCGTTGTCTTCTTGCTGGCTAGCCCACGTGCCACTGCATTAGGGCGATACCCTAACCGGTTAATCACATCTGCGACTTTTTTCCTTGTCGCAGGTTTAACATTCGGATTCCCGTTTACTACGCGAGAAACGGTGGCCATCGAAACATTTGCTTCGCGGGCCACATCATAAATGGTTATATTATTCATTATTACATTCCTCCATTTGTTTCATTTTTTCCAATAAAGCATCAAATATTTCAAAGAAGATTCTATTATACGTATTTTTCTTATACGGAAAATTAATCGGTTAACGGAAGTCTTTCTATTAATTTTTATATAAGCATAGCTTATATAGATATCTTCATTATGTATGATTCTAACTCAGAACAGTCCTCATCTTTTAACTTATCATACGATAGTAGAATGCTTCCTGCAATCCAATAGTGTCTTTTTCAGGACTTTTTCTGCAAAAACAAGTATTTTACCATTAAAAAAAGCCCTTGCCAAGATGGTAAGGGCCGAATGTACATATATTTCAAATATTCTTTCTTAAACCGTTACCCAGTTCAATCGTTTAATTTCGTTATAGAAATCATCAAATTGCTTGAAGTCCATCTGCTGTGCAGAATCAGATAAAGCAACAGAAGGATCTGGATGAACTTCCGCCATCACTCCATCTGCACCAATGGCAAGAGCTGCTTTAGCCGTTGGAAGAAGAAGGTCACGACGTCCGGTAGAATGGGTTACATCCACCATGACAGGTAAATGCGTTTCTTGTTTCAAGATCGGAACAGCAGAAATATCAAGCGTATTTCTTGTTGCTTTTTCGTACGTACGGATACCACGTTCACAAAGGATGATGTTTCCATTACCCTGTGACATGATGTATTCCGCTGCATGGATGAATTCTTCGATCGTAGCTGCAAGTCCACGTTTTAGAAGGACTGGTTTGTTTACGGCACCTGCCGCTTTCAATAAATCGAAGTTTTGCATGTTACGTGCACCGATTTGGATGACATCGATATGTTCAACCGCTGCTTCCATATCATTTGCACTTACGATTTCACTGATGACTGCCAAACCATATTCATCTGCAACCCGCTTAAGGATCTGTAATCCCTCTAAACCAAGTCCTTGGAAGTCGTATGGCGATGTACGCGGTTTGAATGCACCACCACGCATAAGCTTCAGGCCTTTTGCTTTGATGACTTCAGCAACTGCAGCCGTTTGTTCATAAGATTCCACGGCACATGGACCGAATACGAAACTAGGAATCCCGTTCCCGATAAGTTCACCTTTGATGTCGATGATTGTATCTTCCGGTTTTTGTTTTCTGGAAACAAGAAGCGTCTTCTTCTGATCATCTTTTTGAAGTTCTAAGCCTAATTTAAAGATTTCCTTGAAGATATGTTTAATCGAACCTAGGTCAAGAGGACCTTGATGATTCGCTTCAATAAGATCCAACATGATTCTTTCACGGACTGGATCGTAGCGGTTTACGCCCTGTTTTTCTTTAACGCGGCCGATTTCCTGTACTAGTCCCGCCCGTTGATTAATCAGTTGCAATAACTGAAGGTTTACATCATCCAATTGATTACGCAATCCATCAAGCTCTCTATTGCTCATTCCAAATCCATCCCTTCGATTTTAAAAATATCAACGATTTCACGATGGAAAACCCGTACTTTTTACCTGTTCGAATTTTCACTCATTTCAATCGATAATTTAAGCTATGAAAATTTTATAATAATTCATGTATAATTAAAAACAATTATAAATGAAATTCTTGTAAATGTCACTACTTTTTTCTTTATTAATTAAACGCTTTTAAGTACTAAAGTAATATATTACATAAAAGAAGGTGTCACTGATGCACGAAAAACTGTTTGCCTTGGACATTGGAACGCGTTCCGTTGTAGGAATTATATTAGAAAAAGAACAGGAAAGCTATAATATTATCGATATTCTATCAGAAGAGCATTCGGAGCGGGCCATGCTGGACGGTCAAATACATGATGTTCTAGCTGTGGCTAAAGTCATCTCTCACATTAAGGGCAAACTGGAGGAAACTCACGGTCCCCTAAGAAAGGTTTCTGTCGCTGCAGCCGGTAGGGCCTTGAAAACCGAACGGGCGAAGACGTCTGTCGATATAGTTGGGAAACCGATGCTGACACATGAGGATATCCTCCACCTCGAATTCAGTGCTGTCCAGGAAGCCCAGGCGACCGTGGCAGAACAATCAGACTCCCGGTCCACTTATTATTGTGTTGGTTATTCGGTTTTATACTATCGCCTCGATGGACAGGAAATCGGAAGCCTGATCGATCAGAGCGGGGAAGAAGCGTCAGTTGAGATCATCGCCACCTTCCTGCCCAAGGTCGTTGTTGAGTCCCTTTTAGCTGCCTTGAAAAGATCGGGATTGGAAATGCAGGCTCTTACGCTTGAGCCGATTGCGGCCATCAATGTCCTCATCCCGGCCTCCATGCGCCGCCTTAACGTCGCCTTGGTCGATATAGGGGCGGGGACTTCCGATATAGCCTTGACCGATTCAGGGACCGTCATCGCTTATGGAATGGTACCAATCGCTGGGGATGAAATTACCGAGGCCATAAGTGACTACCTGCTCCTGGACTTCCCTCTTGCAGAAAAGGCGAAAAGGGAATTGCTCGATCAAGATTCGATAACGGTCACTGATATTCTTGGATTTTCCACCGAGATTGCCAAGAGTGATATCATCGAACATATTCATCCTGCACTCGATAGGTTGGCTGAAGCCATCCGTTTAGAAATTCTCTCCTTGAATAATGAGTGTTCACCAAAAGCGGTGATGCTTGTCGGAGGTGGAAGCCAAACACCGGAATTATGCCGGCTTTTAGCTGAAAAACTAAACTTGCCAAGTAACCGTGTGGCAATCCGGGGCGTCGATGCGATCCAGAACCTTGGCATTTCGTCTGAAATCCAAAAAGGGCCTGAATTGGTAACACCGATTGGGATTGCCATTGCTGCCGATAAAAACCCGATTCAATACATGAGCATCACCGTTGACGGGCACCCCATCCGCTTGTTTGATATGAAACGAACAACAGTGGGGGATTGCCTGCTCACAGCAGGTATTAAGATGAGTTCTTTATATGGAAAACCCGGCATGGCCAAAATCGTCACGATCAACGGAAATCAATTTACCCTTCCCGGAAACCATGGAAAGAAATCGGTGATTACCTTAAACGGAACGGAAGCTTCTTTAGATGATGAAGTGAAGGATGAAGACGTCATCGTAACCTCAAAAGGGGAAGACGGTGAACCGGCCATTTTGCGCATACTCGATGTATTGGATGATATCCCTAGAAAAACCGTGATCCTTAACGGTACAGAGTATACCATCGAAGCCTCCATTACCAGAAATGGCAAAGCTGCCTCCATCCATGAATTAATCGAGGATCATGATCAAATAACTTGCAGGATACCAGTAACGATTAATGAGTTGATCAAAGAACTTCACTTATCCGAACTTCTTGCTTGCCTTGAACCGTTATCTATTAAATTGAACGGAAAGTCCATTCAGCTTCCCTCGTGGACGGGTAAAATCAGCAAAAATGGACTGGCAACAAAACGGACGTACTCCTTTGAAGATGGCGATGAATTAGAAGTGGTAAATCCAGCCCCTCCTACTTTATTAGAGGTGATGGAAGCTTTACAAATCCAGCATACCCACAACGTCCCTGTTTTTTTTGAAGGCAAACAAGTCATTCTGTCTAAAAATCTGGCAGAATTCAGACGCGGTGACGAGCGATTGAAAGATACGGACATCATCCAGCCAAATGATGACCTCAGTATGATCGAACATAAGGTGGAACCTTTTATCTTTCAAGACCTTTTCCGTCATGTGGAAATCTTTATGCCTACCACAGGGAATAGCCGATTCATTCTCATTAAAAATGAGCAGGAAACTACTTTTCACGATGAACTTGCCCCCGGTGACCAATTAAGAATTCTTTGGCCCACCACTAGTTGACATAGAAACAGTCTCATAAAATGAAAAAGGCAGGCATGTTGATTCAACAACACGCCTGCCTTTCATCATTTATTGAGAGATTGCTTTGCCTAGAGAATCTTCTGTAATTCTCCAATGGGATTCATTCCATGTAGGCGTGCCATTTTTAAATAGGATGGCTTGGGGGGATTGATGTTTGATTTCAAAAGTTTCCGCCACATGGTTGGAAAGCGGACGCGCTTCTTGCACGGCCAAGTAGGCCGTCTTTAACTCCGGGTGTTCAGCGATGAACTTTTGATAGTGCTCAAAAGCTTCCGCACTGACTGGGCAAGTAACACTATGCTTAAAAAGTAAAAAAAGATCTTCCGTTACGAGCTCATTGAATTGTTGTTCCGTTTCGATTTTAGTAAGTGTCATGTGTATTAACCCCTTTCGATTTCAGAAAAAAGACGATGAAGTCATCGTACCACTTCATCGTCTTTTTTGACAATTATTGTGCATACCTTCGCAAATATTGAGCGATTGAAGCATACATTATTTTTTTAATTTATTTTCGGTTTCATCAAAAGCTTTTTTTGCTTCATCTAATTTTAGCTTTGCCGTATTTTTGTTTCCGCTAGTCGGGTCGGCTTGTGTATTTTTTGACTTATTGTCTTTACTTTCAGGCATATTGGTTTCAACGGCTACGATTTTCGAATCGGAAGTTCCCGTTACATCAATATCCTTATTGCTTGAGTTCGTAGTATCATTAGCTGCATCGCCATTTTCTTCTTTGCCCGTTTTTAAGTTCTTCACTTTATTGACGATATCTGAAGATTTACTAGAAACCAATTCAGTAACCGTTCCTGTTTTTTCTTTAGCGGTATCAGCCAAAACCGTACCTTTTTCCATCGCGGTTTGTCTTAGCTTCTCTGTTTTCTCGGAAAGGCTCTTAGCTTGTTCGTTGAAATCATTTCTTAATTCCTTGCCTGTTTTCGGAGCCATGAATAAAGCTGTAGCCGCTCCGATCATTCCGCCGATCAAGGCGCCGATCATGAAGTCCTTCGAATTGATGGAATCGCGTGCTTCCTCGTATGATTTTTGATATTCGCTTGTAGGATATTCTTTTTGCGTCATGTAACATTCTCCTTTCAAATTTGGGAATTTTTTTATTTACCTGGTGTTAAGATCTAGATCGTAAAAACCTTTTTTTTGGTAGGTTATCTGTTTCAAGTGCTTCTCTTTCTATCTCTGCCTGTTCATATGCAGTTGGAGCGGTTTGCTTGTTCCTGGCCTTCCATTTATCACGGATTTCCATGGCCACGTTACTCCATTGAACGATTTGGGAAATTCGTTCTTGGTTGTTATCGATTTCTGCCTGCACTTTATTAGAAACCTTTTGGACGGATGTATTGAAGCTAGAGATGGAAGTCCCTACATCTTTCACTGCATCCACCACTGTGTTCAGATTTTCAGATTTCTGTTGCAAGTCTTCTGCTAACGAGTTTGTTTTATGTAGTAGCTGGGTAGTTTCAACCGTTATGCCTTGCATTTGGCTTTCAAGTCCCGTCAGCGTCCGGGCCACGCTGTCCAAGGTAGTTTGTAGTGATGTGAGTACCTTTGTTAAGAAGATAACAAGGACCAGGAAAGCGATTGCTGCCACTGCAGCACTTACGTATAATATGATCTCCATTGGAACACCTCCGAAAAAAAATCGACATATTTAGTAACTGTTTAGTTATTAATTACCCCTTCCCCGTTATTATAAACGTATTTAATTTGTGAATATACCCTATCTATACCTGTTTTGGAAATATTGATAGCGGAAAATTTCGACTAATTGAGACCAATGGATGAAATTTCTACAGCTAATCAGGTATGATAGAATAATAAAACTAAATATTGGAGGTATTCTACATGAAAGATCCTAGAATCGAGATACTTGCACATAATCTGATAAATTATTCAGTGAAACTCCAAAAGGGTGAAAAACTCTTGATAGAAAACTTTGGATTGCAACGCGAACTGGTCAACGCCCTTGTAAAAGAAGCGTATGCAGCTGATGGGTACCCATTCGTCCTCTTAAAGGACCATCAAGTGGATCGCGCCTTATTAATGGGTGCACAGGAAGAACAATACAAGATGATGGGTGAATTCGAAGCGAACGTGATGAGCCAGATGGATGCATATATCGGGCTTCGTGCCGGAGATAATATCAATGAGCAATCCGATGTGCCCGCAGACAAAATGGCGATTCATGGTCAAACGATCGGAAAAGTACATAGAAATATCCGCGTTCCTAAAACGAAATGGGTCGTGCTCCGTTACCCGACGAATTCTATGGCTCAATTAGCCAAAATGAGTATAGAAGCTTTCGAAGATTTCTATTTCGAAGTCTGCAATCTCGATTATGGAAAAATGAGCGTAGCCATGGATAGCCTTGTTGATTTGATGGATAAGACCGATAAAGTCCGCTTAACTGGTCCCGGGACAGACTTATCTTTCTCCATCAAGGACATTAAAGCCATCAAATGTGCAGGTGAACTGAATATTCCTGATGGTGAGGTGTACACAGCACCTGTTAAGGACTCGATTAATGGGGTCATTTCTTACAATACTCCATCTCCTTATCAGGGCTTTACTTTCGAAAACGTGAAGTTAACATTCAAGGATGGAAAAATTGTTGAGGCGGTGGCCAATGATACTGAACGCATCAACAAAATCTTTGATACAGATGAAGGCGCCCGTTATGTCGGTGAATTTGCTATCGGTGTAAATCCTTATATTCTACATCCGATGCAAGATATCCTCTTTGATGAGAAAATTGATGGAAGTTTTCACTTCACCCCTGGACAATGTTATGATGAAGCCTTTAATGGCAACCATTCGAGTATTCACTGGGACTTAGTCAATATCCAGCGCCCTGAATACGGCGGTGGGGAAATTTACTTTGACGATGTGCTGATCCGAAAAGATGGACGCTTTGTTCTACCTGAACTTGAATCATTAAATCCAGAAAATTTAAAATGACCTACTTCAAGCAGATCATGCTTGTGATTCCATAAAAAATGACCAACCCATTTATGGGTTGGTCATTTTTCATTTAACTTGCAGCGACTCCTCATAAGCAGCCTGGAATTTTTGAATATCCCCTGCACCCATGAATAGGACTACACTGTTTTTATGTTTTTGTAATTGCGTTGTTGTTTCCTCTGTAATAAGCTCGGCACCAGGAATTTTCTCCTGAAGATCTTCAATCGATAGTTTTCCATGATGTTCACGGGCAGATCCAAAGATTTCACATAAGTATACTTTATCGGCTAGATTCAGGCTGTCGGCAAACTCATCCAGGAATGCTTGCGTTCTTGAGAAAGTATGCGGTTGGAAGACCGCTACTATTTCACGCTCTGGATATTTTTGACGCGCTGAGTCAATGGTTGCTGAAATCTCTGTAGGATGATGGGCATAATCATCAATGATGATTTGACTCTCCATTTCCTTTTCGGAGAACCGGCGTTTTACGCCTTCAAAAGTGAGTAACTGAGCCTTCACGGCTTCCGTATCCAGGTTTTCATATTTACACAGTGCAATGACACCTAAAGCATTCAACACACTATGCTTGCCAAAAGTCGGAATGGAGAAAGTATCGTAATACGTGTTTCTCACATTCACATCAAATGTCGTTCCCTCCGGAGTGACGGAAACATTTTTCGCTTGAAAATCGTTTCCTTCCGCAAATCCGTAAAAAATGACCGGTACTTTTGCTTGAATATGCGGTAAATGCTCGTCGTCCCCGCATGCAATGATCCCTTTATTGACTTGTAGGGCCATCGTTTGGAATGCCTCGAACACGTCTTCCACATTGGCATAGTAATCTGGATGATCGAAGTCAATATTCGTCATGATTGCATAATCAGGATAATAAGAAAGGAAGTGACGGCGGTATTCACATGCTTCAAATACGAAGTAAGTAGAATCCACGATTCCTTTTCCAGTTCCATCCCCAATCAGATAGGATGTTGGTTTGGCACCACCCATGACATGGGCCAGCAAGCCTGTAGTCGACGTTTTACCATGTGCCCCGGTAACGGCAACACTTGTAAAGGTCTTCATGAAATCACCAAGAAAACGGTGATAACGTATCACTGGTAAACCAAGTTCCATTGCTTTCACGATTTCCGGATGGGTATCCGGGAACGCATTACCTGCAATGATGGTCATTCCAGGCTGAATGTTTTCCTCGTTGAAAGGAAGGATTTTTATCCCAGCTTTTTCTAACGCTATTTGTGTAAAGAATTCTTTTTCATAGTCGGAACCTTGCACTTGAATATTCATATCATGCAATATTTGAGCAAGCGCACTCATTCCCGAACCTTTGATACCCACAAAATGGTAAGCAGTCATATAACGAACCTCCACCAATCGTCTATCTGTATGACAGTATATGACGTCATGTTTATTTGTTTTTTCATTACGAAAACTTGCTCGAATTGTACTTTTCGCCTAGGTTTTTATACGTACTTTTTATTTATTCATCGACAAAAATATATTATATCACCTTTTTATTCATACATCCATGTCAGGGAGATGCCATTTTATCAAATCATTGGCTTTTCTATTCCATTCGCTTTAGAATTTATATCTCGCCCTTCACATTATATACAGAACCCTAGTATAGGTTCTCTTAATTTACGTGTAAAAATTCAAGTTCTTCCTCGGTAATCAGTACATCCCGTGGCCTGCTTCCCCTCGATTCAGAAACGACGCCCTGCTGTTCCATCATTTCTATCAGACGAGCTGCACGGTTGTATCCTACTCGGAAACGCCTTTGGACACTAGAAGCCGAAGCGGCCTGCTGATGAACGACGAATTCACATGCCTCAAAGAATAACTCGTCCGCTTCTTCCGTCACTTGGGCACGATTCAACAAATCTTCTTGTTCAAATAAATATTTTGGCTTCTGTTCCAGTTTCACATGATTGACCACTTGATCGATTTCTTCATCGCTTACAAAAGTCCCTTGCAGACGGACCGTTTTTGATGAACCGTTTTCCGCAAACAACATATCCCCTTTTCCTAACAGTTTCTCTGCCCCACCGCTATCAATGATGGTTCGCGAGTCGACTTGGGATGAAACGGAAAAAGCGATTCGAGTCGGGATATTCGCCTTGATTAAACCAGTGATAACATCCACGGACGGACGCTGTGTCGCCACAATTAAGTGAATGCCACAAGCACGGGCCTTTTGAGCGATGCGGCAAATCGCTTCCTCGACATCTGCCGGGGACATCATCATTAAATCGGCCAATTCGTCAATGATTACCAAGATATATGGCAGCTTATTGGAATATTGGCCGGCTTTTTCAGCCTGGTCATTAAAACGGCTGATATCCCTAACTCCTGCATGGACAAATAGTTCATAGCGGCGTTCCATTTCCTCCACTGCCCATTTCAAGGCCGCAGTGGCAGCTTTCACATCAGTGATGACCGGACTGACCAAATGGGGAATTTGGTTATATGGAGCAAGCTCAACCATTTTTGGATCAATCAACATCAATTTCAGTTCCTGAGGCGTTGCTTTATACAGTAAACTAACCAACATCGTATTGATGCACACGCTTTTTCCCGATCCCGTTTGCCCCGCAATCAGGCCATGCGGCATCTTTCTTAAATCGGTGATGATCGGCTGGCCTGAAATATCTAGTCCCAGCGCAACAGCGAGCGGTGATTCATGCTCTTGAAACTCAGTACTCTCCAAAACCTCACGCAAAAATACAGGCTTGCTCTTCCGATTCGGAATTTCAATGCCGATGGTATGCTTACCTGGAATGGGAGCTTCCATTCGCATATCCTGAGCCGCCAGACTTAACTTGATATCATCCATGAGGTTCGTCACTTTATTCACTTTCACACCCGGTTCAGGATGGACCTCGAAACGAGTGACCGCCGGACCTTGCGTCACGTTCACGACTTTTGCCCGGACATTGAAGTTTTTCAGTGTCTCGTCCAGCAATACGGTCTGTTCTTCGAGCCACTCATCATCATGTTCGGCATATGTGGGAGGAGTCAATAACTCGATCTTTGGAAATACATAATACGGATTTTCCTCATCTTCTACAGAATCGACTAGTCCCGTACTGACGGGATGGGCTGCTTCCATAGGCTCTGGAACAGCAACCTCCCGTTTTTCTTCATGTTCAACAACTTCCGCTTCTGGAATAACCGGAGAAATGGGAACCTCGTTCGTCTCGAAATGCGATTGTTTCTCGTGCTCAGGTAGCGAAGGAGTTACGGGTTCATACCGAACTTCCTCAGCCCTTTGTGGTTCAGGTGTATCCATCCGTTCTTGAATGGCTTCTTCCTCAACCTGCACTCCTGTAGCAACGGGAATGGGTTCGCTTTCCAACGTAGTCCATGATGTTACAGGCTTTTCAGTGGGTCTCGTTTCAACAGCCACTACTCCCCTTTCGATTTCAGGGCTTTTTTTTTCCGCTTTAAAAGGATTTAGGAATGTAGCCTTTTCTTTATCCTGCTTTAACATCATGACATTAAAGGGGATATGCTTTTTCGGGCGTTTAGGCGATTCCTCGGTTTTCGGTTCCGTCCCCTGATCAAGGACTTCGGGATCAACAGGATCCTCGGCGATATATGCCGGGGCCTCAGGCTTACCTTCTTCGGCTGGAACGACAGTAGGTTCAACGGCTTCCATTATCCCGACCGCCACTTCCTGCCCAAATTCCACTTGCTCCGTTTCTTGCTCTTCAACTTCTTGGTCTACCGGAAATTCTGAAGCAACTGGTTCCTGTTCACTTGTCGCCGCCTTGGGGTCCGTATCCTCATTCCGGCGCATATAGGCAGGAACCTCGGAAATGGCTTCTTCTTTTTTTTCCTCTATCTGTTCTGGTACAAGAACGGAAGGTTCACGGGTCAATTCCTCATAAACCTCTTCCTTTACCTCGTTCGGAATAATCGTTGGAACCTCAGGCTCTTCTTTTTTAAGAACAGGAAATTTGCTCTCTAATTCAAATTCGACCGATTTGACCACTTTTTTTTCCGGTCGCCGAAACCCATAAACAGGTGAGGGGATTTCCGTCGGTCGGAATGGGGTATTGGATGGCAGGATCTTTTGAGTAGCGATCCGTTCAGCGTTCTTCCGTTTCTGCTCGGGACTCTGCTTAGGCCTTTTGGATTCATAAGATTCCGTATCCTGTTTATGCTCCCGCTCCTCTCTTCTCTTTTCCCTAGGCTTTCTCACACGTTGTTCCTTATCAGGTATCAGAGGGAATTTAAATTCCCCTTTTGGATATTGAAACAAGATCTTCGTATCCGGATCTTTCGTTTGGGACATTTTTGCCACCGTTTGATTGTATGCTTCGATTTCTTCCTTCTTTGTCTTGGGAAGTTTAGAAAAGTCCATCTTCTTTAAAGTCTCTTTATCGATCGGTTCATCTATTATTATTTCTTCAATCTCAATAATTTCCTCTGCTTGGAACCACTTTTTCATTTTATTTAGCCACTTCAAACCTATCACTCTTTCTACTATCTGTAATTATGTAACTAATTCTACCAGTATTTTTTGAAATATCGAGAGAAATTAAGGTTAATAGGGATATATATGTAGTTTTTTGCAAATTTCTGCAGGAATCATCCCAATTTCACATAACTCTTAACCTATTTAAACCCCTTTTCATATGAGTTTAAACACGTTCTAATTATATAGTCTACTATTTAATTAAAACACCTCTGTTAAACAGAGTTTACAATGAGATTAAGTTTTAATACAAAATATTATATTCCCTAGGGTATAACAAAATAAGCCCCTGCCGAGTTTGGAAATCCATCCAAAGAGACAGGAGCCCTATCATTATTCATCCATCCGCTTACTTATTGTTCACGCTTTTTATTTTTACCCATAATGAAGACCGGCTCTAGCTCATCTTCCTCATAAAGGAAAGATAACGCCGTAATCGGTACGTGGCCACTGGCGAAAAAGCTCATCGCCATTTGTGCGAGTACATCATAGCCAGTATCATTTTGCACATCGGCAATGATGATGACATCTTGATGAGGAATGGCCACTGCCATGGTCCCCGATATCTTTTCCTTCATTTCACGAAGCCATGATTCATTAAGAATCCGGCTCGCATCATAGCCATCATTTGTATTCAAGAAATAAAAGGTGTTCCCCGCTACGATATCCGACTTCAATTTAGTCGAGAGGGAGCGGACGTTGAAACGGGCAATCTCCCGGATCCTATCTCCCTGCCAGTCTTCGCGCTTGAGCATTTTCTCATCGATCAAACGGTAGGTCTTGCCCAAATCCAACGCATAAAAGACACGTGTTTCCGCCGTATGGTCGTCGAACAAAAAGGGATTGCCCTCTTCTGCCTCCATTGGAAAAGAAGTCGAACGGATCACAGGAAAAATGAATTTCTCCTTGCCCTCCATGCTATGTTCTTCCCCCATTACATTCAGTGCCTCATCTACGTAATAGATGACTTCATCAATGGCTTTTTCTTGGATATTTTCGTAATTTGCAAGCACCGGTGGAAGTTCAACCGTGATGCCTTTACCGGTCTTTATATTTTCGATCCGTAACGTGTCCTTCTGGCTATCGAATTTGAACGTACGATTTTCATCCGCTAAGCGTTCTTTTAATATGTTCTTCAGCTTTATGCTATCCATTTTCATGGCTGACCCTCCTATCCATTGAAAAATCCCCTAAAGAAGGGGACCTTTCATTATAATGATGAAATGAATTCTTCAATCTGTTCTTGTGTTTTACGGTCCCTGCTCACATATCTGCCTAGCTCTTTACCGTTTTCATATCCGATGAAGCTAGGAATTCCAAAAACATCATTAGCAGCGCATACATCGATGAATTTATCGCGATCTACATGAATGAACGTGAATTCAGGGAACTTCGCTTCTATTTCCGGTAGGATTGGTTCAATCACTCGGCAATCGCCACACCATGTTGCCGAGAAAAGGAAAATATGTTTTCCTTCATTTTTTAATGCATCGTATTGTTCAACAGTTTGTAAGTTTTCCATCTTATTATTCCTCCAGCTCTTATGAAATCCATCTAGTTATTTTATAATTCCATCATACCAGACTCCGCTTCAATCAACCATCAATACGGATTGTAATAGAGAGCACAAAAGGTCCGGTATGGGTACGCCGGACCTTCTTTCACCTCTGTGGAACGGAAGAAACGATTTCCATCATTTTCTCCGCCTCATCCTTTAAATCCTCTTTCCCCGTCTTGGTTGTGAGCTTGACCCCGCCGCTTCCTACGGAAAGCTCATATTTCTCTTCCGATAATTCCATGATGGAAATAAAACCGAACTTATCATCATTCTGAAAGGATTCCAGTGTCAAATAATGAGTTTTCTGCTCCTTTGCCGTCAAAAATAGTTGCGAGCTTTCGCTGTTTTCATTTGGATTGACAAATAATATATAAGCCTGTTGACCACTTTTCAGGATCAAGTTATTCTCATGTTCCTCTTCTATCTTGAAATTTTTAGGCAGATACACCTTTATAAGCCCCACTTTTGTATTCGGTTGCGGCGCTTCATCCCGAAAAGCGGAAACCGTTGCTGTCACGGCCTTATCCACCTGCCTTTCAATGCCTGAACAACCGACTGCCAGGATGCTCATCAAAAAGACGATCAGAATTTTTTTTTGGGGTGGGACCTTCAAGAATTCCTCCTCCTTTTCAACAATCTACCGTTACCCTCTTGTCTTTACTTATATCCTAATTTATGAAATCCATCCATTTTCTTAAAACATGATACAATGTAAGCAAATTAGATAATAAGGAGGATCATCATGAAAGTAACGGTTTACCTGGCTGGAGAAATCCATTCAAATTGGAGAAGTGAATTAAAAGAGAAGGCGGCCGCTTTAAAGCTTCCTTTAGAATTTGTCGGCCCAATGGAAAATCATGAACGCTCCGATAATATCGGGGAAGATATTCTGGGGAAACAGCCGACCCCCGTTTTAAAGGATATGGCAGCTTCTCAAATCAATAATTTGCGTACAGGTCTTTTGATGAAGCAAGCTGACCTTGTCGTTGCCCTATTTGGAGAGAAATATAAGCAGTGGAATACTGCCATGGATGCAAGCACCGCGGTCTCACTTGGCAAACCACTTATCTTGATCCGCCCAGAATCCCATCACCACGCGCTAAAAGAATTATCTGAAAAAGCAAGCGTCACAGTCGAATCGGTGAACCAAGCCTTAAAAGTCCTTTCTTATATATTCGAAGATGGAAAATGAATGAAGTTAAAGGCACTCTTATGGAGTGCTCAGTTTGTAGACAAAAGGGGTTCGGAATGGTTTCATTCCGAATCCCTTTTGATATTTTCTTGGAATTTTGCTCAAGATTAAGAGCTTGGGTCTCT